>NZ_JBSGDT010000037.1:0-79183 GCF_053602515.1 Amycolatopsis sp. NPDC004368 | reverse complement strand
GCCATGGCTCACCTCCACCGGCCAGCCTCACGCTCACCAGCCCAGATGTCCACGCGACACGGTTACCACGCCAACGTTCCTTGATGAGGCACTAGTTCAGCCCAGGGCTCAGCGGGAGAACTCATTGCAAAGTTGCGCGAGCTGCGAGGTTGACGCGATAGTCACGGGTTTCATCGTGCGCTCGTACATCTGCGATGGGCCAGCTTTGTATCGCTACTGAGACAAACCGCCCTGAAATTGGGGCAGGAGCATTGATTTCAGCGCCGATGCCGCTGGTCGCCGACTCGGCGACAACCTGTGCTCCCTCGCCGTCCGCTCCACGCTGGCAGACCGCCGCGTGACCACCAGCGGCATCCTCGCAGGCCCCTTCATCTGGTCACCCCGATGAAGACCATCACCAGCCAGCTACCTGGCTTCGACGACGGCGACGACGACAAGGTCTTCGTCACCGAGCGAACGCCAGCTTCACCGCGTCGACCGTGCGTGGGGTCGTCGCCATAAGTCCTCCGGATCACTGTCCCTGCTCGCGCGACCGTCAGCACGACTTAGCTGGTACGAAAGGGTAGGTACCTCCAAGTGGGATGAACCGTCGTGGCTGACTTGTGCGCGTCGCTCATTCGTCGAGGTCTTCGGTGGGCCATTTTGTCAGGAAGGCGCCGAGTGCGTTGTCGATGAGTGCTCCTTGCGCTGTGGGTTCCTGGCCGGGACCGAGGTGCTCTGTGAAGGCGTCGGACAGGACCTCGATGACCAGCTCTTGCTGATCCATGGTTGGCTTTTCCTGCGTTCGAAGGGCATGCAGCAGATCAGGGTTTCGTTCTGCGAGCAAGCTCGTGATGACTGTGCGGAACTCGTCGGGAAGGGTGTCGATGACGGTGTTCACTCATGCCTCCAGCCGGCTCGAGATCGTGCCCACGCGGTGACGACCTTTCCTTCTTTGTTGAGGTTTACCACTGCGTCTGTTCCGGTGTAGCGGTAGGTGCCGCCGTAGGGGTCTGGCCGGTATTTCGGGGTCTTGATCGGGTTGTTGACCGCGTCGTGGGCGGCGGCGTCGTTCACACCGTGTCCGTTGCGGGTGGCCATTTGGTCCTCACCGTGGGCGGTCTTCCCGGTGATCTCCTTGGGTGCCGGGAATGGTGGTTCGCTCTCGGCTCCGGCGTTGCTGCTGCCGTGGTTGGTGTCCGCTGGCGATACGTGGTCGTCGCCTGCTGCGTGTCCTGCCATGTTCACGACGGCGACGCCGGTGATGGAAGCTCCTGCGGCTATCCCTACTGCGGAGACCACGTTGAGCGGTACACCGGCGACGGCGCCCACGCCCGTGGCGTCCAGTGCAACGCCCAGCCCTTCCCCTGCGGAGCTGATGACGGTGAGCCCGATGCCGGCTGCAGCGGTCAGGGCGTCGCCGGGGTGGTTGATGATGGTGTTGCCGAGGGAGGCCAAGCCGTTGATGAGGTGGCCACCAGCGTCGGCGAGGAAGTTTCCCGCGTCGTCGAGCCAGCTCGAGTCCTGGGGTGCTCCGCTGG
Source organism: Amycolatopsis sp. NPDC004368 (assembly GCF_053602515.1). Taxonomy (NCBI): domain Bacteria; kingdom Bacillati; phylum Actinomycetota; class Actinomycetes; order Pseudonocardiales; family Pseudonocardiaceae; genus Amycolatopsis; species Amycolatopsis sp. NPDC004368. The sequence continues at coordinate 77,663 of NZ_JBSGDT010000037.1, read as the reverse complement.
TGGCATCGCTGATGGCTCCTGCGACGGTGTCACCGACTTCGGCGAGCTGAGCACGAGCGCGATTGAGGGTGTCCTGGGCGGTCTGGCGAGGCGCCGCGCCAGGGTCGGTGAATCCGAGGGCCGGCCCGCCGGTGGCTGCAGCTTGTGCTGCTGCCTGGTCGTGTTGGGCCTGCGCGCGCTGTGTGGCGGCCTGGGCCTGGTTCCACGCGGCGAGAGCTTCGGTCGCCTGTGCTTGAGCCCAGCGCAGCGTGCCGGCGTAGTGGTCCAGGGCGTCGGCGGCGGACAGCATTGAGTCGGCGGCGTCATACCACTTGGCCGGTTCGTAGGAGAACTTGTCGTGGAAGGCGTGAGCCGCCGGCCCGGTCCAGGCTCCCGTATCGATCGCCTTGAGCCCCTCGGATGCGCGGCCGGCCCGGTCGGCTCGGGCACGCAACACCCGGACGTTGTCTTCGATTGCCTCCGGCTTGCCGGGCACCAACTCGGCTGGATCCTGGGTTTGCCCAAGTTCAGCCATCGTCGACTGCTCCCTGACCGGGGTCAGTCGTCAACGAGCGGGTGGCCGCGTCATCGATGGCGCGGTATGCCTGAGTCGCGCGGGACAGTGTGTCCGCGATGGCACCGGCGTCGTCGGTGAGGGTGTCCAGGCCGTCGCTCCAGCGCACGCAGAAGTCCATCAACGCATCGTGCACACCAGAGTGCCCGTACAGACCGCTGTCGCCGCAGAGCCCGCGAAGCTCGAAATTCTCCTGATCATCGACGCTCTGCCTGATGCCGGTCGCGGCCTCGTCGAGCTTCTCCACCTCGACATGGAACCCAGGCCCATCCACTACCGAATCCCACCCTCTCACTATTACAGACAGTAGTGGATCAGTGTGCAGGGTTCTGGCCAGTTGCTCAACTCCGCGTCATCGGCGTGGACTGCCGGGTGCGGTTCACAGCGACGATGTTGCCGCTGCGTCGGTGCCTGCGGATCGCTCGTGAGGAGTAGCCGATGCCGCTGCGGATACGGTCGGGACCAGTGCAGGCCCTACCGCGTCCGGCCCGAGGAATGCGCCGGCGGTCGGCCGACAGCAGCTTCTTCGTCCATCTCGGGCGGCAAGGCGAACGTTCCGGAGACCTTGTCGGGCAAAGTTCGGGCACACCCGGCTGTCGTGAGCGCGTCGCGCTGAGCCTCGGGGAGGCCGCCCGTGCGACTTTCTCGTCGGACAACTCGATGCGCGACGCGAGCAGGCGGCGCGCGACGGCTTGGGTCACTTACGGTGGTCCAACTGGCAAGATCACCTTGATCTGCATGCTGCGGCCGCGTTGAGATTCGCGAGCGCGAAAGACTTGGTCGCCGCCAGCGACCGGCACGGAGCTGGGTTCGCGCACCTCTGCAATGCAGTCGCGGGGCCCGCGGTGATACTGCGCTTTAGGATCTGGATCACCGGCTGCGGAGGCCGCGTACCGCGCCGTCGGCTCCGCCGATCGGCAGCGCCATCTCGACTCGCTGACCAGGGAGCCGGCGCGGAGTCACGTCTGGGTCGGCACTCCGGCGCTTCGAGGTCCTTCTCGGGCTCTGCTCGAGCAGGGAGGGGAGGTGACGGCCTTTCGGCCGATCACGCGACCATCTGAAGGGCAGCCTCGATGAGCACAACCACATCACGACCCCACGACGTCGTCGGTACCGGCGACGTCCGCGCATCTAACGGTGATCGTGCCGATGATACGGCTGCGAAGGGAATCGGCTGGAAACCTGCTGGTGCCGGCGGACCTGGCGGAGCTCCGCGCTCCGAGGCGCTGAAGGGGCTTTGGGACAATCCCGTACCGTCGACGCTCGACTGTTCGAGCGATACACGACGTGGACGGGGAGACGGGCGCACGGCGCTGGCAGGAAACCGAGTTCTGGCGACACTCGCTGTGGGGCCTGACGGTGCACTGTGGGTCGCCGTTGACGGCGCTGATGTCGAGCAGTTGGCCACCAGCATCAGCATCGTGTGCGATGCGCTGATGCGGCTGCGCTCATCCCTGGAGTGAACAGTGAGCAGCTGACCTCGATGACGGGGCTCTCCGCCACATGGCAGAGACCCTCGTCATCGAGAAGATCGCTGCGGCGACAAGCGGCACTCTTGTCCCTGGCCGCCTCCATGGCAAACACCAACTACGTCGCGTGGGCCGTCCGTACGTTGTCGATTCGTTGGCCGATGCGGCGTGTTGTGGGGCCTCGTCGTGCTGTGATTGGAGCGAGCACGTTGTGATGGCGGACAGGTAGTTACCGGGGTCAGGACTCGGTCGACTGGTGATTCGCGGTCCGGGCGCCGGCTGATTGACTCGACCCATTAGCGGGCATCACTCTCGCTGCCTCGGCAGGTAGACGATCGGCATCGCGACCACGTTTCTCTGTTGCTGGAACGTATTCGATCTCTCGTCACGACACTGGCCGGGATCGTCCCAGTCTCACGTGTCACGTTGTATGGCCTCGACGCTCTCGGGAGCTTCGGAGTATGGCTGCGACGTCGGCGATCTCTTCGTCGGTCATGGGTGCCATCGCTGCGACGATGGGGTGCCAGTAGGCGCGGGATTCTTCACTGATCTGTGACGTGGAGTGCTGGGTCGTTATCGTGTCCTCCACGACTTCCGGTCCCTCGCAGGGCTGGGCGGTGTCTGGCGCTCGCCGAAGCTTTTTGCTGGTCTTGGCGTTGGGAGACGGCTGGTCTTTGGTCACATCAGTCAAAGTCGCGAGGGAGGGCTCTGTGTTGCATCAGAGTTGCCTCGCAGCCGTCAGGCGTTGCGAGACCCTCGAGACTGCCCTTGCTGACGGGGCACCGGTGAGGTGGCCTTCCCGTTCCCCTCCGGACCGGGGTGGCTCGGACATTACAGTGATACCGGACACCCCCGACAGCTTCGGCCGGGTCGTGCCTCGAAGGCGTGGTCCGCGCCCTTCCAGGACAAGACCGAGCGGGCGGCGCTGAAACAGCGGGAAACGCTGCGCCGTACCACTCAACAGCTGATACGGGGTGGCGGTTTGTCAAACGCTGGGTGAGGTGCCCGTCCTGTTTGAGAGCGGGCACCTCGTGGCTTCATCGCGTCTACTGGGTGGTGGAGCGTGTCGTGGGCGACGCGTGGTCAATCTGATACACGTCGGTTGCCTATCGCAGAATGGGGGGCCTCGTCCGTCGACTGCTGTGGAAGGGCAACGAGGACGATCTCACGTTCAAGATTCCCGACTGGTCGGTCCCGGTCTTCCAACGCCGCAAGGCCCCGGCAGGTGACGGGCCCGCTCTTGCGTCGGTCGCCGGAGGTCTCTCGACCCGTCGAGCGCAACTGACCGAGTCAGCGAAGCCATGACAGCCGTCGGGTTTGGGTGGGTGACCAGCCACGCGCAAGCCTGTCGGCACGGCCCTCGGCGAGGCTGGCCAGCCAACCACCGCAATTGCCGACTAGTTGGGCAACAGCCCTGACGTGGCTGACAAGCACTACCGAAAGGGGCGTAGTGAACGCTGACAACGTACGCGCTCGAGTCGAGGCTACCTAGCGCGGCCTGACGGTGCGTCGACGGTGACGCGGGCGTCAGCTGTGCTTAGGACTTCAGCTGGAATGATGCGAGCCGGACATCGGCGGTCATCGCTGCGCTCCGCTGAAGTCCGCCCCGGTCAAGTTGGTCCGCGACAAGTCGACTCCGCGCAGATCTGCATCGGACAGGTCAGCGTATGACAGGTCGGCGTCGATGAAGTTGGCTTGCCGGAGATCGAGGCCGTGAAATGCTGCCCCGGTTAGGGAGGCGTGGTCGAAGGTTGTTCCCCTCAGGCTCTTCGCTGCGGTGAAGATCGCCTTCGGAAGCTGTGCCTGCGTGAAATTGGTGTTGTCGAGGCTGGCGCCTACGAAGCTTGCTCCCGGTAAATTCACCTCCCGGAGAGAGGCTGACGAGAGGTCGGCCGCGTAGAAATCCGGCGCCACCGCTCGGCCATCAAGAATCTTGTTTAGGTCGATGTACGACGACGCGGTCGTCGACCGCAGTGTTGTTTCATCCCGCCGCGCGCGGTCCAGTACCGCCCTCTGAAGATTTGTGCCGGCGAACTTGGTGTTGTGAAGCACTGCACCGGCGAGGTCGGCTCCGGTCAGGTTTCCGCTGGTGATGATGGTCCCCAACCACACACTGTCGGTGAGCCGGGTTCCGGCGAGGTTGGCTCCGGTCAGACTCACGCCGGCCATGTACAGTCCAAACAAATTACTGTCGGACAGGTCTGCGTTGCCTAGGTCGATGTTGGCCAGGTCGTACAGTCTGAAGTCGAGATGACTTAGGCAGGCGCCCTTCATGTCGGCCTGGACAACCGACGGGTCGCGCGAGGGCGGATCGCTCGCCGGCCGACGGGTCAGAACCGTCAGGACGGCGCCGATATCTGTGGGGAGCTGGGCCTTCGAGGTAGTTGCCGGCGGTGATGGGCAATGGGCGTTGTTGCGCACGAACCCGGCAAGTACGTTTGTGATCGTGCCCGCATCTCGGGGAGAGTCGTTCGAGAGGCGCTCGAGGGCGTAGATGCCGCCGAGGCGAATGTCGGCCTTGTCCGAGCCGAGTTGGTCGATCGCGCGACCGAACCGCTCGGTGTACTGGCCTTGCTCCGTGACGGCGTTCTGCTGGCGGGTAGCGTCGAGGGTCTGGTTGGTGATGTACACTGCGGCAACCGCGGCTGCACCGGTGCCCAGAGAGGCTAACAGAGCAACCGCCCTGGCACTCTTGCCCCAGCCAGCCCAGCTGCCGACGCGTCGCAGACCACGGTGCCGCTGCGGAGATTCCGGCGGCGTCGGGTCGGGTGCGGACGGTAGGCGGAGTCGGGTCGCACGCAGCCCTCGAATCGGTACCGCGTTGGCGGGTACCCGGCGAGGCGGTTGTCGTGGGTCGAGACTAGTCATCCTCGTGCCTGTCCGGGTTCGTCGACGAGCAGCCTGCCGACGGGGCCGAGGAGCACAGCCACGGGCGACATCGCAGCGCCGAATACGCAACGTATGCGATTGTAGTTGAAAGACCCTCTAGTCTGGGACGTTCGTGGTCGGCGGCGGTGAGATGGGTGGCGACGGTGCAACCGACGGCGATTATGTTGTTGCGGATGCTGTCGCGCCAATCGCCGTGGTTGTCGGCGTAGGTATAGACCGTCGCAGTCAGCAGCTTGTTCTGCGCGTTGCAGACAGCACGCTCGTCGTCGTAGACGAGCGGAACGGTGCGCTGCTCCGGTTCGTGCGAGTAGGGCATCAGCGGCCTGGTACCGCGGTAAGCGTGGTGGCCTCGGAGGGAGCAGCGGCGTGGCCCAGGCCTCGCCGAAGTCCGTGCCGGGGAACTGGCACGCAAAGAATACATACACGCTTTACTCGTGACATCGGTCGCCTATCGACACGACTTCCTGAGTGACCTCGCCGTTGTGCACGGTGTGACGACGGATTACTCAGGATCGGCAGTTCGGGCCCGCGACGTCATACGTGGTAAGCGCGACTGGATCTGACGATTTCCATGACGGTCGTGCGACTTCTAGGTTTCGTCGGTGAAGTTGATGAACCTGTCGTACTTCGTCCGATCTTCATCCCATCTATGCGTTGCGCCCTCGGGCCTTTGGCGATGTCGGCTCCAGGTCAGTGCCAGATGGTTCTTCGCGCGGGATACAGCAACGAAGAACTCAGAGATGGCCGCGGTGGCGTCGCCCCAGAATAGTTGCTTCTCGACGCCGAGTACAACCACCTTCTCGAACTCGAGCCCTTTGCACTTATGGATGGTCAGGAAACGGACGGCATCCGACTCCGACAGCCTTTTCAACGCGTCGCTCGGGCTCTCGGCGATGGCCAGTTCTTTGCGGAAGGCTTTGAGCGCGTCCGCCAAGACGTCGGAGAGCCGGCTTCCCTGCTGATAGGCGGGCGACAGGGCGACCAGAACCGGACGCGAAAGCAGGTCCAGGAAGTTGGCTACCAGCGGGACCCACGACGCGAACTCACCGCTGTCGAACGCGGGATCGCGTACTGTCGTGCGTGCCTTGTTCAGCATGCGTTTCACTTGGCTGTCGAAGCGCAGTGCTTCGTCTTCGGAAGCGCTTGAGCGGGCGGCGACCCGCATGAGCTGGGCATACGCGCTTGGTTGTCTCTCGCCGGTGACCACCCTCAGGAAGTTGAACACGAGGGCTGCCGCTGGTTCGGCGCCGAGGTCCTGACTATTCTGTTCGTTGCGGAACGGGATGCCTCGTTCGGTGAGTTCGGTCCCGAGCGCCGCCGCGACGAGGTGGGGCTGCTGGCGGACGAGGACAGCGATCTCGCTGGCCGGGGTTCCTGCAGCAAGCCAGCTCTCGATCCCGTCGGCCACCGCCCGGGCTTCATCGAGTTCCGTGTCGAAGTCGAGGACCTCGATGACCCCCTCGTCGCCAGCCAAGTCTTCGTCCGAGCTCACGGCGGCAGGGTCCATTTCCGCGATCATGCGGTTCTGCATCCGCCGGAGCCGTGGCGCCGACCTGCGGTTCTGGTAGAGGGGCAGCGGTGCCGCCGAAAAGTCGTCGGCATAGGTCTGCATCACCCCCTCGAGGGCGCCTGCCCAGACCATGATGCGTTGCTTGACGTCGCCGACCGCGGTGAGGATCGCACCGGACTGGCCAAAGGCGGCCTTGACTAGCTCGTACTGCTCCCCGGTGGCGTCTTGGAACTCGTCGAGGAAGACATGGCTGTAGGTCTGGCGGATGCCGCCGCGGGCATAGGCGTTGTTTTCAATCACTTCGAGAGCGAGTGGAACCAGGTCCGCGAAGGTGATCTGCTTACCTGCGATCCGAGTGTGTGTGTCGATGAGATAGTCCGGGCCAAGGATGTTCTGCCCGGTCAGTGCGGGCCGGAAGTTGTCGATGAGGCGCTTGGCGAACGCATGGAACGTAAAGCTGTCGAATCGAGCGGCCAGCTGGGCACCCGAGCGGCGGCGCACCCGCTCTCGCAAGTTGCGTGCGGCGTCAACCTTGAAGGAGACCGCAAGGATCCGGCGCGGGTAACGGCATTGTCCTGTCCGCAGCAGGAAGTCGGCGCGCTGGGCGAGCAGCTCGGTCTTGCCCGCTCCCGGCCCGGCGGCGACAACGGTGTTCTGGTTAATCGCCATGACCGCCGTCAAGGCGTTGCGTTCGAGCACCAGGTCGTCGGCCGGGCGCCAGTCTTCGGCCCGGATCATTCCGGCAGCCCCGCGAGCTTGTCGCGCACACGCTGGGAAAGGCGGCCGAGCACGCCGGGCAGGTTCGCAAGGAGATCGTCATCGCTGAGGGCCGAAAGCGCCGCGAGATGGGTCGCAGGCTTACTCTTGAGGTCAAACTTGGCATGGTAGTCGTCGAAGATCTGCAGAAGGTTCGGAGCGAGTCGGGCCTCGTTGACATGGCCCTTGCCCAGCACCGCGATGATCGCCTTGTCGTCTGGTGGGACGGGCGTTACCCCGTAGGCCTCCGGGTACGCCTCGAGCATCATCAGATCGAGGTCAACTGGGGCCGAGAAGAACACACCGAGATTCTCCAGCGATCGGAGAGGTTCGTGTCCGTCCGCGGAGCCGGGGTCGACGTAGGCCGGGAAGTCGTGGTCGTCGTTCCAGCGTGGGAGGTCGTCGATCTGCCCGTCAGTGTAGGTATCCGGCACGATGACGTTGATTTGCTTGCAAGCGTTGCGCACGCGTCCCCAACCGCCCTGGTGACGGCCGCTGTCGAGATCGAGCAAGGTCACGTGGGGTATCTGCAGCGTGTTCAGCAGCCGCCAGAAGTGGTTGACGTGTCGGCCACCGAGCGGCACGACTGCGACCGAGGCGTCGTCCTCGGCGATGCCCACGGCGGCCAGCACCCGTGGGAGGACGACTTGTTCGCTGTCGCCTTCGCCCAATACGACAACCCGAGCGAAGTAGAGCTCGGGGAACGCTTCGACCGCCTCCCGCACGTACTTGGCCGCGGTCTGGTCGTCTGCGGGCATCACGATGCGGCGTACGGTCGTCTCGCGATTCGCGTTCAAGCGCAGGAAACGAATCGACTCGGGATCGACCCGGCGAAGCATCGTCGGTGCATGCGTGGCTATGAGCGCCTGTAGGGCACCTCCGTCGCGCGCGTCGCGCAGCTGCTTGATGATGCGGCCGAGGTAGTGCGGAGCGAGACTGTTCTCAGGCTCCTCGAGGGCGATCACCGTGTGGACCGGAGGACGGAGCCGATTCGGGTCGATCGACGGTTCCTTGCCTTCAAGTACCCGTCGAGCGAGCGAGTGCCACGCGAGCACGAGCGAGATGTACAGCAGGGACTTCTGCCCATCGCTGAGACGGTCGAACGGCAACGGCGCGCCGTCGTGAGAGGGGGAAAACGTGACGGTGAGCTGACGGAGAACTCCTTCCAGTTCGCCACGTCCGAACGCGATCGACGGGTCCTTGAAGTAATCGCCGCGATGCAGCCCGCCCCACTCATCGGCAAGCCGGACGCCGATGCTCGACACAGCCGCGTTACCTGCGAGGGCGTCCGTGATCCGGGTCGTCAGATCGCCGAGCGTCGCGCGTTCCCGCGTCCAGTCGGTCGCTCTCAGCGTCCGGCCGATCAAGGACGCGGTCGTGTAGGCAAGGTGATCCGCCGGGTCGCGGCGCGCCGGCAGATAGTGAACTTCGATGTGGGCTCGGTCGTAGCGAGACATTTCGGCGCAGTCGGTCGGCTCACCCGACTCGTTGTATTGGAGGATGTACTCGATCTTCTCATCGATGACGCCGTCCGGCGCGAGCTCGGCGGTGAGGCGAATGCGAATCCTCGGCACCCCGTCGGCCGTTTCGATCGCCATGTGGGAGAAGCTTGGCGGGACAGACGGGTGCTGCCCCTCGGCTCCAGACTCGGGAACCTCGACGTCGACCTCCAACCAGAGCACAGGGCTGGTGGTCTGCACCTCGGCCGAGTCTCGGCCGACAGGCACATGGAAGTCCTCAAGGCGAATTCTTCGCTGTGCCGCAAGCGGGCTGAACAGGCGTGACAGCGCTTCCAGCACCGTGGTCTTCCCGGAACCGTTAGGACCCAGAACGTATGTGACCCCTTCGAGTTCGACGGTGGTCGGCTCTGCGCCGAACGACTGGAAGTTGCTCAGTTTCAGCGTCGTGATCTTCATGGACACCTATCGACGATCTGGGTCACCTGTCTCAAGGATGAACATCGTCTGGACCGACGTCGCGCGTTACGGTGCGGTAGGTGTCCGTCCGCAAACTTGATGAGACCAACTTTCGCCGCTGCATGGCCGAACTCTGGGTGAACTAGCCCTCGCTGGTGTTAGAGGTCTAGCGCTGTCGTCGTCATCGGCGACTCTAGCCATTCGGAAAGCCTTACTTAGGCCGACGATCAGCTGGCGCTGGGCTGTGGCGCGAGTTGGTCATTCGGCGCGGCAGACGGTGACGATCTTGGTGACGTTGGCTGCTGCTTCGACTCCTGGCGGAGCTGGTGATTCTCCAGGGCCAATCGCATGATGTTCGCGATGGCTGAGATCGACGAAAGCTCACATGTTCCAACTATCCGGTGTGGGTCTGTTCCGAAGATTCGGGCGAAGCGATACCTCCGCCCAGCGTGCAGATGTTGCTGACGGCTGCCCTTGCCAGGTGGAGCGGGATGCGTTCCTGTTCGATGCGCCGGTGCTGGTCCCAGCTTGGGGAGCAGAGGTCTTCGTAGAGGGTGCGTTCGACTGAGGTCAGGTACGGAGTCGGACGCGGAGCCCGTGGCTGCAGCGGTTTGCCGTGGCGGTCCACGTCTGTGCCGTATGGCTCCCACCTGTCGTATGCGGCGTGGTCCATGAAGAGGGATCGGGCTGGTACCCCGACGGCGCGGAACTCGTCGAGGATTTCGAACCCGTCGGCGTCCATGTCTCCCCAGTAGATGACCGCGTCGGCACCGGTGATCCACTCGAACGACGCCGCGGTGCTGCCGCCGCGGCCGCTGCCTTCTACGGCTACGCCGTGGGAGAGAGGAGGGAAGTGGATTGCGGTGTCCTTGTTCTCGCTGATGACAACGACGCATGGTGTGTAGGGCAGCTGGATGCGGTCACCGACCGTCGCGCAGTCGTGTCTGCGGCCTCCCGCGGCGAGGTGCGCCGGATCGAGGTAGGTGAAGTGGAGCCGGGGTGGGTGGGGTGGCAGCAGCCCGAGGTCGTCGATTCCGGCGAGGCTCCGCACCAAGGCGTGGCGGGTGTCGAGCCATTTCGCGTGCAGGCCCTCGATCGGAACTTGTCGTGGGGTCAGCACCTCAACGGTGCCCGCAGCGGCGCGGTCGGCGAACCAGCGGGCTGCGCGGAGGAGAAGGTCGAAGTCCGTGGCGTCGTAGTCGATGACTTTGCGCAGCACTGTGGGCGCAGCGCGGACGTCTGGGTGCTGTTCAAGGAGGACGCGAGCGCGGGCCCTCGCGGTTTCGAGGCCGGTCTGCCAGCTGGTGATGCGGGCAGCGGTGTCGATGTCGGGCACGACGAGGTGCGTCGGCAACTGCTGGTCCGTGCCGTGGACACGCCGGCCCCGCCAGCTCAGCGTCAGGCCGTCCTGGTCTTCCTGCTTGCGCCAGGCGGTGACGAGGTCGACCACGTCGCCAAAGGACGACGCGAGTTTCGCGGAGCCGGGCTGCCCCAGCGGAAACGGGTGTGGCCACGACGGAGGCTCGCCGCGAGGACCGATCGTTTTGGCGACATCACCGTCCTCGCTGTCCTGTCGCCAGCCTTGTTCCTTGAGCACGGTTTCGGGCCAGGTGCGCATGAGCCGCGCGCGAACATCGGCGAGGGCCGTTCGAGGTGTTTTGATGCCGGCGACGGCCCGGTCCACGGAGATCTCCGATCAGTTCCCGGCGACGGGGTCGACGCCGTTGCCTTGTGTGTCGGGATCCGAGTCAGCTGGTGCCAGGGCGGCCAGGCTTTCGCGGAACGCTTTGCGGTCCTTGATCGGGTGCAGAAATGAGTAGTGCGTGCGCGTGTTCTTGGTGATGGCGAGAAGTTCGTTCATGTGCGGCTCGAGGCCGGTGACCTTGTCCAAAGGCGCGCCGATGACAAGCTGGAAACCCAATCCTCGCCAGGCTCGGACCGCTCGCCCGGCGAACTCGGCATCGGATTTGATGAACCCCTCATCGAGGAACACCGGCGCGAATCGCGGCCGCTCCCGGAGCTCGTCACCGAGCCGGAAGCGCAGTGCGGCGCCGACGATGAACGCGATGAGCTCTTGCGATTCGCCGCCGGACTTCCCGCCCAGCGACGAGTGCGTCGAAATCAGCGCATCGGTGGCCACGTCGTAGCACTCGGCGGTGATCGTCACATGCTTCCGGACGTCGAGCAGCCGGTCACGATCACGTTCGACCGCACCGGGAGGGGCGGCGGCGCCGCGACCACGTGCGACGGGAAGCCCGCGTTCGTCGTCCTTCGTGCGGATCTGGTTCATGAAGTACTGGAGATCCTTGAAGCGGGTTTCAAGCTCGTCGTTGCTTAGCTCTTTCGTTGCGAGAGCGGACAACCTGGACAGTTCGCGGCGAAACGTCGTGACGTGGTCGAACACCTGCTTCTTCATCTTGATGCGCAACCGGTTGGCGTTGGCGCCGAACGGCAGATTTCTGAGGATGCTGTTGATCGGGTCGAGCCGCTTCTCGATCTCGTCGATTGCGTCTCCCATCGAGTGTGCAAGAGGCACGAGGTCCTGGCCTGACCACTTGGCGAGCTTGCTACGCCACTCGTCCCGGCGCTTGTGCAGGCCGGTGGCCTCGATGTCGTCGTAAATGCGCTCGTAGTCGGGGTAGGAGGACAGCTTTGTCCCCAGGTTAGGGTCCTCCCACAGCCGCTGGAACTGGGCGAACCTGTCCTCGATGTGCGCTGTCAGCTCCGCGACCTTGCGCCTGGCCTGTTCCAGACCGTTCTTGAGCCGTTGATTCAGAGCGGCGCAGTTCTTCGGAAAAGCGACTAGCACTTCGGCGTCGTCACCCGCGATCGCGGCGAACTCGGCATCGAGGCGGCGCGTCTGGTCGTCCGTAAGCATCACGCGCTGCGCGCGATCGATCCGCTGAAGCTCGCCGCTGACTTTGTCTTGCTCGTCGGCCAGCGCGCCGTGCTCCTTGGCTAGCTGCTCCGCCCGTTGTTCATGGCCGAAGACGGCACGCTGCGCCTGGCCTAGCGCTTCTTCGAGGAACGAGATATGCACTTCCATCGCCCGGAGCCGGTCATCGCTGGTGAGGATCTTGTCTCTCTGCGCCTCCAGCTCGGCGATCCGGCGGTCGGATCCGGGCACGTCGATAGCGTCCCAACGGACGCGCCCCACGGCTTGACACGCGCTGACCCGTGCCCGCAGGGTGGACTGCTCTGCTTCGACCGGGTCGATCCGGCCGGCCAAGGCGTCCAGATCGGTGGCGATCTCGGTGAGTTCCGCGTCGATCGCCGCGAGCACTTCGACGTTTGAGAAGCCGATGATGTCGCGCCGGTCGGCACGACCGTGGGTGCCGCGTTGCCCCTGGCGGGTCTGGCCAGCTGCAGTGACTCGATACCCGTGCCCAGCGAGGTCGGCGGGAGACTGGACGCATAGGGCGTTGCGCGAGTCGTGACTGACGTGCTCGTACACCCACGAGGTGAACAAGGAGTCCTTGAACTGCAGCTTTCCCGCCACGCGAGCGGGATCTGCCCTCGACGGTGACGAGGGCTCCCACTCGCGCAGCGGCACGCCGACGAAAGTGAGACGGCCTTTGAGTGGAACAGGATCGATGAGGCGGGAGAATTCTTGAAGCTGTCCGGCAGGCACCAGGAGTTGCCGCGCGCTGGCTCCAAGGACGGTCTCGATCGCGGTGCGCCACTGCCGGTGCTCATCTGCGACGTCGATCAACTCGGCCAGGAAGGGGAGCTCGTCACGAGTGAACCCGGTCGCTTCGGCAACTTGCTCACGCAGCTTATCCAGGTTCGAGGGAATACGGCCATCTCTGCCTTCGTGAGAAGCGCGTTCGTCGCGGAGGCCGCGTTGCCGGTCGAGTAGCCGGACCTCATCCCGCATGAGGGCGTCACGCCGATCCCGCAGTTCGGCGGTAGCGCTCTCGGCGCGTTCCAGGAACTCGGCAGCGGCGCTGCGAAGTAGTTCGTACTCGTCCTTCGTACCCAGGCCGCCGGGCAGCGTGCTGAAAAGCGCGACGGCCGTGTTGGCGAGATCGGCCCGCTCCTCATCGCGCTCGCGACGGCGATCGGACTCGGTCTCCAAGTCGAGGGCGAGCTTCCGGAGCGTTCCGCCGCCAGCCGCGTCGTGTTCTGCTCGCGCTTGTCTCAGCGCCTCGTCGGCTACACGCATAGCCCGATTCGCCGACGTGAGCTCGTCCTTGGTGCTCCTGCGCTGTTCCCGGTTGAGATCGGAGGCCGCGGTGAGAAGGCGGTCCTCCGTACGCAGAGACCACAACCCGATCGGCGAATCCCCACCGCGCGTGAGACCGAAGGTGTCGATCGTCTCGATCTCCTCCTCCGCGGCACGCAGCTCGTGGTGCCATTCCACGACGGGTGCGAGCAGCTCCGCCTTCTCCTGCTCGGTACGCATCTTCAGGTAGGAATCTTCCAGGGCGTTGAAGTGACCGATGGCGCGATCCGCGTCGTCGTAGGTGGTGGGGCGTTCGAGCACCATCTCCTTGTAGAGCTCGTCAACCGTGCGGATCTGATGGCCCGCCTGGACTCGCGCGAGGAGCCGGAGAGCTTTCAGGCCGTCGCCGTTGGCGCCGATGCCCAGGCGGGTGAAGAGGTTTTGCGAGAAGGACTGGTAGGTCTCGTGGTGCCGGACGCCGGGGATCGCCGCCTTGACTTGCGCGGGAGCGAACGGCGCCGGCCGGGTGCCGGTGAGACTGGCGAACTCTGTCAGGTCGAGCGCGCCGTCGAAGGTGAACATGCGGCTGATCACGTCGGCGGAACGAACGATTCTGGCGCCCGCGTAATAGAGGCGGAATGCCGTTACGCGCCGTCCATGGTCGCCGATGAACGTGGCACCGACGGCTCCCCAGGTGTCGGTGGCGTCGCCCCGCAGGACCTTGGCCTTGTGCTGGCCGTCTTCGCCCTCCGTGGTGTCGGTCTGGCCACGCAGGTAGGACAGCAAATTTCGCTGCTCGGCGGAGCGGGCCCGGCCGCCCACCGCGTCGTTCGAGGCGCCGTTGAAGGGGGTGTCAGACGGCTGCAGGAGCGCGAGCCAGGCGTCCTGGACGGTCGACTTCCCGCTGCCCGAAGCGCCTGACATCAACGTCGAGTCGTGATCGATGTCGATGACCGTGTGGCCTTCGAACCCGCCCCAATTGACGAGCTGGATTTTCTCCAAGCGGTGTTGCACGGTCGCCGGCACAGGCCGGTCTCCGGGTTCCAGCGCAGCGAGGTCCCGGACCTGCTCTTGGGTCATCGGATGTCTCTCACTCGTTGCTCTCGGCGGGCAGGGTGTCGAGAACACCGCTGTTCGGTGGGTCGAGGGCGTTTTCAGAAGAAGTAGCCCGATCATTCCCGTTTTCCTGCCGCAGCCAGGCGAGGAGTTCGGTCAGCTTCGTCATCGGCATCACCACTTCGATCGCTCGCGCGATCTCGAAGCGAGTGGCGGTCTTGCGCCCGATGAGCAAGCCAGTCTTGTATACCTTCTCGATTGCGCGCTCAACCCTCGCGCGGTCGGCGGCCTTGTCGGTGGCCGACGCGGGCCGGAAGTGACTGAGGTACTCGTGGATGTCGTCGCGGTCAACGAACGCGCGACCGTTTCCGGCCGCCTGCTCGGTGTGGAACCGGGTACGCAGGAACAGCAGGACGATGGTCTCCTCCCGCGGCCAGGCGTGATCATAGAAGAGCGTGGGGAACCGACGGCCGCCTCCCTCGGGGGTCGCCTGCCTCTTGAAGGCGACTTCCCGCTGGAGGTCCAACTCGAGGATCATGAACATGTCGTTGAGGCGGGAGCTGATGGGGCGGGGGTTGGCGACGAGTGCCCGCCACTCGCGTTCGTGCGTCTGGGCGCTGATGAACGGCTCCTTGACCAGCTGGACCAGAGCCCTCCGCTGCGCGAACATCAGCCCGCCTTCGTCGCCCTCGAACAGCGCCAGCGTCGAGGTGCTTTCCGAGTCCTCGTCGGTGTTGTCGAGGTCGGGGAACTCCTCGCCGATTGTGTGGCGTCCGTCGGAACCCGTGGCCGGGTCGTCAAACACGCTGCCGTCCCCCCGTCTGGTCGCCTTCTGTGGCGTCCACCCCCGCAGAGTCGTCGCCGACCGTCGCCCCTGTTACAGCGAGAAGCTCGTCCTCGTCACCCGTATGGGTTCCATCGGGGTTATCGGCCGAGCCAACCACTTGCGGTGCGAACAGCGTCCGCCGCGAGCCGTCGGGCCGGACCGTCTGGTAGGCCTCGACCGTGGACGTGATGGCGAGGACCTCCGTGTTGGTCGCGAGGTGCAACACTCCGAAAATCTCCACCGGACGACGCAGCGGATCGGGGAGCCCGCCGAACAGAGCACCGCCCGAAGCCGGGCCACCCGGCGTCTCCAGCTGTTCCAACCATGATTTCAACGCTCCGAGCGAAGGGCCTCCTTGTGTCATCAAATCCCGCATCGACAACTCGTCGGGCTGGTGATCCGAGACGTCGGCCAGAGGAGGAGGCGGCACGCTGACACCGGCGTCGTGGAACCGCTCGCGGAGCACTGCGGCATCGATTTCCGAGGGCAACAGGTCCACCGGCACTTTCGCCTGCGGTCCGGCTGACTTCATCCAGGCCGTCATTTCGGTCTCCAGCGCCCTCAACACCGCGTCCAGTTCGCGATCACGGGTCAAGTCGTGCGTGATGATGAACTCCCTGAGAGCCGACGTCGCCCGCGCCCGCTCGGCGATCACCCTGCTCATGCCCTGCCGGATGAGGGAAACCGTTCCCCGCAGCTCGCTGCGGTCGGACACTGTCAGGATCCGCTCGGCCAGCGGATGCTCGAGCAACGCGGTGATGTCTTCACGCAGCTGGTCAACCAGGGCTTGATCACGAAGCAGGTCGAACGCGCCCATGAACGCGCGTCCCTCCTGCGTCGCCTCCTCAAGGGTGTCCGCCCGCTGCAGGTACTCGTCGATGACCTCGCCGGCAGGACGGTCTTCCTCGCGTAGCGAGGCGAAGATCTGGTCGCGTAGAGCGGTGAACGATTCGGACACGCGGGCGAAATCGGAGGGTAGGCCGGCGACCAGTTCGGTCAACTCGGCGAATCCCTGCAACATGTAGTCACTGCCTACGGAGGGCATGTCGCCGCCCGACAGCAGCCGATCGCGCTCACCGGTCAGCCGGGCGATTTCAGTGTCCAGGATGCCAACGCGAGCGGCACGATCAGGGTTGGCGACCCGGTTGAACCGCCGGACCTGGTCGAGGATCGTGGCGATGCGGTGCTCGGACAACGTCGCACGTTCTCGCGTCAATTGCTCCACCAGCCGCAACGCGTCCTGGGCGTGCGAGGTGAGTGAATACTGCTCTGCGCCGTTCTCCGCGAGAGAGCGGATGAGCCATTGCCCGGACACCCACTTGCGGCAGAGGTCCCGGCCACCACCAGACGGGACCTCCCGGTCCGTGGCTCCGGCTAGGCGCAGCTCGTCCATGAACGTTTCGACCATGCTGTGCAGGCGCGCGGCGGGAACCAAAGGCGCGTCCCGGGTGAACGCCGATCGGAAGACCGCGATGACGACGGCGGCGTGCATCTGGTGCAAGAGCGACAGGGTTGGTTGTTCGAACGCGGCCATCACCCGCGCTCGATCGGCGACGATGCTCGACAACGGACCTCCCCGTCCAGCGCACCCGGCCTTGGTGACACCAAGGCTAACGACGAGCACCGACAATCGGTGGGAGTTGCGTCATTAGCATGATCTTTCGCGATGCTCGTTGCATCGATGCTCCACGCTGTGGGAACCCCATTGGCCGGGGAGCGCGGAGACGGCAGCCCTCAACGGGTGGCCCTGGAGTCCGCGTGCGTGGCTGTTACCCGGAAGTGCGGCGGCGTCCCGGGCCCTGTGTTTCGCATGCTTCGACGATCATGGCCGACAAAATTGTGGCGGTCGTTGTCGAACTAGGGGCGATTTAAGGGCGATTTTTGACGTCGGATGAGGTCGACTGATACCCACTGAGAACGTGAGCGTTTGCAAACTTCCCAGCTAGATCGACTGAGATCGACTAAAAATCACATGTTCCAGCTATCCGGAGGGTTCTTGGTTCGAGTCCGAGCGGGGGAGCCCAGACCATAGACCTGGCCTTTTGCTACCTGCGAGTAGGGACGATTCAAGGGCGGTGGCTACCCCAGGTTCGTGACAACAGGGCGGCCACACCCCGGTATGGCTCTGTGGCGCGGCGGCCGACACTCGGGTGGTCGATCGGTGAGGCGTCGTCGGACGTCGTGAAGGTGATCTCGACAGGTGCTAAGACCGGGTGACCGCGGGCCGGCGGTGATCGTCGTGTCGCACGACATGAACGAGGTCCTGTGCTTTGCCGACCATGTTGCTGTGCTCTATTCCGGCGGGCTGGCCGGAGTTCACCGGGTCGTCGAGGCCGACGAGCAGGCACTCCTGGAGCTGATGACGACGGGCCGGTCCGTTCGGGTCGCGCGACGGACGAACGGAGAACAACCGTGAGCCCGATCGGGACCTTGCCCGCCCGTCGATCGGGACCGTGAGGCAGTACGAAGAAGGCGATCTGTTCCGCTTGGGCCGCAGCGGTTCATCCCCATCATCGAGGCTCGGCCGCCCTACCGCGCCCAGCGTGCGATGAACGGCTTCTCGCCAGTGGGATTTCATCCGGCCGGAGAGTGCACGGTGGATGGTAGATCGACTCACCGGCACCTCGCGCCCTGCAGAGGGGGCCCGCGCTTTCGTCCCACCGGAAAGGGACTTCATGCCCTGACCGATTCGGCCGTGGGTACGCGACCGTGGGGTGTGCGGCCGAACCTCGGCGGCCGGGAACGGAGGCACGTCGTGACGGGAACGGCCGTCCGCGCCGCGGTGGTGGTGGGCGTCGACGAGTCGGAGGCGGCCTTCGACGCGGTCGGGTGGGCGGCGGAGGAGGCCGAGGGCCGTGGGTGCGTTCTCTGCCTGTTCCACGCCGGACTGTTCGACTCGGACCAGGCAACCGACGTCGAACGGATTCGGCAAGCGTCGTTGCTTGTCGAGCGAGCTCACCGCTGGTTTGTCCGGGCCGCGCAGGTGGCGGAGGAGGCGGTGCCGGGGATCAGGACCGAGTACCTGGTCCGCCTCGGGCTCGCGGCGGACCTGCTCGTCGAGCTGTCTGCCGACGTCGCGCTGGTTGTGGTGGGCTCGCACGGGATCGGCGGCCTGCGTGGGGCGGTGATCGGTTCCGTGGCGCTGCGGGTGGCCGCGAGCGCGCACTGCCCGGTGGTGATCGCGCGCGGACCCGGGAAGCCCGGCGGGCCGGTGGTGGCCGGCGTCGCCGGGGCCGACGATGACGAGCGCGTCCTCGAGTTCGCCTTCGACGCCGCAGCGCGGCGGCACGTGCCTTTGATCGCGGTCCATGCGTGGCAGGCGGGACTGCTGGACGACCCGGAAATCGTCGAAATGGTCGCGCAGAGCGAGGAAACGGCGTTGGAGCGCCGGCTCGACGAACTGTCCGGCATCCATCCCGGCGTGACCACGCACACCTGCGCGGTCCGCGGTCACTCGGCGGCACGAGCGCTGATGAGCTTCGACGACGCCCAGCTGATCGTCATCGGCAGCCGTGGCCGCGGGCCGGTAGTGGGCGGGTTGTTCGGCTCGACGGGGAACCGGTTGCTCGCTCAGTCGGCGTGCCCGGTCGCGGTCGTCCACTGAGGGTGGAGGTGGAGCTGGGTGCCCGCTCCGCGCGAGGAGCACGAACGAATGAGTCGCCGGGCCTGATCGAGGGAGGGCCCGCCCGTAGCCGAAACGAGGAGAAGTGATGCACGCACAACCCGGAGACTGGCTCGTGGTGAAAGGAGTCCGGGTCGACCTGCCCGAGCACCGAGGCCGGATCGTCGCCGTCGGCTCGCCGGAGGGCGACCCGCCGTTCACGGTCTGCTGGCTCGCCGATGATCACGTGTCGACGGTGTTCCCCGGCCCGGACGCCGTGGTGCTCACCGAAGCGGAGATCACCGCACTCGACGAGCAGGATCGCGCGAGGCTCGAGCGGTTGCGCGCGCTTCGGCGTTCCGGAGGGGGTGTACACAGTGTCCGGCGGTGACAGCCGCGTGGTACTCGCCGGAATCGACGGATCGTCTTCCGCGGTGCACGCCGCGGTCTGGGCCGCGGCGGTGGCGGCGCGCCGTGGCGCGATGCTGAAGCTGGTGCAGGCGTACACAGTGCCGGAACCGGGTATGTCCGGTATGTCGGTCACGGCCGTCCGGGATGGTTTTCGCTCCCTCGCCGAGTCGGGGCTCGCCGAGGCCGAGGGTGCCGTACTGGCGGCGTGGCCCGCGCTGCCGATCGAGCGGTGTGCGGCCGAGGGCAGCGTTGTCGGCGTCCTTCTGCGGGAGAGTGCCGTCGCCGAGCTGGTAGTGCTGGGATCCCGTGGGCTCGGTGGGTTCACGGGGCTCCTGCTCGGTTCGACCGCGGTCGCGGTCGCCGGCCACGCGCCGTGCCCCGTCGTGGTGGTGCGCGGTCGCAAGCCGGACGACGCGCCGCCTGCGACCGGGCCGGTCCTCGTGGGGCTCGACGGATCGCCGGACAGCAACGATGCGCTCGGATACGCGTGCGAAGAAGCCACTGCGCGCGGCACCCGGCTCGTGGCGGTGCACACCTGGAACGAGATCACGCCGGAGGGCGTGCTGCGGAAATCGGACAGCCGCCCCGAGGACGTCGCAGCCGCGGAACGGCGGCTCGTGGACCAGCAGCTCGCGCCGTGGCGCGAGAAGTTCCCCGACCTGCCGATCGACGTAGTGGTCGTGCACGGCCGGCCGGTACGGACTTTGCTGGAGCTCGGTGAGGACGCTCAGCTGGTGGTGGTCGGCAGCCGCGGCCGGGGCGGGTTCACCGGCATACTCCTCGGTTCCACGAGCCAGGCGCTGCTGGTCCACTCCGCGTGCCCCGTCGCGGTGGTCCGCCCGGGGAGCCGGCCATGACCGTGACGACACCGGCGCCGAGCCCGCGTTCTGTGCCCGAATACGCGCTCCTGCACTACGGCATCCACTACTACGACACCGCCGGCCTGCGGCTGCGGCGACACGGCCTGACGCTCAGCCGAGTCGGCCCGAGCTGGCAGCTGGACCGCGGCGACGGCAGAGGGTGCCGGGTCGAGGCGCCCGCATCGGATCAGGTGCCACACGAACTGCGCCGGCTCGTCCGCGCCTACAGCCGGGACCTCGAGCTCACCCAGGTGACCGGTCCGTGCACGCGCCTCCTGACCCAGGACGCGTGGCCGGCCGGCACCGCTCGGGCCATGGTGCTTGGTTACCTGGAGACGCAGATCGAGGCGCTCGCCCGGGCCGATCTGGCCGTGCGCCTGGGTGAACCCGAGGGGGTGCACGACCTGAGGGTGGCGGCACGCAGGATCCGGGCGGCTCTGCGGACGTTCGCCCCCGTGCTCGGGGGACGCCGGCTGGTCCGGGGCCTGTGCGCGTCGCTGCGCTGGCTCGGTGCGGGTGTCGGGCCGGCGCGCGACACCGAAGTGCAGCGGCACAGGTTCTCGCGCAGGCTCGACCAGGTGCCGGAGGAAGCGGTCGTAGGGCCGGTCCGCGCCGACGCGGAGCGGCACTTCGGCGCAGCGGCCGAGGAATCCGCATCCGAATGCGCCGAAGTCCTCGATTCGTACCGGTACCTCCAGCTGCTGAACGCGCTCGAGGTGTTCGGCGTGGTGCTGCGGGAGCAACCTCGCTCCGATCAGGGCAAGGCGGCGCTCAAGCCGGCCGGCAGTGTGCTGCCGCGTCTCGTGTGGACGGTCGTGGCGGAAACCGACAGGCGTCTGGAAGCCGTGTTCCACGAGTCCGCACCGAAGTCCGTTCACGCGGTACGCAAGAGCGCCAAGCGGCTCCGGTACGCGCTCGAAGCGGCGGCCGAAGCCATGCCGTTCGTCCCGGACCGCGTGCTGGCGGACTGCCGGGCGTTGCAGGATTTGCTGGGGGAGTACCAGGACTCGGTGGTGGCCCGCGAAGAGCTGCGTGCACTTGCCTCGGCGGCGAGCGCGGCAGGGAAACCGGTGTCGACCTACGAACTGCTGATCACGACCGAGGTTCACGCAGCGCAGCGGTGCGTGGCCGCGTTGCCCGCGGCGTGGGAAACCCTGCGGCAGGGCCTCGAGCCGTTGCGCTCTTGAGGACGTTGGTCCTCGGCGGCGGTGACTCCGGACCGGCGTGGCCGGTGCTCGGCGCCGCCTACGTTCGAGGCAGCAGAAGGAGAAGGAGAACTTGATGCGCGCACGCGATCTGATGTCCGCACCGGTGGTGACGGTGACCCCGTGGGCGCCGGCCAAAGAGGCAGCGGAAGTGCTTTCGGAGAACGGATTCACCGCTCTCCCGGTGGTCGACGACGACGAACGTCTGATCGGCATCGTCACCGAGGCCGACCTGATCCGCGAACGGGTGCCCGCCGACGTGCGGTCCGGGCACCTCGACCCCGACACCCGCGCGGCGGCGGCCGACGTGACGGTGCGAGACGTGATGACGACGCCGGTCACCGCGATGTCGTCCGGGACCGACGTGGCCGACCTGTGCCAGGCCCTGGTCGACGCGAGGATCCGGGCGATGCCGATCGCCGACGGCAGCCGCCTGGTCGGGATCGTCACGCGCGGCGACGTCGTCCGGGTGCTCGCGCGAGAGGACAGCGCCATCGCTGCCGACGTGCGGCACCGGCTGGAAATCTACGGCGGCACCGGCCGATGGAAGGTCCAGGTTCGCGACGGGGTGGTGCGGATCGTCGACCGCTACGACGACGAAACCGACCGCCACGTCGCCACGCTGCTCGCGCTGGCAGTGCCGGGCGTGGTCGGCGCCGACACCATCTCGTCCGGAGAGGATCCGTGGTCATGACCGAGCGAAACAACACCGTCGTGGTGGGCGTCGACGGATCGGCGGGCGCTGAAGCGGCGGTCCGCTGGGCTGCGCGCCTCGCCTCCGGGCGGGCACTCGACCTGGAACTCGTACACGGTCTGCAGATCGCCGCCTTCTGCTACGGCGGTGGCTTCCCCGGGAGCGACGTGCTGTTCGAGCAGCTCCGACAGGAGGGCGACGGCATTGTCGCCAAGGCTCGTGAGCTGGCGCTTTCGGTCGACTCGGCTCTCACGGTGCGCACTGACGTGCTCACCGACACCGCGACACCCGCTCTTCTCGACCGCTCGCGACACGTCAGGATGATCGTGCTCGGGCGCAGCGGAACCGGCGGGTTCGCCGGCATGCTGGTGGGGGCGACGGCCGCCGCGGTGGCGAGCCACGCGGCCTGCCCGGTCGCCGTGGTCCGCGGGCGGCACGGCGACGGGCCCGTCCCCGTGGACGGTTCGGTGGTGGTCGGCGTGGACGGCACGCCGAACAGCGAGGCGGCCGTCGCGGTGGCGTTCGAAGAGGCTGCCTTCCGGGGTGTCGGGCTGGTGGCGATCCACGCCTGGAACGACGTCACGTACGACTCGGTCGAGGGCACGGCACGCCTGATGCCGCAGCCGGAGGTCCTCGAACCGACGGAAAAGCGGCTGCTGGCACAGCGGTTGGCCGGCTGGCAGGAGAAGTACCCGGATGTCGAGGTCCGCCGCGAGGTCGTCCGCGACCGGCCGCGGCATGCCCTGCTCGCCGAATCCGACACCGCTCAGCTCGTGGTGGTCGGCTGCCGCGGTCGTGGCGGGTTCGCCGGCATGCTGCTCGGTTCGACCAGCCAGGCCCTGATCCACCACGCCTCGTGCCCCGTGATCGTCGTCCGGCCCGAAGCGAAGCAGTGACGGGCCGAGGTCGTGGACGTTCGGCAAGGTCGCCCCGGAAGCGCTCGCCGACTGTCCTTTTAGGGCCTTTTGTCGCGAGCGTACCCGGGGTGATCGAGTGCGCTCGTTCACCCCGCTCTTCGCCGGGCACCACGTCAGGGTGTGACAGCGGCGGCAACCCGCGTGCGGAGGCGTGCGGCGGCTTGGTCGGGGGAGACCGTCACGACCGGGATCCCCGTCGCGAGCTCGAGGCCCGCCGCGATGTCGAACCGGGGCAGCAGCTGTAAAGACCATGCGAGAAAGGGCGCGTCCTCGTATCCGCTGGGCGCGGTCCGCAGAACCAGGTTGTACGCCGGATCGCTGAACTCGGTCCGCAGCGCGGACAGCACCGCTCGCAGGCACCGCGCAACGGCCTCGACACCGCTGCGCGGCGCCGCGGCGAAATCCGCGTCCGGTTTGCGCAGCGTGAACCGAACCTCGCAGTCGGCCCGTGGCGCGAAGGGACTGAAAGCGATCACCTCGTCGTCGGCGAAAACGATCCTGGTGCCGATGTTGAGCTCTGAGGCCAAGATGTCTCTCGCGAGGCTCCGGCGATACGTGGAATGGTGGTCGCGGGCGATCTCGAGCTCACGGCGCGTGGCCGAGGACAGCACGGGCAGGCCCGCGATCTGCGAGTGCGGGTGGGAGAGGGAGATACCGGCGGCGCGGCCGTGACTGCGGAAGACGGCGACTTGGGCGGCGTCAACGCGCAGTGCCAGGTGGCGCGCCTGCCACGCCGAGAGCACGTCGACCACTTCCGAAGTGGTTGCGGTCGCCGGGTCCCAGGCGTGGGACGGTGATTCGATGACGACCTCGTGCCCGTCAGACAGCGCGTACCGATTGCGTACCGCGCGCACGCGCCAGCCGCCGTCGACGCCGGCGAGCCGCCAGGTCTCGGCGGGGGTGTCCTCACCGGGGCCGGGGCAGAACGGACACTCCGTGCGCGTGAGGACGCGCGGACGCGGAGCCCGGCCGGACGCGAGGACCGACCACTCCTGCGAGTCGGAGTTCCAGCGGAGTTCTCCGCCATGCCAGCGTTTCGTCGTCATTCTGTTTCCTTCCGCACGGGGGGAGAGGAACGTCCCTCTTCCCGCTCGCAGCAGTCGAGGATCCACTCCGGCGCGACCGGCCGGTAGGCGTCGACGGCCAGTTCAGCGGTAGCCGCATCTGCATGGCGGCGCCCTCTGTTCGTGCTCGCCACCGCACAGCCAACGGTGAGGAAAGCCGCGCGGAAAGAGGCGAAAGGCCCTGAGGGGCGGGGCCGGCGACCCCGAGCCCGTGTGCCGATTCAGGACGCAGCCGACCGTCCGACCCGCGCGCCGAGGTCGGCCAGTTCCAGCGCACGGGCGAGATCACCGGGCGTTACGACCCCGGCGAGGATCCCGTGGTCGACGACGAGTACCAGATCCTGGCCAGGACGCTGCGTCGTCCGGCCGAGCACGTCTGTCAGCGGCGTCTCGGGAGCTGCCAGGAAGCAGGCGGGAGGCTTCGTGCACACCGCTTCGAGACGGGTCGACGTGCGGACGTTCTCCGGCACGCGTGCCAACCGCGACAGGCTGACGACGCCGATCGGGTGTCCTTCGAAGGACGCCACGGGAAAAGTGCGGAACGGCGCCTGCGGTGGCGTGTCGAGAAAACCCTGCACGGTGTACCAGCCGGGCGCGGTCGCCGGGGACGGACTCATCACGTCCTCGAGCCGGACGCGCGAGAGCTTCTCACGCAGCGGCGCCGCGGTCAGCTCGGTGCGGGCCGCGAAGGCGAGGAACCAGCCGATGGCCACGAGCCAGCGGCCTTCGATGCTCCCGGTGGCGAGGAACAGCCACAGGCCCATGCCGACCAGCGCCGCGGCGAGGACCCGGCCGCTTTGCCCCGCGGCGCGGCGAGCGCGGCTCCGGTCTCCGGCGATCTTCCAGACGATGGCTTCGGCGATGCGGCCACCGTCGAGAGGAACGCCTGGCAACAGGTTGAAGAGCGCGAGCATGCCGTTCGTCCGGCCCAGCCACCTCAGCGCGACGACCACGACGGCCGGCAGAGAGGAAGCGAGGAGAACGGCGGCGCCGAGGAAGACCCCGCCGAGGAGCAGGCTCGCCGCCGGCCCCGCGCCGGCCACCAGGAACGCGGCAATGGGCGTGGGCGGATCTTCCGGCAGTTCGGTGGCGCCACCCAGCAGCCACTGAGTGATACGGCCGGCTTCGAGGCCGCAGCTGCGCGCTGCGATGGCGTGACACAGCTCGTGGACGAGCAAAGACACCAGGAACATCACGGCACAGAATGCACCCACCGCCCAGTACACAAGCGCGGACGAACCCCGGGCGCTCACCGGAAGAACGCTCGTCGCAAGCAGGGACGCCAGCAGGCAGGCGATGATCAGCGCGGACCAGTGGGCTCCGATGCGAATCCCGGCGATCCGGCCGAGCGGGAACGTCGCACGTGTCATCGCCCGAGTCTCCGGCGAGGGCCCGAATCTCGGTCAGGGTCGCACCACCCCGGCGCGAGTGACCAAAGACTCCAGACCGGCGGACGTCCGGAAGCTGCGGTCATGTCGGGCGCGCTTCTAGCGTCGTCCGGAGTTCCCCGTGCTGACGAGGACCGGAGGAGACCGATGGACGAGAAGGAAAAGGCCCGGATCGAAGAAGACGCGCGCCGTGAAGTCGCCGGGCGCGGCCGGCACGGCTCGGCGATCCGTCGTTACCTGTGGGTCAGTGAACGGCGGGCGATCGAGGAGAACGAAAGAGACGCCGTCCCCGAGTCGGCACCGGAGCCGAAGCGCTGACCGGCACGCCAGGTGCGTTTTTCCTCCGCTACGACCAGAGGCTCGAACACCGCCCGCGCGACTTCTTCACCAACTCCGCCGCGGCCGGCCCGAAATGCATCCTCAAACTCGCGATCGAGGCGGGAGATGTGCAGGTCGACGTGCCAGTGCTTCACCTGCATGCCATCCTCCTCACGGGAGAATGCAGCGGCCGGGCTTCGACCCGCGATGAAGCCCGTGAACCGGGGGCCCGACGCGTGCCTGGTCCGCTTCGGTTCCAGCGCGAAGGGCGTGCCGTCCGGTGGCCGCCTCGGACGGAGTTCTGAGTGCTGGAGCCGCCGTGCGCGGAGGCGGAGACGGACGAGGCGCGATGAGCCCACGATTGCCCTGGTGCCGAATCCCGCCTGGCACCGGCAGGTGCCCGTGACGATCACGACGTGCAGCAGTGAAGACACGCAATTGTGCAGCCAGCGCCGGTGCGGGTCCAGACCGTCTTCGTCGGAGCGGTCTTCCACGATGAGCGCGGTTGCCAGGCGCCGGTCCGCGACGTTGGCGTATCGCCGGTCGACCACGTCGGCGGGCTGAAGCACGAGCCAGTCGCGCCGGAGTGGGAGACGTCCGCTCGGCTGTGGTCGCCGAGGCGAATCCGCGGTGGAAGTGCCGGCTGTCCATTACGGGCCTCAATGTCGTCGAAACCAGGTTCCGCCGGGCAGCACGGCGCCGGCAGAGCCGGACCGCCTCCGGCGGCCCGGGACCCGGCGGGCCAAAGGCGGTCGGATGGCGACGCCCGGACGCCCTACCCTCGGGCCGGCGCCGGCGGAGCCGACCGGGCCTCGACTGTCGGGATCCGCGCCCGCACGGGCATGCGCGGCGGACTGGCTTGACCCGGATCGAGCGCGGCGACCGGAGGTCCCGGGCGGTGGGGACTTCCGGCCGCTGCGTGTGACCGTGACCGCGGGGAGGCTTGAAGCCGTGAACCTCACCGCAGCTCTTCCCGGCCTGGCGCGCCTGAAGGGGTATCGCCGGGCGTGGCTGCGCGGAGACGTCGTCGCCGGGGTCACGGTCGCGGCTTACCTCGTGCCGCAGGTCATGGCTTACGCGGAGGTGGCTGGGCTGCCGCCGTCGGCCGGGCTTTGGGCATCGGTGGGGCCGCTGGCGGTTTACGCCGTGCTGGGCTCGTCGCGCCAGCTGTCGGTCGGGCCCGAATCGACGACCGCGCTGATGACCGCGGCGGTCCTGGCGCCACTCGCGGCCGGCGACACCGCGCACTACGCGGCTCTCGCAGCGACGTTGGCGATCATGGTCGGGTGCCTGTGCCTCGCCGCGGGGCTGGTGCGACTGGGCGTTGTCGCAGACTTGCTGTCGAAGCCGGTTCTGACCGGCTACATGGCCGGCATCGCCGTGCTGATGATCGTCGGGCAGCTCGGGAAGGTGAGCGGCATCCCGGTCGACGGCGAGGGATTCGCCGATGAATTGGTCTCGTTCTTCACCCAGCTCGATCTGCTGCGGTGGCCCACGCTGGCGCTGGCGGTGGCCGTGCTGGTGGTGCTGTACGTCCTCGAACGGTTCGTCCCCTGGGTGCCGGGCCCGCTGGCGGCGATGGCGCTCGCGACCGCGGCGGTGGCGGTTCTCGCTCCGGCCGGGTTCGACCTCGTCGGCCCCTTGCCAGCCGGGCTGCCGCCCGCGGTGACCGGCGTTTCGGCGGCCGACGTCGGCGAGCTGATCCTGCCCGCGGCGGGGATCGCGATCGTCGGGTTCTCGGACAACGTCCTCACCGCGCGAGCCTTCGCGGCTCGCCGCGGGGAGGAGATCGACGCGGACCAGGAGCTGCGGGCGCTCGCCGCGGCGAACGCGAGTGCCGGGCTGTTGCACGGCTTCCCGGTGAGCAGCAGCGGCAGCCGGACCGCGCTGGGCGTGGCGGTGGGCGCGCGCACCCAGCTGCACTCTCTCGTCGCGCTCGCCACCGTGGTGCTCGCCGTGTTCTTCGCCCGGCCTCTGCTGGCAGTGTTCCCGAAAGCGGCGCTGGGTGCATTGGTCGTGTTCGCCGCCGCGCACCTGGTCGACTTCCGCGAGCTGCGCCGGTTCGCCCTGTTCCGGCGCAGCGAGATCGTGCTGGCGCTACTGACGATCGCCGGAGTGCTCGGGCTGGGGGTGCTCTACGGCGTGCTGGCAGCCGTCGGCTTGTCCGTCCTCGACTTGCTGCGCAGGATCGCCCGCCGCACGACGGCATCCTCGGCACAGTGCCCGGGCTCGCCGGGATGCACGACGTCGACGACTACCCGGCGGCAACGACCGAGACCGGCCTGGTCGTCTACCGCTACGACGCGCCGCTGTGCTTCGCCAACGCGGAAGATTTCCGCCGGCGGGCGCTCGCCGCGGCGGCCGGGGACGGTTCGGGGCCGCCGCAGTGGTTCGTGCTCAACGCGGAGGCGAACGTCGAAATCGACGTCACCGCCGCCGACGCCCTCGACCGGCTCCGGGAGGAGCTCGGCCGGCGGGGGGTGGTGTTCGCGATGGCGCGGGTGAAACAGGACCTGCGCGACGATCTGGTGGCCGCCGGGCTGGTCGCCAAAGTGGGGGAGGAGCGGATCTTCCCGACCTTGCCGACCGCCGTCAGCGGTTACCGGGACTGGGCCGACACTCACGGTTGACCATCCACAGTGGTCAATCTCCGGCAGGCGGCAGAGACGAACGTCCTGGCGCGCAGGGACCACCGCACGGTCCGTTGTGCTCCGCGGCGGCGCATGCTGGTGCGGACCGTGCCCGCGACGCAGGAGGCCGACCATGACGAATCTGCCGACGACTATGACCGCGTGGCAGGTGACCCTTCCGGGACCGATGGCTTCGAAGCCCGATGCGGCGGACGCGCATTCCGGCGCCGCGACCCGCGCCCGGCGAGGTGCTGGTGCGGGTGCTCGTGTGCGGGGTGTGCCGGACCGACCTGCACGTCGCCGAGGGCGACCTGCCGGTGCACCGGCAGGGGGTGACGCCGGGACACGAGATCGTCGGCGAGGTCGTCGACGCGGGCGCCGGGGTCTCCGGTTTCGCGCCCGGCGACCGGATCGGGATCCCGTGGTTGAGGGAAACGTGCGGCCGCTGCCGATATTGCCTCCGAAACCGGGAGAACCTGTGCGCGGGGTCGCGCTACAGCGGTTGGGACGCCGATGGCGGATACGCGGAGTTCGCCGTGGTCCCGGCGGAGTACGCGTTGCCGTTGCCCGAGAGCTACCCGGACGAGGAACTCGCACCACTGTTGTGCACGGGCTTGATCGGATACCACGCGCTGGAGCGGGCCGAAGTGCCCGAAGGCGGTCGGCTGGGCATTTACGGCTTCGGCGGAAGCGCGCACCTCACGGCACAGGTGGCCCTCGCCCGAGGCGCCACCGTGCACGTGATGACCCGCAGCACCGAAGCGCGCGAGCTCGCCCTGGAGCTCGGCGCGGTTCGGCCGGAGCAGCCGCCGACCCACCGCCGGAGCCGCTGGATTCGGCGATCCTGTTCGCGCCGGTCGGAGAACTCGTTCCGCCCGCGCTGGAGGCGCTGGATCGAGGCGGCACGCTGGCGATCGCGGGCATCCACCTGTCCGACACGCCGCCGCTGAACTACCAGCGGCACCTGTTCCAGGAACGGCAGGTCCGCAGCGTCACGGCGAACACCCGGGCGGACGCGCGAGAGTTCCTGGCGTTCGCCGCGGCGCACCACCTCAGCGTCAGCACCGTCCGGTACGCCCTGGACCAAGCAGACCGGGCGCTCGCCGATCTGGCCGGTGACCTCGTGAACGGCGCGGCGGTGCTGCGGGTCGCCTGAACCGCGCAGTGGCCACGCCGAGCTGTCCGAAAGTCCGTCGAGCCGGGGCTGACCTTGGTCCCGGGGCCTGGGGACGAACGACCGCAGCGGCGGCGGCGGCCGCGCCCTACCGTCGTTCCCGGATGCGTGGTGAGCGCACCGGAGCCGGAGGGAAGGCCTCATGAGCGCAACCGCCAACCACCCGATAGTCGTTGCGGTCGACGGCTCGGGGACCGCCGCGACGGCCGCGTTGTGGGCGGCCGCAGAAGCTGTTCGAAGGGACGTGCCGCTGCTGGTTTTCACGGCGTACGGCATCGAGGACACCGGTTTCGGCGGCAAGGTCTACCCGCCGTCGGAGTGGCTCGCGGTCAAGCAGGCCGAGGCGGACGGTCTGCTGCGCCGCACGCGCGCGACGGTGCAGGCAGCCGTGCCCGGGCTCGAGATCGCCACGGAAGCCAGTGACCGCGGAACAGTCCCGGCGCTGCTGGAGATTTCGCACCGGGCGCACCTGCTGGTGACCGGCGAGCCGGCCGGGGCGATCGCAGGGCTATTCAGCGGTTCGCCCGACGTCGACCTCGCCGCAAAGGCCCACTGCCCGGTGGTGGCCGTGCGCGGCGCCGAAAACGTCGACGGCCCGGTGGTCGTGGGCTGCGACGGCAGCCCCCTGAGCGAAGCGGCGATCGCATGGGGCTTCGAAGAAGCTTCAATCCGCAACGCCCCGCTCGTCGCGCTGTACGTCTGGCACGATGGCGACAGTGCGGGGCTGTTCAGCGACGGCAACGTCGCATTCCAAGGCGAGACCGTGCGGGAGTCCGGCCACCGGTTGCTGGCCGAGCGGCTCGCCGGCTGGCAGGAGAAGTACCCGGACGTCCGCGTCGAGCGGCGCGTCGACCACGACAAGCCGCGCCACCGGCTGCTGTCCACGAGCCATGGCGCGCAGCTGCTCGTCGTCGGGAGCCGGGGCCGCGGTGGGGTCACCGGCCTGGTCCTGGGTTCGACGAGCCAGGCCCTGCTGCACCACGCGGCCTGTCCGGTGATGGTCGTCCGCGCCGAAATCGCCTGAGCCACGGAGGAGTGCGCCCATGAGCAGCACCACGTCCGCGATGATGACCGCCGACCCGATCACCGTTTCCACGCAGGCTCCGTTCGAGGACCTCGCGCGGCTGCTCACCGGCACCGGGATCAGCGCGGTCGGCGTGCTCGACAAGACCGGCGTGCTCGTCGGCGTCGTCTCGGAGGCGGACTTGCTTCCGCACCTGTGGGACGGTCGCAAGTCCCGGTGGCGTGAGCGTCGGCCGGCCGGCAAGGCGACCGCTTGCGTTCGCGAAGGATCTGATGACCAGCCCGGCCGTCACCATCGACGCAGGCGCGCCGCTTTCGGCGGCCGCGGAGGAGTTCGCCCGGCGCGGCGTGGGCCGGTTGTTCGTGCTGAGCGACGACCGTGTCGGCGGGGTGTTGTCGCGTCGCGACCTCGTGACGGTCTTCACTCACGGTGATGTCGTGCTGAAACGAACGTTGATCCGGGACCTGTCCGGTGTCGTCGAGGTGCGCAACCGCCTCGACCACGTGTGGAACGACGTGGCCTGAGCCGGTCGCCGGAACTCGATGTCCGTTCCTGCTACCAGGAGGAAGCCGTGCCACAACCGATCGATGCCTTCGCCCGCGCGGAGAACGCGGGGAACACCGTGCCAGTGGTCGCGTTGCCGGGCGGCGCGGGCCGACGTGCGAACTGAGGCGATACCGCCGCGGCTGCGGGAGACCGCGCTGCTCGCCGGAGTCCTGCTCCTCGTGGCAGGAGGCGCAGTCGCGTGGTGGCTGGGTGCGGCTCGAGTCGCGGACTGGGTGTGGGCGGGGGCGGTCGTGCTCACGCTCGTGCCCGCGGTGGCGTGGGTCGCGGCCGACCTGCGCGCGCGACGATGGGGTGCCGATCTGCTCGCCGTGCTCGCCCTGGCGGCCACAGTTGCGGTGGGGGAGTTCCTCGCCGGGGCCATCGTCGCGACCATGGTCGCCACCGGGCGGGTGCTCGAAGCCGGTGCGCGGCGGCGGGCGAGCCGGAGCCTGACCGCGTTGCTCGAGCGAGCGCCCCGCGTGGCTCACCTGCGTACCGCGGCCGGTCACGAGACCGTGCCGGTCGACTCGGTGCGGGCCGGTCAGCTCGTCGTCGTTCTGCCGGGCGAGGTCGTGCCGGTGGACGGCGTCGTGCCGGACGGCGGCATCTTCGACGAGTCGGCGCTCACCGGTGAACCGCTCCCGGTGACACGGCAGGCGAACGACACGATCCGCAGCGGCGTGCTGAACGCCGGCGCCGCCGTCGACGTCCGTGCGAGCGCCACCGCCGCGGCGAGCGCCTACGCCGGGGTCGTACGGCTTGCCGAACAAGCGGCCGCCCGGTCGGCGCGGGTCGCCCGGATCGCCGACCGCGTCGCGATCTGGTTCCTGCCAGTCGCCCTCCTGATCGCCGCGCTCGCCTGGCTGCTGACCGGTGAGGCGGAGCGCGCCGTCGCGGTCTTGGTGACCGCGACGCCGTGCCCGCTTCTGCTGGCGGTTCCGATCGCCGTCACCGCCGGCATGTCACGGGCGTCCAAGGCCGGGGTCGTGGTGAAGGACGGCGCCACGCTCGAAGCTCTCGGCAGCGCCGCGGTGTTGCTGGTGGACAAGACCGGCACCGTGACCACGGGACGGCCTGAGATCACCGACCTCGTGTGCGCGCCGGGTCACGACCCGGCCGAGGTACTCGCGCAAGCCGCTGCGGTGGAGCAGTTCTCGCCGCACGTGCTGGCGGCGGCCGTGGTGCGCGCGGCTTCGTCTGCCGACGTCGTGCCGGCCGACGCCGAGGACGTCACGGAGGAGGTCGGATCCGGCGTCCAGGGCATGGTGGGCGGGCGCCGAGTCAGGGTGGGCCGCCAGCCCGCCGGCGCGGAGCTGCCGACGTGGGCTCGTGGCGCCGCCCGCCGTGGCCGGCTGGACCTGGCGTCGGTGCTGTGGGTCGAGTGCGACGGCGAACCTGTCGCCGCCTTGCTCGCCAAGGACCCGATCCGGCCGGATGCCGCCCGCACGATGCGGAGACTGCGGGCGGCCGGCCTCCGTGACATCCGGCTGCTCACCGGAGACCGCGTCGACAACGCGCGTGAAGTCGCCTCCATGCTGGGCCTGGACGACGTCCAGGGCGAGGCCACGCCGGAGGAGAAGCTGCGCACTGTCGAAGCCGCTCGTGCGCGCGGGGTGACGGTGATGGTCGGCGACGGTGTCAACGACGCCCCCGCGTTGGCGGCCGCCGACGTCGGAGTCGCGCTCGGCTCACGGGGCGCCACCGCGGCCGCGCAAGCCGCCGACGCGGTCATCCTCGACGACCGGCTCGCCCGGCTCGCGGACGCGGCCGAGATCGCCCGACGCTCGCACCGGCTCGCGGTGCAGAGCGCGGTCGCCGGCACGGCGTTGTCGATCGTGGCCATGCTGGCCGCGGCGGGTGGTTTCCTGGTTCCGGTGCTCGGAGCCCTGGTACAGGAGGCGATCGACGTCGCGGTGATCTTGAACGCGCTGCGAGCACTGCATGCTCCTCGCACCGGCGCCCCGGCTCCCGCCGGAGTGCTGAGGCGGTTCGAGAGCGAGCACGAACGGCTGCTCCCGGCTCGGACCGCGGTGCGCCAGGCCGCCGATTCCCTCGCCGGAGGTGCGACCACGGCGGCGGACCGCGCCGTCCGCACGGCCGCCCGGCTGGTGACCGAGCAGCTGCTGCCGCACGAGTACGCGGAGGAGAGCGAACTCTATCCGGCGCTGGCGGACGCACTGGGCGGCCCGGAGGGCACCTTCCCGATGAGCCGCGAGCACGCCGAGATAGCCCGGCTCGCGCGGCGGTTGAACCGGCACCTCGGGGAGGCTCCGGACGGCATCCAGCCCGACCAGGTCGACGACCTGCGCGCCACGCTCTACGGACTGGACGCGGTGCTCACCCTGCACTTCGCCCAGGAGGAGGAGGCGTATTTCACGCTGCCGTCCGCATGAAGTGCGGTCCTCACCCTTGATCTCCGGCGGTTTTCGTCCTTTGTGGACATGCAATGCGGGGGACGTAAGTCCCCGGGACCGGTGACAGACGCCAGCGGTGCAGGGGACAGCGCGTTTCTAGGCTCGGTCGCGACACGAACGGGACCGACCTGTGGGTGCACTTCACTCGATGACCACAGCGGTGCCGAGCCGCCCGGACGAGGGGGAGACCCGATGAGCGCGACCGAACCCAGGATCACCGTCGGCGTGGACGGCTCGGCCGGCTCCACAGCGGCTGTCGCGTGGGCTGCCAGGGCCGCGGCACGCCGCCACGTCGGCCTGAAGATCGTGCACGGGCTCCAGTTCGCCGGCCCGTATTACTTCGGTGTGGGGGCCGAAGCATTGTTCGACGCGATCCTTGCGGACGGGCGGCGCGTCGTCGCCGATTCTCGTGGGCTCGCGCTGAGCCTCGACCCGGGCCTCGCCGTCTCGACGGAGCTGCCCGACGAAACCCCAGCGCGCGTGCTGATCGAAGAATCGCGCCACTCCCGGATGGTCGTCGTCGGCAAGACCGGGGCCGGCGGCTTCACCGAGCGGCTGGTCGGCGGCACCGCGGCGACGGTCGCCACTCATGCGCACTGTCCCGTCGTGGTCGTCCGCGGCCAAGGTGAACCCGGAGCAGGTCCGGTCGTCGTCGGTGTGGACGGCAGCCCGACCGGCGATCAGGCCATCGCTGTCGCGTTCGAAGAGGCCTCGCTGCTCGGCGCGCCGCTGGTCGCGCTACACGCCTGGCACGACGGTGCCGCGCACAACACGGCCGATTCCGCCCACCCGGGCGCCTTCGACGAGTGCGAGAGGCGGCTCCTCGACGAGCGGTTGTCCGGCTGGCAGGAGAAGTACCCGGACGTCGGGATCCAGCGGCGCCTGGTGTGGGATCGGCCTCGTCAGGCTCTGATCGAGGCGAGCGTGACGGCCCGGCTTGTCGTCGTCGGCAGCCGCGGCCGGGGCGGCTTCGCCGGGATGGCGCTGGGCTCGACGAGCCAGGCACTGGGCGAGCGCGCAGCGTGCCCGGTGATCGTCGTCCGCCCGGAGGCCGAGGCATGACCGCGCTCGGCAACCGGCCGGCCGTGCTCGGCAGCACCGAGCTGGCCCAGGTCCACGCCCTGTGGCGGGCCGCGAACTACCTCGCGGCCGGTCAGATCTACCTGATGGCCAACCCGCTGCTGCGTGAGCCCCTGCTGCCCCAGCACGTCAAGCCGAGGCTGCTCGGGCACTGGGGAACCTCACCCGGCCTCAACTTCGTCTACGCCCACCTCAACCGGGCCATCCTGACCCACGACCTGAACGCCATGATGGTCACCGGCCCGGGGCACGGCGGCCCGGCACTGCTGGCCAGCACCTGGCTCGAAGGCAGCTACTCGGAAGCTTGGCCGGACGTCACGCGGGACGCGGAGGGCATGCGGGCGCTGTTCAAGCAGTTCTCGTTCCCGGGCGGCGTTCCCAGCCACGTCGCGCCGCAAGTGCCCGGTTCGATCCATGAAGGTGGTGAGCTGGGGTACTCGCTCGCGCACGCCTTCGGCGCGGCGTTCGACAACCCCGGCCTGGTGGTCGCCTGCGTGGTCGGCGACGGAGAGGCCGAAACCGGTCCGCTCGCCACGTCCTGGCACGCCAACAAGTTCCTGGACCCGGCACGCGACGGTGCGGTGTTGCCGATCCTGCACCTCAACGGCTACAAGATCGCCAACCCCACCGTGCTCGCGCGCATCGCACCGACCGAGCTGGATGCCCTCTTGCGGGGTTATGGGTACGAACCGATCTACGTAGAAGGCAGCGAACCCGAGGCGATGCACCAGGCGATGGCCGCCGCACTCGACTCGGCGGTCGCGGACCTCGCGGTGATCCAC
Organism: Amycolatopsis sp. NPDC004368; assembly: GCF_053602515.1. NCBI lineage: Bacteria > Bacillati > Actinomycetota > Actinomycetes > Pseudonocardiales > Pseudonocardiaceae > Amycolatopsis > Amycolatopsis sp. NPDC004368. The sequence continues at coordinate 42,415 of NZ_JBSGDT010000037.1, read as the reverse complement.
CGCCACCGCGACCGTCCCCGGTGGCCGATGATCGTGCTCCGCAGCCCCAAAGGGTGGACAGGACCGTCGGTTGTGGACGGACAACAGGTCGAGGGGACTTGGCGGGCGCACCAGGTTCCGTTGTCCGAAGTGCGGACCAACCCGGAGCACCTGCGGCTGCTGGAGCACTGGCTGCGTTCCTACCGTCCCGAAGAGCTTTTCGACGATCGTGGCCGCCCGGTCGCCGACGTCACGGCGATGATCCCGTCGGGTGAGCGCCGGATGGGTGCGAACCCCCACGCCAACGGCGGAGTCCTGCTGCGTCCGCTCGCACTTCCGGATACCGCGGCCCACGCCATCAACGTGTCACGGCCGGGCGCGACGGTAGCCGAGCCGACCCGCGTCCTGGGTCGGTTCCTGCGCGATGTGTTCGCGCTCAACGCCGACCGGGCGAACTTCCGCCTCTTCGGGCCTGACGAGACCGCGTCGAACCGGCTCGACGCGGTCTACGACGTCACCGCCAAGGAATGGCAGGCCGCGGTCGAACCGGTCGACGAGCACCTCTCGCGCGACGGCCGGGTGATGGAGGTGCTTTCGGAACACCTGTGCCAGGGGTGGCTCGAGGGGTACCTGCTCTCGGGGCGGCACGGACTGTTCTCCTGCTACGAAGCCTTCGTGCACATCGTGGACTCGATGGTGAACCAGCACATCAAGTGGCTGCGGGTGCACCGGGAGATCCCGTGGCGCTGGCCGGTCGCGTCGCTCAACTACCTGCTCACCTCGCACGTCTGGCGCCAGGACCACAACGGTTTCTCCCACCAGGACCCGGGTTTCGTCGACCACGTCGCCAACAAGAGCGCCGAAGTGGTGCGGGTCTACTTCCCGCCGGACACCAACACCTTGCTCGAGGTCGCCGCCCACTGCCTGCGCAGCCGCGACTACGTCAACGTCGTCGTCGCGGGCAAGAACGACACGCCCGACTGGCTCGACGCCGAGGCGGCCGCTCTGCACTGCGCCCGCGGCGCGAGCATCTGGGAATGGGCCAGCACCCACGCCGACCGCGAATCGGACGTCGTGCTCGCCTGTGCGGGCGACGCGCCCACACTGGAGGTCCTCGCGGCCGCGCAGATCCTGCGAGCGGCGCTGCCCGACCTGGCCGTGCGCGTGGTGAACGTCGTCGACCTCATGCGGTTGCAGCCGGCCTCCGAGCACCCGCACGGCCTCGGCGACCGCGAGTTCGACGCGCTGTTCACCCCGGACCGGCCGGTGATCTTCGCCTACCACGGCTACCCCTGGCTGATCCACCGCCTGGCCTACCGGCGCACGAACCACGCCGGGCTGCATGTCCGCGGGTACACCGAGCACGGCACCACGACCACGCCGTTCGACATGCTGGTGCTCAACCACATGGATCGGTTCCAGCTGGTCATCGACGTGATCGACCGCGTGCCAGGGCTCGTCGCCACGGCGGGCTTGCTGCGGCAGCACATGACCGAGGAACAGGGCCGCCACCGCCGCTGGATCCGGGAGCACGGTGAGGACCTGCCGGAGGTGCGGAATTGGGCCTGGGAGGAGTGAGCCGTGAGCACCACGGCTGTGCTGGCCGTGGCGATCATGATCACCCTGGTCTTCGACTTCACCAACGGGTTCCACGACTCGGCGAACTCGGTGGCCGCGCTGGTCGCGACGCGGGCTGCCGCCCCCGGAGCGGCGCTGCTGCTGGCCGCCGCCTGCCACGTCGCGGGTCCGCTTCTGGCCGGCACCACGGTCGCCGACACGGTCGGCGGCGTGGTCCGGCTTCCGGCTTCGGACGTGCTGCCCGCGGTCGGCGCGGCGGTGACTGCCGGGATCATCTGGAACGTACTCACCTGGTGGCGGGGGTTGCCGTCGAGCTCGTCGCACGCGCTCGTCGGCGGCCTGGTCGGAGCGTGCGTCGCCGTCACCGGGCCTTCGGGGGTCCGCTGGGGCGGCGTCGACGGGTTCCACGTCTCAGGCGTGCTCGGGGTCCTGGCCGGCCTTGCCGTGTCACCGGTGCTCGGCGCCGGGCTGGGCGCGGGCGCCGACCGTCTCGCGCGCCGGGGCCTGCGCCGGGCGCGCCGCCGGGCGGACACGCTGATCCGGCGGTCGGAATGGGTCACCTCGGGTGCGCTGGCCTTCAGCCATGGTGCGAACGACGCCCAGAAGTCGATGGGCGTCATCACACTGCTGCTGGTGTCGACCGGGTACCTCGGCGCCTTCGTCGTGCCACTGTGGGTGAAGCTCGCCGCCGCGGCGGCGCTGACCCTCGGTACCGGGTTCGGTGGCTGGCGGGTGGTCAAGACAATCGGCCGTGGCATCTACCGGATGCGCCCGGTCGACGGCTTGGCGAGCCAGGGCACCTCGGCCGCGGTGATCCTCACCGCGGCCGCCGCCGGCGCCCCCGTCAGCACGACTCACGTCGTCGCCGCATCAGTGGTCGGAGCCGGCGCCAGCCGCCACGCTCACCACGTGCGGTGGCCGGTTGTCGGCGAGATCTGTTCCGCGTGGCTGGTCACCCTGCCGGCATGTGCCGTGCTGGGCGCCGTCGCGCTGCCCGTGTGGAGGTGGATGGCGTGAAGTTGCCGAAGGCCTGGTTCTTGCCGAACAACCCCGACGTGCTCGGGCTTTTGCGGGACCAGGCCGACACCGTGTCCGAGGTACTGGCCGCTCTGGCCCGCTGGGTGCGGGGCCAACCGGCGGACGGGGACCTGCGCGCGCCGCTGCTGGTCCAGTCGGCAGAACGCCGCCAGGTGCTCGTGGCTGTGCGAGAGGCGTTCAGCACCCCCATCGAGGCCGAGGATGTGTTCGAGCTGGCGGAGCGGCTCGGTGAGATCGCTGACGCCGCGTACATGCTCATCCGCGAGTCGAATCTCTCCCGTACGCCGCCTGATGACCACCTCGAGGCGATGGTGCTCACCGCGGTCGCTGCTTTCGACGAGCTGCAAGCGGCCCTGGGCCTGTTGCCACACCCCGATGCGGCCGGACGCGCCGATGCCGCGGTGTCCTCATTGGATCGCGCAGAGCACGCGTACCGCAGGGCGATCGCAGGCCTCGAGACGGAGCCGGACGCCCGCCGCGAAATGCGTCTGCGGGAGCTGTACCGCCGAGCCGAGCACCTCACCCTGGCGGTGCAGCGGCTGGGACGGCGGACCTGGTACGCCGTCTACAAGATTTCCTGATCCGAAGTGAGCTGACCGCCGGACGTGCGAATGCCCATGTCGGGGGCCCTCGTCGTTCCCCGGTGGAGCTGACATGACCTACGCCCTGAGTTCGGGGACTTTGGTCATCGCGATCCGGGAGCCGGCGATCGTACGCTGATCCGCGTCATCGTTCTTGACCCGGGAGGTTCCCGATGTTCCGCGTTTTTCTCGTGGACGACCACGAGGTCGTGCGTCGCGGTGTGGCGGACCTACTGGACGAGGACGAGGAGATCACGGTGATCGGGCAGGCCGGCAACGTATCGCACGCACTCGCGCGGATCCCGGCACTGCGACCCGACGTGGCTGTGCTGGACGTGCGAATGCCCGACGGAAACGGCATCGAGCTCGCGCGCGAGCTGCGTTCGAAGCTGCCCGAACTCAAGTGCCTGATGCTCACCTCGTACACCGACGAGCAGGCCATGCTCGACGCGGTGATGGCCGGCGCCTCCGGGTTCGTGATCAAGGACATCAAGGGCATGGACCTCGTATCGGCGGTTCGGGAGGTCGGCGCGGGCAAGTCCCTGCTCGACGCCCACGCGGCGGCGGCCTTGATGGCGAAGCTGCGCAACAGCCAGGCGAAAAAGGGCCCGTTGACCGACCTCTCGGACCAAGAGCGCAAGCTGCTGGAGCTGATCGGCGAAGGCTTGACCAACCGGCAGATCGCGGAGCGGATGTTCCTGGCCGAGAAGACCGTCAAGAACTACGTGTCCCGGCTGCTGACCAAGCTGGGCATGGAACGCCGGACTCAGGCCGCGGTCTTAGCTACGGAGCTGCGAAATCAAGATCGCTGACGGGCGACGGGAAATCGGCTCGGGAAGCGGGCTCTGCCGGCACGTGGCTCGGTCGACGGCGTTGCGCTCGGGTGCTCGGCCTCCAGCGTGTTGGAGCGCGACCTCCGCCGGTGACGAAGGTCCCCGCAGTTCGGGTAGTCCGGCCGCGTCGGCACGCGCGGTCCGGACGGTCTCCTTGTGGTGTGACGAGGTCGTCGCGGAGGAAGGAGAACAGGATGACTGGTTTGGTGCCGGGTTCGCGCCTGGCGTTGCCGAGCATCGCGGCGTGGCTGGAGAACCCCTGGCCGTTCGCCGAGCACAACCCCGTGCGCATCGAGGAGTCCACAGAGGATGGAAAGTACGTCGTCCGTGCGGAGCTACCCGGATTCGACCCGGAGCACATCTCCGTGACCACGCATAACGGTCTGCTCAGCATCACGGCCGAACGGGAGGCGAGGGAGACCGCCGAGGGGCGCAGTGAGTTCTACTACGGCACCTTCGGCCGGACGATCACCCTGCCGGCGGGTGCCGACCCGGCGAAGGTCAAGGCGACGTACTCCGACGGCATCCTCGAGATCTCGATGCCCGTCTCGGAGCACCCGCAGGACAAGCGCGTGAAGATCCAGGTCACCAACGACTAGGTGGCCACCGCGGTGGGCGTGGCCGGTTCGGCCGGTTGCGCCCATCCTTGTGTCCCGAGGAGAAGCGATGAGCGTGGAAGCGGGCTCCCGGGCCCTGCTCACGGACGGCGAGGTGGTGCTCGTGCGGGCGTTGCACCCTCCCGACACCGCCGCAGTGTTCGCGCTGCACACTCGGCTCACCAAGCAGGACACTTACTTCAGGTTCTTCGGCGCCCGACCGGCCACTTTGGACAAATTGGCCGGCGAGATGGCCGCCGATCCGGGTCCCGGGCACTACGCCGTGGGCTGTTACCGCGGTGGCCTGCTCGTCGGCGTCGCCAACTACGAGGTCCTCGGCGATTCCGACGAGGCCGAGGTCGCGCTGGTCGTGGACGCGGCGCTGCGCACGCACGGCGTCGCGACGCTGCTGATGGAACACCTCGTGTCGCACGCCCGGAAAGCCGGCTTGAAGCGCTTCGTCGCGCTGGTGCTCGCCGAGAACGCCCCGGTGCTGCACGTCCTGTCCGACCTCGGCCTCCGGTTCGAGGCCGCGATCGGTGGGCCCGAGCGGGACGTCGTGCTGACTCTGGACGAGGACCCCGACTACCTGGACGCGGTGCTGAAGCGCGACGCGGTCGCCGACGCAGCCAGCCTGGCTCACCTGTTCAGGCCGTCCTCGATCGCCGTGATCGGTGCGGGTCGGCGGCCGGGATCAGTAGGCCACGCGGTTCTGGCCAACCTGGTCGCGTCGGGCTACCCGGGGCCGGTCGAGGTCGTGAACCCGCACGCGGTCGAGATCCTCGGCGTGCCCACCGTGCCGTCCGTGGCTCGGCTGAGACGGACACCGGAACTCGCGGTCGTGTGTCTGCCCGCGGCACCGGCCGCCGAGGCGGTCGAAGAGTGCGGGAAGCGGGGGGTCCGGGCGATCGTCGTCATCTCCTCGGGCCTGACCGGGACCGACGCCGGCACCCGGGTCCACACGGCGGTGCGGGAACACGGGATGCGGCTCGTCGGGCCCAACTGCCTCGGCGTGGCTTCCACCGACCCGGCCTGCCCGTACGATCTCACGTTCCTCGCGACGCCCGTCCGGCCGGGGAACATCGGCGTCGTCACCCAGTCGGGTGGTGTCGGCATCGCTCTGGCGGAGTCGCTGGGCGACCTCGGTCTCGGCGTCTCGACCTTGGTCTCCACCGGCGACAAATACGACGTCAGCGGCAACGACCTGCTGATGTGGTGGACGGCCGATCGCCGTACCGAGCTCGCCGTGCTGTACCTGGAGTCGTTCGGCAACCCACGCAAGTTCAGCCGTCTGGCCAGGCAGCTTGGCCGCACCCGCCCGGTGCTCGCCGTCCGTTCGGGCAGCGGCAGGACCGCACAGCGTGCCGCGGCCTCGCACACCGCCGCCGCCGCGACTCCGGCCGTCACGCGCGACGCCCTCTTCGAGCAGGCCGGCATCATCGCGGTCGACACGGTCGCGGAGCTGGTCGACGTCATCGCCGGACTGTCGTGGCAGCTGCTTCCGGGAGGCCCGCGGGTGGCCGTGGTCAGCAACGCCGGTGGCGCCGGAGTCCTCGCTGCCGACGCGTGCGAGCGCGAAGGCCTGGTCATGGCCGAGCTGTCGGGCCGGACCCGGGACCGGCTCGCCGGATTGCTTGCGCCCGAGGCCGCGGTGTGCAACCCGGTTGACACGACCGCGGCCGTTCCGCCGGATGTGTTCGCCGGAGCGCTACGCGCGGTGCTCGCCGATGACGGCGTCGACGCGGTGATCGCCGCCACCGTGCCGACCGCCGTGGGAGACCCCGGGACGGCGCTGGCCGAGGTGCTGCCGCCCGAGTACAAGACCGTCTTCGCGGTCCGGCCGGGGCAGCGTGCGCGCGTCACATCGCTCGTCCCCGGCAGCCGCCGAGGAGTGACCGCCTGCTACGACGACCCGGCGGCTGCCGCCGCGGTGCTGGCGCGGCTGGTGCGCTACCAGGAATGGCTGCGCCGGCCGGAAGCCGACGAACCCCTTGCCTCGTCGGCAGATCCCGCCGCGCTGCGGGCGTTCGCCGCGGGGCGGGAAGGTTGGCTGTCGCCCGTGGACGCCGCCGAGTTGCTGCGGCTGGCCGGTGTCCCCGTGGTCGAGACCCGGTACGTCGAAGCCGGCGACTCGATGGCCGCAGCGGTCGCCGACCTGGAGTCACCGGTCGTGCTGAAGGCCGACGCCGACGGGCTGCTGCACAAGAGCGCCGGGGGTGGTGTTCTCCTGAACGTCCGGGGCGCCGACCGGATCCTCGAAGCGTTCCGCACTCTGCGGGCGCGGTTCGGGTCTTCCCTGCGCGGGGTCACCGTCCAGCCGATGGCCCAACCCGGCCGGGAGCTGCTCGTCGGCGTGCGCTCGGATCCGGTGTTCGGTCCGCTGGTGGTGTTCGGCCTGGGCGGGGTCGACACGGACCTGATCGACGACCGCGCTGCGCGGCTCGCGCCGCTCAGCGTCGCCGACGCCGACCTGCTCCTGGAGGGTCTGCGCGCGTCGAAATCGCTCTGGGCCCCGGAACAGTTCGACCGGACCGCGGTGCGGGACCTGCTGCTCAAGGTCAGCCGGCTCACCGACGTCCTGCCCGAGCTCGCCGAGCTGGACCTCAACCCGGTGCGGGTCCGCGCCGAGGGCTGCGTGGCGCTCGACGTCCGAGCGCGGTTCGAGCGGCCCTCGTCGGCAGACCCGTTCCTGCGCCGCCTGCGGGATTGACTGCGGGCCCCGAAGCGAAGGAAACCCGACGATGACGATGCACCTGAGACCCAAGCCCGGGGTAGCCGACGCTCCGGCGATCGACGCCCGCGAGCCTGTCGTCCGGCTGCTGCGGGACCTCCGTACCGGCCCGAACGGTTTGACCGCACGGGAAGCCGCCCGGCGCCTGCAGGTGAGCGGGCCGAACACCCTGCCGGCGCACGGTGGCCGGAAGTGGCCGCTGGAACTGGTCCGTCAGTTCGTCCACCCCCTAGCGCTGCTGCTCTGGCTCGCGGGCGCGCTGGCCTGGGTGGCCGGCACGACGAACCTGGCGATCGCGATCGCCGGGGTGATCGTGCTCAACGGCCTGCTTGCGTTCGTCCAGGAGCAGCAGGCAGAGAAGGCCGTGGAAGCGCTCGGGCGCTACCTGCCTGCCCGAGCGTCGGTACTGCGCGACGGGAGCCCCCAACACGTTCCCGTCGCCGAGCTCGCGCCCGGAGACGTCCTGTTGCTGGATGAAGGCGGCCGGGTCCCGGCTGACGCCCGGCTGATCGAGGGCCTGCTCGACGTCGACGCGTCGATGCTCACAGGAGAGTCGCTGCCGGTGACGCGCACGGCCGCCGCCACCGACGACGCGGCCCGGCCGCTGGATTCGCCGGTGCTGGTGTTCAGCGGCACGGTGTGCGTTGCCGGTGCCGCTCGTGCAGTCGTGCACGCGACCGGGCGGCACACCGAGATCGGACGGATCGCGTCCCTGTCGGCCCGGGTGGGCCGCGAGGAGAGCCCACTGGAACGGCAGGTGCGCCGGGTCGCCTGGCTGATCGCCGGCGTAGCCGTGCTGGTGGGGCTCGCGTTTCTGCCGCTGGGCTGGCTGGCCGGGTTGTCGTGGTCGGCGGCGTTCGTGTTCGCGATCGGGCTGCTGGTCGCGAACGTCCCGGAAGGGTTGCTGCCGACCATCACCCTCGCCCTGGCCGCGGGCGTGCGGTCGATGGCGAAGGCGGGCGCTCTGGTCAAACGGCTCTCGGCCGTCGAGACTCTCGGCTCCACGACGGTGATCTGCACCGACAAGACCGGCACGCTCACTCGCAACGCAATGCACGTCGAGGAAGTCAGCGGCGCCCTCGGCGACATCCTGCCGGACTCCGGTGTGCTAGCCGAGACACTGGCTCGGTGCAGCACGGCCGACCTCGCCGCCGAAACCGGCGACCCGACCGAGCTGGCACTGCTGGGCTTCGCGGCCGAGCAGGGCACCGTGCTCACCCCGGCCGAGCGTGCGGTTGATCGCGAGAGCCTGTACGCGTTCGACCCGAGGCTCAAGCGGATGTCCACCGTGGACCATGCCGGCGCATCGCTGCGCGTGGCGACCAAAGGTGCGCCCGAGCAGGTGGTGCCCCTGTGTGCCACGGTCTTGGATGCCGGCGGCGCCGAGATCCCGCTCACCCCCGAGCTGAGGGCGCCGATCGCCGGGCGCGTCGACGAGATGGCGGGCCGGGCGTTGCGCGTGCTGGCCGTGGCCCGCCGCGAGCTGCCCGAGCTGCCGCGCGGCCGGGGCGAAGCCGAGTCGGACCTGTGCCTGCTCGGCCTCGTCGGCCTGGTCGACCCGCCACGTCCCGAGGTCGCCGCGGCGGTGGCCGACTGCCATTCGGCCGGGATCATCGTCCATGTCGTGACCGGGGACAACGGCCTGACCGCCGCGGAGGTCGCGCGCCGGGTGGGAATCGGTGCCGATCGCGTGATCAGCGGAGAGGACCTCTCTCGGCTGCCGGAGCAGGATCTCGACGAAGCTTTGACCGCCGGCGGGGAGATCGTGTTCTCCCGAGCCGCGCCCGAGGACAAACTGCGCATCGCCGACGCGCTGCGCGACTGCGGCGAGGTCGTCGCCATGACCGGGGACGGCGTCAACGACGCGCCGGCGTTGCGCCGCGCCGACATCGGGGTGGCGATGGGCGTCGGCGGTACGGACGTGGCCAAGGAGGCCGCGACGGTAGTCCTGACCGACGACAACTTCGCGACGATCGTCGCGGGTGTGCGGGAAGGGCGCCGGGTCTTCGACAACGTCCGCAAGTTCGTGCTCTACATCTTCGCGCACGCGGTGCCCGAGGTGCTTCCCTTCCTGCTGTTCGCGGTTTCGGGCGGCGCGGTCCCGTTACCGCTGACCGTGCTGCAGATCCTCGCGATCGACCTGGGCACGGAAACGCTGCCCGCGCTGGCGCTCGGCCGTGAGCCCGCGGAACCCGGGTTGATGTCCCGGCGTCCCCGCCGGCGCTCCGAGGGTGTGGTCACGGGGCGGATGCTGCTGCGCGCGTGGGGGATCATGGGCCTGCTGTCGGGCGTCCTGGTCCTGGGTGTGTACTTCGCGGTTCTGACCGTGGCCGGTTGGCACCCGGGCGCCGAGATCGCCGCCGGTGCGCCCCTGCACCACGCCTACCTGCAGGCGACGACAGCCAGCTTCGCGGCGATCGTGGCGTGCCAGGTCGGCACCGCGTTCGCGGCCCGAACCGAACGTGTGTCCCTGTGGTCGGTCGGCCTCGCCACGAACCGTCTGCTGCTGGGCGGCATCGCCTTCGAAATCGCCTTCGCGGCGGCCCTGATCTATCTGCCGCCGATGCAGGCGCTGTTCGACACGGCCGCGCTGCCCGGGTGGGTGATCGCGTTGCTGCTGCCCATGCCGGTCCTGGTGTGGGGCGCGGACGAGCTTTTCCGCCGCGCGACCAGGGGTCGTCCGGCGCGCGCTGCCGAAACCCGAGCACATCCGAGTACAGCGCCAGAGCCGCGCAATCCGTTGCGGTGAAAGGAAGATCGATGGCCGAGACGGATCAGGAGGCCGACGTGCCGAGCGCAGGCTGCCTCGCGGATCGTCGTGAGCGGAGGCGGCCCGGTCCGGCGTTGACCTTTCTCGGCGGGGTGGCAGGTGTCTCCGGCGTGCGCTACCTCGTGGAAGGCCCCAGCACGACGCTCCTGATCGGATGCGGGTTTTGCGCGGGACCGGAGGTGGCATGGCAGCGCAACTTTTCGCCGGGGCCGGCCGAGCTGCACTCGGCCGACGCGGTCATCCTGCCGAGCGCGGACCTCGCGCACTCCGGCTTCCTGCCGCAGCTGGTCGCAGAAGGCTGGCACGGGCCGGTGTACGCGACGCCGGGAACCGCTGCTCTGCTGCCGGTCGCGTTGTCCGATGCCGCTCGGCAGTTCGCGGAGGACGCGGTGGCGGCGGAGGTGGGTGGCTGGTCCGTTCGCCGTCCGGTGCTGCCGCCGTTCCGGGAGGACGACGTCGCTCGCGTGGTCTCCCTGGTCCGGGCGGTCGAGTGGGGCACCCCGCGTCGGCTGGAGGGAGCGGAGTTCGAGTTCGGCCACGCCGGCGGGCGGCTCGGTGCTGCTTGGGTGCGGGTGTCGATCGGGGGCCGCTCGGTGGTGTTCTCGGGCCCGCTCGGCAGTGCCGGCCACCCGTTGCTCGGGCCGCCGGACCCCCGTCCGCCGACCGAAGCGGTCGTGCTCGCGGCGCCTCGGCCGGCCGGTGACAGCTACGTGGCCGGCCGGTTCGCCGGGGCGATCCACCGAGCGCTCAAGCGGGGCGGCGGCGTCGTGGTGCCGGCTTCGGCGGTGGGCAGCACCGAAGTGGTGCTGACGATGATCCACGACTTGACTGAGGCCGGGCGGATCCCGCGGCTGCCGGTGGTGCTCGACGGCCCGGCGGGCCTGGCGGGCGTCGAGGTGCATCGGCGGGCCGTGGCCGAGCGATGGTCCGAGCTGCGCCAGGACATCCGCGTTGAGCTGCCCGGGCTGTTCGCCGAGCACACGAACGGGGGCCCTCCCGACCGGCCGTCGATCGTCGTGGCCGGTCCGGCGACGGCGGACACCGGTCGCGTCCTGGGGCACCTCGCCACCGTGCTCCCCGATGCACGCGCCGGTGTTGTGTTGCTGGGCCCCCAGGGGCAGGGAACCCGGGTGGCGCAACTCGCTCAGGGAGCTCGGCACCTCAAGATCCACGGACGGTACCTGCCGGTGCGGGCGGAGGTGACCGTGCTGGCCGGCACCGGTGAGTTCGCCGGTGAGTTCGCCGGTCCCGCGGAGGTGCAGGCGTGGGCGATGGCGGCGCCACCACCCGAAACCGCGTTCCTCGTCGAAGGCGAGCCCGACGCGTCGCGCGCGCTCGCCAAAACGCTACACGCGCGAGCCGGCTGGTGCGCTGTCGTCCCGGACGACGGCGAACGCGTGCTGTGGTGAGCGCCTCGACGGTGCTCAGCGGCGCGTGCTGCCGGCCGAGGACCTCAGCACGTCGCGGAACGACACGACGCCGACGACACGCCCACCCTCCACGGCGTCAACGCCAGCACCGGGGTGCTCATGATGTCGCGTGCGTGCATGGCCGGTCTCCGTTAGTTCTTGTGCCGGATGGCCCCTCCGGCACGAGACCGGGCCGGTGCAGCGAGCGTCGACCGTGCGGAGTGACTACCGGACGAGGGCGCCTGCGCGCGCCGGTCAACTCCGGAGAAGCGCCACCTTCAGCGCGTTGCTGTCCTGTGGGTGGGCGAAGACGTCGTAGGCCTCCTCCATCTCGTCGAGCCCGAACCGGTGGATGACGAACCGGCTCGTGTTCCGGCCGGCCCGCGGCCAGCATCGGGGTGCTGGACGTGTCGACCAGTCCGGTCGTGATGGTGACGTTCTTGATCCACAGCTGCTCCAGGTGCAGCGTGGCCGGGGGGCCGTGCACGCCGATGTTCGCGACGTGCCCGCCCGGCCGCACCAGCCGGGTGTACAGCTCGAACGTCTCCGGCGTCCCACCGCCTCGATCGCGACGGCCGCCCCGAGGCCGCCGCTTGCCTCGGCGACCGCGGCCGTGGCGCCGGCCGGCTGCACGAGACCGTCGGCCCCGAACGACTTCACCGCGTCGAGCCGCGAAGTTTCCCGATCCACCACGACGATCGGGGCAGGCCCGAACAACCGCGCATTGGTGACTGCCGCGAGCCCGATCGGCCCGGCTCCCACGATCACCACGGTGCCGCCGGGTTTGACCGTCCCGTTGCGATACCCACCTCGTACGCCGTCGGCACGATGTCGGCCTGCATCAGCGCAGATTCGTCACTCACCGTGGCGGGCAGCACGTAGGTCGACGTGTCGGCGAACGGGACGCGCACGTACTCGATCGGCACGCCGTCGATGGTGTGGGCCAGGATCCAGCCGCCCCCGCCGAGGAACTGGCCGTAGGCCGCGCTCCGGCGGTACTCGCACCGGCCGCACGCGACCGCGACGGCCAGCCCCGTCGTAGACGAGTGCCTTCATCTTCTCTCCTCGTTTCTGGTGGAAAGGAGCAGGATGGGCGCCCGCCGGTCGACGGTCGCCCATGGAGCACCTGGGTTCAGCACAGCCACCGGTGCTCGCCGACGAAGCCGGCCCAGCGACGGCCGAGCCCCCAGGTGTGGCCGGCCGAAGTTGCCACTAGGACGACGAGGACGAGCGCGTAGATGACGTGGTAGTCGACGATCGGGTTGGCGGAGTGCGTCGCGTCGCCGGTGCTCATCGTCTTCGCGAGCGGCCACGCCGGCGAGCCCGAGCATGAACAGCCAGTCGGTCCACCAGGTGCCGGCCCAGGCGTGGAACATCGGTTCGAACGGCCCGACGTGGTTGTCGGAGTAAGTTTGTGCCGATGCCGCAATGGTTCCCGGGGCCGAAGGTCACCGTCTTGAAGGCCCTTGGGCGAATTCTCGCTCGATCATCCGAAGCGGACCGAGGTCGCTGCTGTCACCCCGCCTGTGTCGGAGTTGGCCGGTCGGTTCTCCCGCGGACCTGCCCGCCCACAGGAGAAGTACAGGATCGGTCCCACGAAGTTGACGGCGATCACGAGCGCCCACAACCACTTCGGGCCACGGACGCGCTCCGCCGGGCGGTGGGCGAGGTCCCACCAGGCCCCGGCGGCCAGCATTACCTGCACGCCGGCTGCGACGATGATCATGGCGCGTTCCGGGCCGTCCAGATCGTGCCATCGCTTGCGTTCTCGCATGACGTTTCCTCTCAGCGGACCCGCTTCGGCGTTACGCCAAGGACCGACCGATCAGCTCCACCAGCTCCACGGTGCGGGTGGCGTATCCCCATTCGTTGTCGTACCAGCCGAACACCTTCGCCAAGTGTGAGTCGGTCTTCGTCAGCTGCGCGTCGAACACGCACGAGGCGGGATCGCCGATGATGTCGCGGGAGACGACCGGTGCCTCGGTGTAGCGCAGGATGCCCTTGAGATCGCGCTCGGCGGCTTCGGCGAACGCGTGATTGACCTGGTCCGCGGTCACCGGCTGCTCGAGTTCGACGGTCAGGTCCGTCAGCGAACCGTCCTCGACCGGAACCCGCACGGCGACTCCGTCGAGCTTGCCGGCCAGCGCCGGCAGCACGAGCCCGATCGCCTTGGCGGCGCCGGTGCTCGTGGGCACGACGTTGACCGCGGCCGACCGGGCACGGCGGGGATCCTTGTGCGGACGGTCCAGCAGCGCCTGGTCGCCGGTGTAGCTGTGGATCGTCGTGAGCAGGCCCCGCCGGATCCCGAAGGCCGAGTGCAGCACCTTCACCATCGGTGCGACACAGTTCGTGGTGCACGAGGCGTTCGAGATCACGTGGTGCTCCGCGGGGTCGTAGTCGTCCTCGTTGACCCCGAGCACGATCGTCACGTCGACGTCCTTGCCGGGCGCGGTGATCACGACCTTCCGCGCGCCCGCGGCCAGGTGCACGCCGGCGTTCTCGCGGGTGCGGAACCTGCCGGTCGACTCGACGACTACGTCGGCGCCGTACTCGTCCCAGGGCAGCCGAGCGGGATCGGCTTCGGCCCCCACCTGGATCAAGTGGTCCCCGACGCGCAGGGCTTCGCCGTCGACGATCTCGACGGCAGTGCGGAGCCTGCCGTAGGTGGAGTCGTGGACGAGCAGGTGCGCCAGCATCTCCGGCGAGGTGATGTCGTTGACCGCTACCACCTCGATCGGGCTGTCCGGTGTTTCCAGCACGCAGCGCAGGATGTCCCGCCCGATCCTGCCGAAGCCGTTGATTCCGAGCCGTACCGTCATCGTCTTCTCCCTGTCGTCGGCGGTTCTGCCCGATCGTGTGCTGCGCGTTCCGTCCGGTCGTAGGGCCCTTCGTCCTCGCGGTTCGGGCAGAACGGAAGATTCGAGCGGCGCGGGACGGCGTTTCATTGCAGGCACGGGTGTCCTCGCAGGCGACGGGAGTGCGGTAGTGGCGTTGCCGGTGCTCGGCGCGACGGTGGTGGCCGGCGTTGCGGGGGCGACGACGGTGTGGCACAGCTCGATCGGCGCCGGAGACCTGCTCGGCCGGTCGACCGCGAACGGGCTGTGCGATGGCGAACCGGGCCTCGGCTGGCTGATCCCGGTCAGCCTCCCGCCGCTCGACGAGGAGCTGCCGGTCGCGCTGGGCAACCACTTCGCGCTCGTGCCGGCGCAGCCCCCACTCGGGCGTCCGACCTTCGCCGAGCGGCTCGCGGAGGTGCACGACCCCATCGCCTGAATCAGGGGCTACGAACCGGTTCCCACCTTCGGGCCCCCGTACGCCGTGGCGCGGAGCCCGGCGCCGCTTGGCTTGGCGATGAGCCGGTGCTTCGCCGGGAAGGCCGTCGGGGTGCTGACGAACGTGCCCGGCCCGGCTGAGCCGATGACGCCGGCCGGCACGGACGTCGAGGGGATCGTCGGCTGGGCGCCGTGCAGCGGCCGCCAGGCGATCACCATGCGCGTCTTCACCTACGCCGGACAAGTGCGGTTCGGTTCGGCACGGACCGCGAGCCGATCCCGACCCGGAGGCATTGGTCGGCGCGTTGGGCGCGGAGTTCGCCGCGGCCGGCCGGTGATCAGGTGACGGTGGCGCGCAAGGCCGTGACGTCTCTGCTGATCGCGTCGGCCAGCGCCCGGGTGTCCGGGACGGTGGCGGCGTCGGAGGTGACCCCGAACGTGACGCTCCCGGCGTAGCTGAACATCGCCACTCCGGTTCGAATCCGCAGTGCGATGGGGACGTAGGGGTAGATCTCGACGATCCGGCGCTCGAGGACGGACAACGGCTCCTCCGGACCTCGCACGTTCGTCGTCACGGTCACGATGTTGCGCTGCGGCAGGTGCGCGGCGGCCCGGACTGCCCAGGCGATCGGTGCGAATGGTTCGTGAGCGGCGGTGGCGGTCACCCAGGTGCCCGCGTCCGCTTCTTTGCCGGCCTTGAGCGCGGTGAGGCGTCGGTGCACCCGGACGAGCCGCTGCACCGGATCGGGCAGGTCGACCGGCAAGAGGGGCAGCAGAAGGGAAACCTCGTTCTCGAGGGAGTAATCCGTCCGCACCGACACCGGGACCAGTGATCGCACGCTGCCGGCGGACGGGGTTTCGCCGCGCTGCAACAGTATCTCGCGGAACCCGCCGGTGACCGCGGTCAGCAGGACGTCGTTCACCGTGACGTCGAACGCGTCGGCCACGGCCTTGACGTCCGCCAGGGGAACCGACGCCGTGGCGTACCGGCGATCGTGTCCGAGCGGTCCGCTCAACGGAGCAGGCGACGCGGGCAGGAGTGCCGACGTCATCGCGGCCAGCCCGCGTGCCGCGTCGGTCACGCGGCTCGCGACCTGGGTCGGGTGCAGAAGGCTTTTCGCCACCAGGCAGGTCTGGTCCCATGGGTAGCGCAGCATCGTGCCGACCGCGTCCAGCAGGAGGTTCGCCGCGCCGGGATCCGGTGCCTGTCGACGACGCGGCGATCCGGTCGGGGTCTCGCCGAAGAGGACGGTGAGCAGCCGAGCAGCTGCTTGTCCATCGGCCAGTGCGTGGTGGACCTTGGCCAGGATCGCCCAGCGCCCCTCGGGCAGTCCTTCGACGACCTGGAACTCCCACAGCGGCCGGTCTCGATCGAGGCGTTCACCCATCAACCGGGCGACCAGGTCGCAGAGCGTCGCTTTGTCGTGCGGCGCGGGCAGCGCCACCCGGCTGAAGTGCCGCACGGCGTCGAACTCCGGGTCGTCCACCCAGATCGGCGGCCCGAGGTCGAAGGGGACCGTGCGGATCCTCTGGCGGAACCGCGGGACCGTGTCCAGCCGTGCGAGCACCGCCGAGACGAATTCGTCCTGGCTCGGCGCGGGTCCTTCGACGATCGAGAGCGAGGCGATGGCGAGCGACGAGCGGCGATCCTCGTCCTCGATTTCGAGGAAGGCCGCGTCGAGGGGGCTCAGCCGGTCCACGGCTCAGTGCCCGATGTCCAGCACCACGTGGCGGATCCGGTCCTGCGACCCGACCTGCGTGAAAACGCGGAACGGCAGGGTCGCGCGGACCCCCACGGCGAACGTGCTCACACCCTCGAACGAGCCCGCGAAGCGCACGGCTCGCAGTGCCGGCCAGCCGGGCGTTGTCACCAACTCGTCTCCGGTGTTGGCGAGCATCCGGCCGGAGTCGTCGGTGCCGAGTGCCGGAGCGCGCACGACGACCTCCAGGGCAGCGCCGCCGGGAACCGGCAGCGGGTCGCCCTTCGGATCGGAGGTGACGACCGGGACGTAGCTAACGGCGAACCCGGCCTCGGCCATGCCGTTGAGGTCGAACACGACCCGGTCGAAACAGTCGTGGCGACCGGTCCGCACGAGGTACAGCGCGTCCCGGCTCATCGAGGGGGAGCTTCGCGCGTTCGTGCTCCACCCTGACGTGGTCACCGCGCAGGACAGCTTACCTGGGACGGGCGCACTGGTGCTCGGCGAGACCGTGGGCGTGCTTGCCGTGGGAGGGGGCGCGCCGCTCGTGGCCGGCGCCGCGCCCCGGTCGTTCCCGCAGGCGACGAGGGCCAGCGTGCAGGCGAGCGCTGCGACGATAGTCTGAACCTTTGCGGTCGGCTTCGGTGTGCGGAGACACTTCGGGTGGTTCCGTTCGTGCGGCATGTCCCGGCCCCTTCGCGGAGTGGCGGTGGGCGTTGCGTCCCGTCCGCGGCTCTTGGTCACTGTGCTGCTCCGTGCGCGGGCTCGCTCCCGAGACTGAACCTCCCACCGTCGGCCGTGTCGAGGGAAGGCTCGGAGTGCCTGGTGCCAGGAGACTTTCGGGGTTCGCGCGAGAGCAGTGCCAGCGCCTTGCCGAGTGATTCGGCCGGGGTGCCGGTCGTCGGCAGCGGTTGTGCTTCGGGCCAGGGGTCGGCGGCCGCGGTCATCCGGCGTGCGATGTCCGGCGTGGCATCGGACAGGGTGTTCA
The DNA here is from genome assembly GCF_053602515.1 of Amycolatopsis sp. NPDC004368. NCBI lineage: Bacteria > Bacillati > Actinomycetota > Actinomycetes > Pseudonocardiales > Pseudonocardiaceae > Amycolatopsis > Amycolatopsis sp. NPDC004368. The sequence goes on along the minus strand of NZ_JBSGDT010000037.1, from coordinate 24,940 downwards.
ACCGGTCGGCTATCCGTTGTGCGACAACCTCTTCCGGTGCACTGCAGCACACGGCGGCCAATTCCGCGCCTGATCGCTCGGCCGCCGCGGTGGCAAGCCGGCGGTGCCGGGCGGCGTTCCAGGAGGCGTCCAGCACGACGGTCTCGCCGAGGGCGAGCAGTTCGCCGGCGCGGCGAACGAGCTCCGCGTAGGTCGCGTCGGTGTGTTTGTCGTCGTACAGGCCTTGCCGGTAACCCTCGGCGGCTCGGTGCGTCGGTGTGAGACCGGCGATTTCCTTGCGCAGTCGGTCGGACTGGAGCAGCACGGCACCCAACCGGTCGGCCAGTCCGCCGGCGACCGTCGACTTTCCGGTGCCGGGTTCCCCGCCGACGAGGATCAGCCGCACCCGGCCCAGCCGGAGGTGGCGCAATGTGATGGCGGCGTACTCACGCGCCGGCGCGCCGGCTTCGGGATCGCCCTGTGCGTGCCGCAGGCAGGCGACTTTCACCCGGACGAACGCGCGGTAGGCGAGGTAGTGGTGCAGCAGCGCCGGGGGAGCGGGATCGCCGGTGAACTCCCGGTAGGCGGCCACCAGCCGCTCGCCGAGTTCGGGGGCGCCGAGCCGCTCGAGGTCCATCGCGAGGAAGGCGACGTCGTCCAGCACGTCCACGTGGCGGAGGTGGTCGTCGAACTCCAGGCAGTCCAGGACCCGTGGTCCGTCATCGAGGCAGAAGATGTCGTCGGCGAGCAGGTCCCCGTGACCGTCGACCACGTGCCCCTCGGCGATCCGGCGGTCGAACAGCGCCTCTCGCCCGGCGAGGAACTCCTCGGCCAGCGCTTCGATCTCCAGGGCCGAGGTGGGATCGAGCACGTCGCCGTGGAAGGAACGGACCTGCTCGAAACTGTCCCGCCACCGGTTCCGGACCGCATCCCGGGTCTCGTCGGCGTTGATCTGCTGGCCGCGTTCCGCGCGCGCGTGGAACGCGGCCAGCTGCCGAGTGAGCCCTCGGATCTCCGCGTGCAGGACAGCACCCTGGCGGACCAAAGTGGACATCCTCCGCGACTCAGGCATCCGCCGCATGACGACCAGGTGGTCGCACACCCTTCCATCGGGCCCGGTGACGTCGGCGACGCCGAGGTAGACGTCCGGCGACAGCCGGCGGTTCAGGGCCACCTCCCGATGGCACATCCGCTGCCGGGTCTCGCGCGCGGAGAAGTCGAGGAAGCCCAGATCGACCGGCTTCTTGAGCTTGTAGACGAGGTCGCCGGCGAGGAAGACGACGCCGATGTGGGTTTCGTGGACGCCGGCCCAGGAAGCAGCGGAAGGGATCATGCCCCCAGAGTCGGCGCCCGCGGTCGGGGAGCCAAGGGCGTTATGTCACCGGCTCCGCGAAGGAAGTCCTCGCGGCAGGACGAACGTTACCGCAGGCGAGCGCACCGGCACCCGCTCCGCCATCGGCGCGGCGAGCACCGTGGTTGTCCCCGGAGGGGAAGGAACACACGGGGCCTTCGCTCTGCGTTGGCGGTTGACGCCGATGATCTACTGTGGACAATTGAGGAGTTCGGGTGATCCTCGCTTCGAGGGGCTTTTCGCGCGCTTCTCCGCGTCGGTTTGGCGGCGGATCAGGACGGTCACTGAGGCCCCGGCAACCAGCACGCCCACGCCGGAGAGCCACCACCAGCCGGGTCGGACGCGATCGCCCAGCAGAAGCACGGCCAGCGCGCCGGGGAACACGACGCCGGTCATTGTGGTGACCGCGCTCGGCGCTGTCGGCGTGCCGTGCCGCAGAGCGGTGGCGTAAGTCGTGACGCCGAGCACGGTGAAGGTCAGGCCGAGCACCACGTCGAAAGTGCTGCCCGGTGTTTGCAGCACGAGCGGCAATGCGAGCCTCCGTAGGACAACCACGCGATGACGGCTCGGGGGACGGAACTGTCGTGCGTTCGTGTGATGGCCGCGATGGAGATGCACCGCCCACGATGCTGCCGAACGTCGCCGGGGCGGAGGACCTTCGCCTTCTCCGAGCCGGATCCGGAGCGCCGACCGGCCGGCTTTCCGCAGAGAAGGCGGGTCAACGGGGCGCCGAGTCCGTGCGCACGATCAGGACCGGGCACGCCGCATGGTTGAGGAGCGCCTGAGCGGTGGAGCCGAGCAGCAGCCGGGGGAAACCCTCTCGGCCGCGGTCACCGATCACGACGAGCTGGGCGTGCCTGCTCTTGGCCAGGAGCTCGTGCCGCGGCCGGTGAGCCACCACGACCCGGTCCACGGACACACTGGGGTGCCGGCGCGCCGGGGCGGCAAGGTGGTCCTCGAGCGCCGGTCCTGCGTCCGGGTCTTCGCCGCGCGCTGGCTCGTCGAAGGTTGCGCGGACGGCGACGAGGGGCACTCCGAGCGTGTCTGCTTCGGCGAAAGCGGCCTCGGCGACCGCGGCCGCTGCGGGGCCGCCGTCGATCCCGGCGAGTACCGGCCGCGCGGGACCGGGTTCGTCCCACTCGGTACCGCGGACGATCGCGACGGGACACGGTGCATGGGCGGCGAGTGCGGCGGAGACGGAGCCGACGAGAAGCCCCGTGAATCGTCCGTGGCGAGCGCCGACGACCACCCAGGACGCCGACCCCGCCAGGTCGAGGAGCGCTGGTGCGGCGCGGTCGTGGTCGATCCGTTCCCGCACTTCGAGGGCTCCGGCGGCATTCGCCAGCTCATGTGCCACCCGGAGATGGTGGCGGCCACGCTGCCGCAGAGCTGCTGTCACTTCTTCCGGTGGCGGAATCTCCGCTGCCATCAGGTCGGTCAACGCGGTCGCGTGGGCCAGTTCGAGCGGCAACCGGTGGCGGACGGCGGCGCGAGCTGCCCAACGGACCGCGTCAAGCGCTTCGGCGGAGCCATCGACCCCGGCGATGATCGGCATCGGGTCGCGGGCCGGCCGGCTCATCGCACTCACCTCGACATCCGTGCTCGGCGGCGCTGCGCGTACGCGGGGCCACGGAACACCGTGGCGCCCACGATGATTCCCAGAACGAAGCCGAAGTCGTACATGTGCCCGCTGTTGTAGACCGCATACACGCCGACGTGATCGTTGAACAGGGAGATCAGGAACGTGATGGGGCAGATGAAGCCTTGCCAGAGCCCGAGCCAGAAACCCGGCCGGGAAACGGTTTCCGCGAAGGGGTTCGCGCCGGCCGCGCAGGAGTTCAGGACCAGCGTCAGGAGCAGGAGGAGGCCGGCTGCTGCGGCCCGGCGGCGAGCCGGTCGGGGATGGGTGGCCATCCGGTCACACTGCCCGGCGAACGGGTGTGTCCGGCAGAGCCGAACGTCCTCCCGGTCTGGGACTTGCGCGAGTGCGCACGGACCGGCCTGCGCTCGCGGTGATCCTGCAGGCTTGCGGCAGCACCGCGGAAAGCCGTGCGGTCCGGTCCGGCGCCGACGGGAAGCGCGGGCGCGGAAATTGCGGACAAGCGCACGAACTCCCGAATACCGCCTGTCGCGTACGAGCATGAGCTCCTCAACCGCCGGTGTCGTGCGGATCGCCGCCCTGCGGGAGCCGGCCGACCAGCAGAGCACGCGTGGTACTTCCGGCGCTGAGCCGAGCAAATGCCGGCGGCGGGGGAGATCATGCTGTCCGACGGCGCCTGGTACAGCCGGGCCGGCGTCGAACAGGTCCTCGGGTCCTGCAACCCCGAACACCACCGGCGATCCTCCGACAGTGCCCGGTCTTCGAACGACTGCTTCTTCACCCGAGCGTGCCGTGCTACGAGGCACCTCGCCAGCGGTGACCCTGACGCCGAGACCGGAGCCCACCGGCTACTCGGGCACGGACCGGCGGCTCCACACGAGCGTGCCGGACCACGACGCCGGTTGCACGCCGACCGAGGCGAACCGGGGAAGGCGAACCCGCTGAACAGCGGGCGGTCTCCCACCGCGGGGCAGGAGGCCGCCCTGGTCACCCGTCGTCGGTGCGCCGGTACGAGCCCAGTGCCTGCTCCCGCGCCACGGCGGCGATCGTCCGCAGCAGCGCCGTGTGCATCGCGCCCGCGACGGGGTACGCGAAGCGCCAGTACCGGCGGAACTTCACCCAGCTCGGCGGGTCGGACAGCTGCACGCGGGTGTCGATCGTCAGCAGGCTCCGGTGCGCGCCATACGGCCGGACGCTGAAGGTGACGGCGAGCTTGCCGTAACCCGGCTCGGCGAACGAGGCGAACTCGGCGGGTTCGACGCGCCGCCAGGTGATGACCGGACGCCAGAACTTCCCCGCGACGCCGAGAGCGAACTCGCTGCCCGGGTGTTCGCCGAGCAGCGCCCAATCGGACCCCGCGTCGAGGTCGTCGATCGTGAGCCGGGTCGGGCGCCGAGGCGGGCCGTGCCTGCGGTCGCGCCAGCGCTCGGGCAGTTCGCGGACCCAGCCGGCGGCCGAGATCAGCCCATTGTGGATGTCGGTGAGGTCCAGGTCGCGAGCTGCGGTATACGTTTCCTTGACCGGCGCGTCCACGAGGAGATGGCGCACGAGCGTGAAGTGGGGGTGGGGAATGAGCCGGTCGCCCAGCAAGTCGGCACCCGGCTGGTCCTGTTCCGTCATGGTTCCTCCTGCGGCTGGTGGGAGAGGTTTCCAGGATCGGCTGGTACTTCCCGCAGAGACCAGGATCGAGTGACCTCGCGCTGCCCGATTTCGTCATCGGCGGAGGGGACTTCGTGCCCTGTCGGGGATTCGGCCGGGAGAGCCACCGTTGGCTGCAAATGGCGTTGGCGACGTCGCGGTGCGGCGAAAGGAGGTTCATGATGCCCGGGACCGGAGTCGACAACGCCATTGTCGTAGGCATCGACGCTTCCGAGCCTTCGCTCGCGGCGGTCCGATGGGCGGCGGACGAGGCAGTGCGACGGGGGAGCGTCCTCAGAGTCGTCCACGCCGCGGTGTTCGACGAAGCGGACCTGGCACCTCGCGAGAGAGCGCACGGCGATGAATCTGCGCTCCTGCTCGAGCCCGCTCACCGCTGGCTCCAGCGCGCCGAAGCCGTCGCTCGTCAGGCCGCACCAGGGGTTCGCGTCGAATCGCCAGTCTGCCTCGGGCTCGCGGTCGAGCTGCTGATCGAGCTGTCGGAGGACGTACCGCTCGTAGTACTGGGCTCGCACGGCCTGGGCGGCCTTCGCGGCGCGGACATCGGCTCCGTCGCGCTACGCGTGGCCGCTTCCGCGCGCTGCACAGTGGTCGTCGTCCGCGGGCCCCCGCGGAACACCGGCCCCGTGGTGGTCGGCGTCGGCCCTGAGACCGAGGACGAGCGGGTGCTGGCCTTCGCCCTCGAAACCGCGGCCGGGCGTGGTGTGCCGCTGCTTGCTGTTCGCGTCCGGCGTGACGTCCTGTGGTGCGACGAGCTCGTGCAGAAGGAACCGGACGTCGAAGCGGAGCGCGCGTTGGCAAGCCGGCTCTCGGGATGGATCGAGAAGTACCCGTCAGTGGCCACGCGGGCTTTGCTCGTGCGGGATCGGTCGACGGGCCACGCGTTGCTGGACGCGGCGCCCGATGCGCAGCTGATCGTCGTGGGCACGCGCGGCAGAGGGCCCGTCTCGGGAGGCTTGCTCGGCTCCACCGGCAACCGTCTGCTCGCGCACGCGCCCTGCCCCGTCGCCGTGGCGCGGTGACCGGGCCGTCCAGCGGAGGTGTGCCGTGCCGGCACGGGAGATCATGCCCAGTGCGGTGGTGCGGGTCGATCCCGCGACCCCGGTTCGCGAGGGGATCGCGTTGCTCACCGAGCGCAGTGTGGCGGCATCGCCGGTCGTGGACTCGGAGAACCAGGTGATCGGGTTCACGGACCATTCGGGTTGTCGCGACCGCTGGACGATCTCCGTCACCGCGGGTCTGGTGACGGTCACCGGGGCCTCGCGGACGAGGCCGAGCGACGGGTCGTGGCCGCGCTCGCACGGACCCGTCCACGGCGTCGTCGACGTCGACTTCCGCACGAGGGGCGCGGGAACGTGAGGGTCCTCCTAGCGGTGGCGACCCGGCACGGGGCCACCAGGGAGATCGCCGAACAGGTCGCCCTCGCGATGACGTCCGCGCTGAACGAGGCGGATGTCAGGGCGGACGTCGACGTGCTCGACGTCGCGCATGTCACCGCGGTGACCGGGTACGACGTGGTGGTGCTCGGCAGCGCCGTCTACATCGGACACTGGCTGGAGGCCGCGCGCCACCTCGCGCGCGAACACCGCGACGAGTGGCGCCGCGTGCCCGTGTGGTTGTTCTCCAGCCGGCCTGTCGGAGAACTCGTCCGGCCTGGGGAGGGACCGGTCGACGTCACCGACGTGCCGGCCGCCACCGGCGCCCACGCTCACCGCCTCTCCGACGGGAAGATCGACCGGGCTGCGTTGCACTGCCCCGAGCGCGCCTTCGTCACCGCGCTGCGCGTGCCCGACGGCGACAACCGCGACTGGCCGATGATCAAGGCCTGGGGTCGTGAAAACGCGGCCGAGCTGATCGCGCTGCCGTCTGGGCTGCTGGTCGTGCTCATCAGCCTCGCGTGGTTCGGGCGCAGGGCACCGGCCTCGTGACCACGACCGCGAACTCCCGGCACGTCCACGGGGCCGCCGATCCGCCACGCAGGATGTGGCCGGTTCTGCCGGAATCCCCGATGCCGGGGCGCCCGGGCGGGTCTTTCGCCTGCTTGAGGGTCGTCGCCTGGTTGGGAGACTGGGTGTCCCAGACCAGCGGCCCGCGTGGTGCACGACGGCCCCGGCGAAGACAGGCACGGCTGTGAGCGCAGCTCGGTCCGGCTGCGCGGCCTTCTGCGCGCGACCACGATGATCACGAGCGACCTCGCCTTGCCGAGTCTGCGCACGCGCATCGTCGAGGCGGCTCGCGAGCTGGTGGGGGCGCACCACGCAGCACTGGGTGTGATCGGCCCGGACGGGCAGCTGGCCGAGTTCGTGCACGTGGGCATGGCCGCGCAGATGTGCCACGGCGTTGACCATCGCGGCGGTGACCTTCGTCCTCGGTGTTCGGGCAATCCGGCAGCGTCCTGACGGACCGCGGCCGCGATGGAGTGGAGACGACACCGGCCCGCCCCCCGAGGAGACGATCGTGCGAGTCCTGACGTTGAACCCCGGCTCGTCGAGCCTGAAAGCCGCGATGGTCCACGACGACGTGGCGGTGGGGTGGGCGGCCTGGCCGACGACCGACCCCAAGGACGTCCTGGACGCGGTCCACCGGTGGCCGGAGGCCGACGCGGTGGCGGTGCGGTTCGTTCACGGAGGAGCGCAAAAAGCTCCGGCTGTGGTCACCGGGGATCTGGTGGCCGACCTCGAACGGCTCGTTCCGCTGGCACCGACACACCAGCCGCTGTCGCTGTCGGTGGTCCGCGAAGTGCAGGCTCGGCTCCCTGGTGTTCCGATCGTCGCGTGTTTCGACACCGCGTTCCACCACGGGCTGCCGGAAGCCGCGGCGCACTACCCCCTCCCGCGCGAGTGGACCCGCCAGAACCGCTTGCGTCGTTACGGGTTCCACGGTCTTTCCTGCCGGTACGCCGCGCGCAGGACGGCAGAACTGCTGCAGCGCCCCGTAACCGATCTGCAGCTGGTGTGTGCGCACGTAGGCGCCGGAGTGTCGGTCACCGCCATCCGCGACGGTTCCAGCGTGGACACCTCGATGGGCTACACGCCGCTCGAAGGTCCGGCGATGGCAACCCGCTCCGGGTCTGTCGACCCGGGGTTGCTCCTGCACGTGATGAAGACCGCGCCGATGGACCCGGACGAGATGGCCGACGCGCTCTACCACCGCTCGGGACTTTCCGGCATGAGCGGGACGACCGGGGACATGGGCGTGGTGCTCACGGCGGCGGCGGCCGGGAGCGCAGACGCCGAACTCGCGGTGGCTGTGTACCGCCACCGGCTCCGCCGGGAGATCGGCGCGGCGGCCATGAGCTTGGACCGGCTGGACGCCCTGGTGTTCACCGGCGGAGTGGCCGAATACCAGCCGGAGCTCGTGGCCGATGTCGCGGCCGGCCTCAGCGTCCTCGGGCTGCGCCTCGGTCCTCTCGAAAGCCCGGACGCGGACCGGGTGATCAGCACACCCGACTCCGCGGCGGCCGTTGTCGTGGTACGCACCCGCGAAGAACTCGAGCTCGCCCGCGGCGCCGAGGCCGTCCTCGCGCAACCCGCGGTTCGGTGACCGCGGGGACGTCGGGTTGGTCGAAGCGCAGCACGCCCGCGCGGTTACGGCGCCCTCACCTGCGAAAACTCCGCCCGCGCAGTGCTCGTCGACGCGCTCTCCCGGCTGCACGGCCGCCGCTTCGTCGCAGAGACTCGGGAGCAGGAGCTCGCGATAGCCGTGACCGGTTCCCTCCGAGAAGACCGCCGGCTCACCGCCGCACTCGCCCATTGCGGCGCAGCGCTGTGCACGGCCGCGGTCGTTCTCCGGGCGCTGGGCTTCGCACCGGCCGCGGCTTTTCCGCACGACGCGGAACACCCCCGAACGTCCGACGGCGCGAGACTGCGATCGCTACACCGCACTCCGGTCGGACCGCGAGCGCACTAGCAGAACCTGCGCCGCGGCCCCGCGTCCGGACGCTCTTGCCACGGCGATCTCCTGGCCGCACACGATCGTCCTGCCCGGCCAACCGGAGGGGAACCTGGTGCCGGAGGGCTCGGCGCCGAGCCCTCCGCGGCGCCGACCTCGTCGGTGGTCACCGAAGGCACAGCCCCTGACGGCATCGCCCTCGCCGGCGCCGCCGCTCAGGACGTTCGGGTCGAAGCGACGGCATCGGGCATCGACGTGTCGCCGGCGATCGTCCGCGTGGGGGCTCATCGCCCTCGAAATGGCTGACGGTAGAGATCGATTCGGTAAAAATCGTCACGTTCCGGTCCTCGCGGCGACCTCGCAGTAATGGGGGCACGCCTCGGGAGAACCCGGGAGCCGGCGGCGTGCGGCGTGATCATCGCCGATGAGCCCGGCGGCGATGCCGCGGAGCAGAAGGTTTGGCTCGCGGGAACACTGCCCGTTGGAACTCGCCCGCCCCGCGTACACAACGGGGAGTGACTTACGACTTGCCTTGCGAACGCTGGGATTACTTCGCGGGCGACGGGCTGCCGGCGCACTAACCGACCGTCATGAACTCGGCTCGGGAAGCAGCCGGTGGGCGGCTTCCGGCGTGATGACCACGACAGGGCAACGCGCATTGCGTACACATTCCCGCGATACGCTGCCCATCAGAAAGTCCGTCGCGCGCCCCGAGCCGTGGGAGCCGACGACGAGCAGGTCGGCGTCAGCGGACGAGGCGACGAGCACGTTGGCAGCATCGCCCTCCGGAGTGGTGACGGTGATTTCGGGCGCCGCTGGGAACTCGGCGCGGATCCGGGCGATGTGGGCGTGCGGGGAGTACATCCCTTCAGGCTGCCGGCCGTGGGGCTGGAATGCGTACGAGGTCCCGGGAAGCAGGGTGCGCGCAGGACGCGCCATCACCGCGTGGACAGTGTCAGCAGGCAGCGCGATGTACTTCAGCGTCCAGCGCAGGGCGGCGTCCCCGTGGTGCGAGCCGTCGACACCGACGACGATCAGGCGGCTAGGGGCCACTTTCGCGGAGTCCATCAGATTCCTCTTTCTCCGGGGGCGACGTGATCGTGCGCCGAGACAGCACGAGCCGGATAGGGCCGGAGGTCATCGGTGCCGGCGAGGCCGTCCGGCGTCGGCGCGGTGACTTTGGGCCCCATCGCGCCTGGAGCTGCGCTGGTGAGCATGGAACCGCCGGAGCGACCGTCTCCGGGTATGGAGCCATCGGGATGACCTCAGCGCCCACGACCGCCTTCACCGACTCGGAGATCGACGTGCTCGCGCGGGCGATCAGCCGGGCGCCGTCGGTCCACAACACCCAGCCGTGGAGCCTGCGGGTCCGCGGGGCGGACATCGACCTCGTCGAGCGCGTCGTGGCGTTGCCCAGCCACGACCCCGACGGCCGCGACCGAGCCATCTCGTGCGGCGCCGCGCTCGCCCACCTCGACCTCGCCGCACGAGTGCTCGGCCGCGAACCCAGCACGACATTTCCCGCCGACGGGGACGTGCTCGCCACCGTGCACACGGCACCGGGCGGCGGTGCCCGGGCTGACGAAACAGCGCGCTACCACGCCATCCCGCGCCGGCGCAGCCATCGGCAGTGGTTCGCCCCCGAACCGGTCAGCGACGCCGACCGGACAGCCGTGGCTTCGGCCGGCGCCGAAGCGGGGGTCCGGCTTGTGGTGCCGGGACACCTCGACGCGCTGGCGGCGATGCTCGGGTTCGCCACCCGCGTCTTCCGCGCGGACCCGGCGTACCAGCGTGAGCTCGACATGTGGACTGCCCGCACCTTCGTGCCGCACGCGCTCGGCGCGGCCGACGGCATCCCCGAGGACGCCCTCAGCGGCGAGTCCCTCCCTGCGGCCGGCCTGATCCGTCGTGACACACCAGTACCCGACGACGCGCGTCTGGCGAAGCGGCTCGAGAGCGAGAGCCTGCTGGTGATCTGCACCGACGGCGACGCTCGCCGCGACCACCTCGCCGCGGGTGTGGCGCTGGAGCGTGCGTGGCTGCAGGCCACGGTCCGCGCTCTGGCCGCGTCGGTGATCACGCAGCCGCTGCACCTGCTCGGCTTCCGTGAGCTGCTTGCGGAACGCCTCGAGCTGCCGGGCGTTCCGCAGGCGATCTTCCGGTTCGGCCACCCTGCGCCCCCGGCGACTCCGGCGCCCCGCCTTCCGCTCGATGAACTCTTTCCTGACGCCCCTTCCGGAGGACTGTCATGACGCACGTACGAGACCTCGCCGACGTCCGGCTCGCCGACGCCGAGACCGTGGGCGGCAAGGGCGCCAACCTCGGTGAACTGATCGCAGCCGGATTCCCGGTGCCCGGTGGCTTCGTGGTCTCGCGCGAGGGGTACTGGGCGGCGCTGGACGCCGCCGGCGTGCAGGGCCAGGTCGCCGACCTGCACGCGAAGGCACTGGCCAAGGTGGACGACCCGCAGCAGCTCGCCGATGCGTGTGAGCAGCTGGGCGCGCTCGTGCGTTCGGCCGGGCTCACGGAGGAGCTGGCCGCCGATATGACCGCCGCCTACGAGGCGCTGGGCGATACTCCCGCCGTCGCCGTGCGCTCGTCGGCGACGGGCGAGGACGGCGCGGAAGCTTCGTTCGCCGGCATGAACGCCAGCTACACCAATGTCTGGGGCGGCAAAGCGCTGACCGAACGGGTGGTCGACTGCTGGGCCTCCCTGTTTTCCCCGCGGGTGGTGAGTTATCGCGCCGGCCGTGGGTTCACCGGCGAGCCGGCCATCGCCGTCGTGGTCCAGCGGATGGTCCGCGCCGAGCGTTCCGGTGTGGTGTTCACGGCCGATCCCCGCACGGGTGACCGGGGTCGGCTGGTGATCGAAGCGGTGTTCGGCCAAGGTGAGGCGATCGTGAGCGGCGCCGTCGAACCGGACACCTACGTGGTGGCGAAGGACGACCTGCGGGTGCTCAGCGCCCGGGTGGGCACCCAGACGCACAAGATCATCCCGAAGGTGGGTGGCGGAGACGTGAAGGTCCCTCTCACACCCACGGCAGGCAAGCTTCGCGCCCTCGACGATGCCACCGTGCTGGAACTGACGCGTCTCGCCGCGCGGGTGGAAGACCACTACGGCGTGCCGCAGGACATCGAGTTCGCGGTCGCCGATCGCACGATCTGGCTCGTTCAGTCGCGCCCGATCACGACGCTGCCCGCGGCCGAAGCGAGGACCGGCGTCCTCGTCACGGGGCTCGCGGCCTCGCCCGGCGACGGCAGCGGCGCAGTCCGCGTACTGCACGACCCCGCGGAGGCGAAGCGCCTGCGCGACGGTGAGATTCTCGTGGCACCGATGACCAACCCCGACTGGGTGCCGGCCATCCGCCGGGCCGGCGCGCTCGTGACCGACGGCGGTGGCATGACGTGCCACGCCGCGGTCGTCGCGCGTGAGCTGGGCGTGCCGTGCGTGGTGGGCACCGGTGACGCGACCCGGGTGCTCGCCGACCGCACGCTGGTCACGGTGGACGGGACGAACGGCGAGGTCCGCGCCGGTGCCCCCGTCCACGAGACCGCGCACGTCGGACCGGTCGCCACGCCGACCGACGCCGAGACGATCGGAACGCGGTTGTACGTCAACCTCGCGATGCCCGACCATGTCGAAGAGGTCGCGGCACAGCCCGTCGACGGGGTCGGGCTGCTCCGGGCTGAGTTCCTCCTCACCGAGGCGCTCGGCGGACGGCATCCACGTGACCTGCTCGCCCGGGGCGAGGAAGAGTCCTTCGTGGACTCGATGGCGAAGTCACTGCTCGAGATCACGACCGCGTTCGGCAGGCGGCCGGTCGTCTACCGGGCCACGGATCTGCGCACCAACGAGTTCCGCGGGCTCGCGGGCGGTGAGGCGTTCGAACCCGTCGAGAGCAACCCGATGATCGGCTACCGCGGCTGCTACCGCTATGTGCGGGAGCACGATCTGTTCGCCCTTGAGCTGCGCACGCTCGCCCGGGTGCGCGAGCAGACGCCGAACCTGCACCTGATGATCCCGTTCGTGCGCACCAGATGGGAGCTGGAGGCGTGTCTGGAAGCAGTCGACGCGAGCCCGCTCGGCAGGCAGCGCGGGCTGAAGCGGTGGATCATGGCCGAGGTTCCGTCGGTCGTCTACTGGCTGCCGGAGTACGCGCGCCTGGGGATCGACGGGGTGTCGATCGGCAGCAACGACCTGACCCAGCTCGTGCTCGGCGTCGACCGCGACTCCGCCGTGTGCGCGGAGCTGTTCGACGAGGCGGATCCCGCGGTGCTGGACGCGATCACCAAGATCGTCGGCACCGCCAACGCCCGCGGAATCACCTCCTCGCTGTGCGGGCAGGCGCCTTCGACCAACCCGGCGTTCACCGAGCACCTGGTGCGGCTCGGGATCACGTCGATCTCCGTCAACCCTGACGCAATCGATCCCGCGCGCCGGGCGATCGCCGCAGCGGAACGGCGGCTCCTCCTCGACCACGTGCGATGAGACCGAGCGGCCACGATGGCACTGCTACGTCGGAGCTGCGCAGCGGGGGACATAGGTCCCTTAGCCTCGTGACTGCAGCCCGTACGTCGAGCAGGTCGCGCGGAGAAGGCTCGACGGTGCCTCTTGTCGCCACTTCACGGAGACCGCGATGAACGACCAGCTCCCCACCGCGTTCGACCAGGCCCTCGCGGCGGCGGTACGGGCGCCGTCTCCGCACAACACCCAGCCGTGGCGGTTCGTGGTGGACGGGGACGCGGTCGAGGTGTGGCTCGACCGCGCCCGGGTGCTCGCGGTCGCGGATCCCGCGGCGCGGGAAGCGAGAGTGTCGTGTGGCGCGGCAGTGCTGAACCTCGTGATCACCCTGCGGCTCAACGGGCTCGGAGCTCGGGTGCGGATCCTGCCGGACCCCGCGTCGCCCGACCTGCTCGCCCTGGTCAGCCTTGACGGCACCCGGCGTTCGACGGAACAGGACCGCAGACTTGCCGAGGCGGTGTACCGCAGGCACACGAATCGCCGCCCGTTCGTCGACCGCGCGGTGCCGACGGTCGCCCGCGCGCGGCTGAAGTCGGCGGCGCTGACCGAGGGCGGGCAGCTCGAGTTCCTGGACGTGTCGGGGCGCTACCCGAGGGTCGCGGCGCTCGTGCGGCGTGCGGAGGCGCTGCAGTCCGAGGACCCGTCGTTCCGGGCGGAGTCGGCCTGCTGGACCGGGCGCCCGGTGGAGAGCCCGGACGGGGTGCCGACGGTCGCTTTCGGGCCGCCGCACGAGATCCCCGGTGTCGTGTCCCATCGCGCCTCGCACACGAACCCGGCCGTTCCTTCACGGGCGTTCGAGCAGGATCCGTTGCTGGCGGTCGTGCTGACGCGCGACCACGGCGCGGCCGCCGAAGTCCGGGCGGGTATGGCGATGCAGCGGGTCCTGCTGACTGCCACCGCGGAGGGCCTGGCCTCCTCGTTCCTGTCCCAGCCGCTGGAGGTCTGCGGCACCCGGCGAGAGTTCCTGGAGCTGTTCCGCGGGCTGGGGCAGGTGCACGCGCTGCTGCGGATCGGGTACGGCCACCCCACGCGGATGACGTCGCGGCGGCCGGCCGCCGAGGTGACGACACAGCGCACCGAACCCCGCTTACCGGCCCTCTGACCGTCCGATGGGACCAGCTCCAAGCGGTGTCCCTCGTGAAGAGGACCGTCGGCCCGCGAGGCGGGGCCGAACGCCACTTCGGCCGTCCACTGGTCCGGAAGATGCTGGTGGGCGAGGAGATCTGGTGCGCAGGAAGGCAGGAACCATGGACACGTTGGCGAACCGGCTGATGCGTTGGTGGCACGCCATCGCTCCCGGCCGCGATTCGGTCGCCCGGCCCTCGGACCGCTTCCAGGCCGCCCTGCTCGCCCTGTGCGTTCTCACGGCCCTGGCCGCCGTGCCGTTCGCAGCCGCAGCGGGATCGAGGCTGTACGAGAGCCAGGCGGCGCAGTCAGCCGAGCAGCTCGCGGACCGCTACTCCGTGACCGCGACGTTGCTGGCCGACGGCCCCGAGCTCACCACGAGCGGGCGCAGCGGGGCCGTCGGCAGTCCGAAACCGACGGACGCGACGTGGGAGCTGGCCGACGGCGGCCGCCGGGTCGGCCGCGTTGACGCGAACGAGGGAACCCACCGGGGCGACACTTTCCTCATTTGGGTGGACCGCTCCGGAACGCCCGTGGACCCGCCGCTGACGCCGGCTGCCGCCGTGGTCAACGCGGCGGCAGGTGCCACCGGGCTCTGGCTTGCCGCCTGTCTGGCACTCGCGACCCTCTACGGCTCGGTGGCGTTCGTCCTCAACCGGCGCCGCGGCGCGCAATGGCAGCACGAATGGCTGGCCGGGCAGGCGAAGCGGACGCATTCGTGAGTTCCATCCGTGAGCGAAGGAGAAGATGATGAACACAGCCAACCAGGGCGACGTCGTCGTCGGCGTCGACGGTTCGGAGGTGAGCCTGGCCGCGCTGCGCTGGGCGCTGTCCGAGGCACGGGCGAGCGGCCGGACGGTGGTCGCGGTGCGGGCCTGGACGTTCGACCCCTTCGCCGATTTCGCGTCGGCCGCCGTGCGGTCGCCGGTCGAGCTGGCCGCGCTGCAGCGCCGCGAACTGGAGTCCGAAGTCGCCGACGCGCTGGCGGAGGTCGGCGAGACGCAGGTCCGCGTCGAGGCGATCGACGGTGCTGCCGGGCCCGTTCTCGTCCGGCTTGCCGAGGACGCGGCGATGCTGGTCGTCGGTAGCCACGGTCACGGCAGGCTGCTGCGGTTGCTCGTCGGCTCGGTGTCGGCGTATTGCCTGCGCGAGGCCCACTGTCCCGTCGTGATCCTGCCGGCGGGCACTGTCGAAAAGCCCGAAGCGGCCCTCGAAGCGGAGACCGCCGGGAACTACTACCCCGGCCCGCTGCTGTGAGGAGCCAAGGATGACCACGAAGCACCCCGTCCGCGCGGTGATGACGACCCCCGTGGACCAGCTCGCGCCCGGAACGCCGTTCAAGGCCGTCGTGGCTCTCCTCGAAGCCCGCGGAATCGGTGGCGCACCGATCGTCGACGAGCACGGCCGGGTCCTCGGCGTCGTGACGCAGGCCGACCTGCTCACGCGAAAGCTGCCGCACCGCGGACTCGGGCCCGGCGCGCGCCGCGGCCGACGCAAGGCCGAGGCGGTGTTCGCTGCGGACCTGATGAGCACGCCGGCGGTCACCGTCGGCCCGGACGATGACGTCGTCCATGCCGTGCAGCTGATGGAGACCCACCACGTCCACCGGCTCCCTGTGGTCGACGGCGACGGTGCACTGGTCGGCATCGTGGCGAGGGCCGACCTGCTGCGTGTTTTCCTGAGGCCGGACGTGGACATCTGCCACGAAGTCGGCGGTGAGGTGCTGGAGAGGGAGATGTGCGTCGATCCACGGACGCTGAACGTCACTGTGCACGACGGGATCGTCTCGATCAGTGGCGTCGTCGAGCGCTACAGCATGATCCCGCTGATCGCGGCTCTCGTCCGCCGGGTGGACGGCGTGGTCGAGGTGCGCGAACACCTCAAGGCCGATCTGGACGACCGGGGTGTCCGCCAGGACGGTCCGATCGCGAGCGGCCTGTTCGGCGGGCGTTCGGCGCGCAATCTTTGACCCGTCGAGAAAGCGGCCACTGTCCGGAATGGATGGTGGCCGCGTCCCTGGCCGGATCCGCGGCTCAGCGCTTGAGCGCCTCACGGCGGCGCTCGTACTCCTCTTGGTCGATCTCGCCGCGAGCGAAACGCTCACGCAGGATGTCCAGGGCACTGTCGTGCTCCTGGGGCGACCGGGTGCCGCGTCGGACGAGGAGCGCCGCGATCAGTCCGGCGGCGGCCAGGACAACGACCAGGACGACGACCGCGAGCACGGGCCCGAGCCAGCCCATCCCCGCGTCGTAGTGCCGCCAGTACGGCATGGCGACCTCCATTTCCGCCCGGTTCAGCGCCACGGTTCGCCGCCGCCCGGTGGGTCCGCGGTGTCGAGCGGCGTCAGCACGTCGTCGAGGTCACGGCGCGGGGTGGCGGGCAGCGGGTCGGCGTTGACCGGTGCCCAGCCGATACGCAGCACCATCTGCGGAACCGTGCCGCCGGAGACCTTCTCCTCGACGGTGCGGCGGACGTCCGCGATCTCCAGCGGTTCGGTGAGGGGGCAACTGGCGAGGCCCAGGCTCGTCGCCGTAAGCAGCACCGCGCTCGTCGCCTCGCCGGCGCGCAACCTCGAGAGGCGATCGTCGGACGCGGTGCTCAGGACGAGCAGCACGGTCTCGTCGTCCTCGCCCGCGGCGCCCACTGCCTCGGCGAGCTCGGGGTCTGCGAACCGCCGCGACGGAATCGCGCCCGGTGTCCTGTCGGGCAGCGGGGTGTTGCGCGACGGGACCCCGTCGGGTGCTGCGTGGCGGCCGCTCCACGCGGCCAGCTCGGCGCGGTAGGCCGGGTCGGCGAGATGTTCTTTGGACGCGTCTTGGATCGCGACGGCCAGGTAGTACCGCTCAGCGTCTTTCGCGATGCGCAGGACCACGCCCTCGTCTCCCGCGGCGACGGCCAGCGCTTCGAGGTGCCCGCGCGGCACCTCCCACGAACTGTGCCGGCGGCGGTCGGTCCGGCGGCGGGGGATCGCGGCGGCGAGCGCGACTTCATCCATCGACGGCTCGTGCCGATGCAGCTCGATTGCCGCCAAGTGGTCCGGCTCGTCCGGGTTGGGCAGCCGGCGCACCTCGGCCCGCCAACCCAGCGCGGCGAACCCGACACGCGCGTGGTGCAGCGCGGCGCCACAGCTGATGAGCAGGTCACGCCCGTCCGGATCGGTCTCCGTGAGCTGCCGCGACGGATCCGCGTACAAGTGCAGGGACTGTGAGCCGACGGCCCAGCGCCAGGGCTGCGAATTGTGCACCGACGGCGCGCGGACGGCCATCGCCACCGCGGTCTTGACGGTGAAATCGTCCGGAAGTCCACGTTCCATGGTGAGCCTGCCTAGTCGTCTCGTCCGATGGTCACCCCGACCCTGTCACCGGCGGGCCTCGCCAGTGCAGGGCAGGAGTTCCCCGGCACGAAGGACTTTCGCCGTGTCCGACGATGCGGCCATCCGCCTCGTCGCTCAGGCCGGGGAACGTCGTGCGCGGCACTGTCCTTTAACGATCGAGACGGACTTCGGCGCACCACGCGGTGAATACGGCGGATCCGATCTTCTGCGTCCCGGTGCGGAGCGCCTTCGCCACATCGGGTGTTCCTCCACGAGTCATGGGCCGTATGCCGAGCTTCCATATACCCCACGAGGGTACGAAGCTCAGGGATGCCGACGCAGTCTCGGGGTGACTGCGGTTGTGCATCCCTGTGACCAAGTCCTCTGTGTGTGCCGCCTGAACGCTGCCACGCTGCTTTCCGAGCGGAGAAGAGTCAGGTGTTCCGTAATACTTCCGGGGTGCCCCGGAGGGCCGGCGGCGAATGAGGAGAGGCCTCATGATCGAGATCATCGCCATCGACACACCGAGCCTCGGCGACCGCAGCTACCTCGTAGAGGACGGCGAGACAGCCTTTGTGGTCGATCCGCAGCGCGACATCGACCGGGTGCTGGACCTGGCCCACGTGCGAGGGTTGCGGATCACCGACGTGTTCGAGACCCACATCCACAATGACTACGTGACCGGCGGTCTCGCGCTGGCTCGCGTGACTGGCGCGACCTACCACGTCAACGCCGCGGATCCGGTGTCCTTCGCGCGCGCCCCTATCGAGGACGGGAACGTGATCGACGTCGGGCCCCACATGCACGTGCGCGCGTTGGCGACACCGGGACACACGTTCACCCACCTGTCCTACGTCCTCGAGGTGCTCGGACGCGTTCCCGCGGTGTTCACCGGCGGTTCGCTGCTGTACGGCTCCACCGGCCGGCCCGACCTGCTCGGCCGGGCCCACACCGGTGAGCTGGTGAAGCGTCAGTACGCGTCCGCCCACCGGCTGGCCGCCGTGCTGCCGGACGACGCAGAGGTCTATCCCACCCATGGCTTCGGCAGCTTCTGCTCTGCCACCCCGTCCGACGCCGGCCAGTCGACGATCGGCCGGGAGAAGCAGGTCAACCCGGTGCTGACCCAGCAGGAGCACGACTATGTCGACGCACTGCTCGCCGGCCTGGACGCCTACCCGGCCTACTACGCCCACATGGGTCCGGCGAACAGGGTCGGTCCGGACGCCCCGGACCTCGCCGAACCGAAGACCGCCGATCCGGCCGAGCTGCGCTCGCGCATCGAGGCCGGCGAGTGGGTGGTGGACCTGCGCTCGCGGACCGCGTTCGCCGCTCGGCACGTGGCCGGCACCCTGAACTTCGGCGCGGACGGCAGTTTCGCCACCTACCTGGGCTGGCTCATCCCCTGGGGCACCCCGCTCTCCCTGCTCGGCGACACCGCCGCGCAGGTCGCCGACGCGCAACGCGAACTGGTCCGGATCGGCATCGATCGCGTCGAAGCCGCGGCCACCGGAACCCCCGAAGCGTGGTCAGGTGCCGCGCGCCTCGGGTCATTCCCGCGAGCGGACTTCAGTGAGCTGGCCATGGTCCGCCACCACCGGCCGGTGACGATCCTCGATGTACGGCGCAACCTGGAATGGGCGCAGAACCACATCGACGGCGCACTGCACATCCCCTTGCACGAACTGCTCGATCGGCTCGGCGAGGTGCCGGTCGGAGAAGTGTGGGTGCACTGCCAGGCGGGATACCGCGCATCGATCGCGGCCTCGGTGCTCGCCGCGGCGGGGAACCAGGTCGTCGCGGTGGACGACGAGTTCGACCGGGCGGCGTCGGCCGGGCTGCCTGTGACCGCCGGCTGATGCGGATTCCCTGACGATCCTGCCGGCGGCGGTGTTCGGCCTGGTCGTCGGCACTGGCCGGGACGTGCTCGGCGCGGGCGGCTCCATCGTGGCGATCCCCGGCCTTGGTCCAGCGGGTCGGGCCGCCGCTCAGCTCGGCGATCCCCGACGTCGCTCCTGGTCGCCTTCCGCCCCGCCCCGCCCCGGCGCGGGGCGCCGCCCGCCTGACCATCGGCGGTGGGGTGACCTGACGAAGCCGTGACCACGTTGCCAGGACTCACCGCGCCGGAGGCCGACGGTGAATCACATGGGGTGCAGTGCCGGGACGCGGGGATGGACACTGAGCGGAGAGACGGTCCGGAGGGCCACTCGCAGGCGTGCGCCCTGATCAATCAAGAGGGGCCACAGATGAGGGATGGCGATGGCTGGGTGATGGGCTGGTGGTGGGTCTGGCCCGCGTTGATCGTGGTCGGTCTGGTGATTTTGGGTTACCTGGCGGTCCTGCTGGCGCGGGGCAGGGTCCGCGGCTCCCGAGAGGGAGAGCCTGACGGAGGCGTCAGGTCCTCGGCGCGCCGAATTCTCGACGAGCGGTACGCCCGGGGGGAGATCGACGAGGAGGAGTACCTGCGTCGGAAAGCCGAGCTCCGGTGAGCAGCGAGCCGATCAGCCGTCGTCGCGCCTTCGGTCTGCTCGGGGTGGGGGTCGCAAGCGTCGCGGCCGGCGCCACGGGGTGGGCGACGGGGCTGGGTGCAGTCGACGGGAAGGCGGGCCGGTCAGCCGGTGCGAGCGGGCAGTCTCTGGCCGAACCGCTGGAGTTGAGCAGCCGGGCCGGCGTGCTGCCGGTGGAGCTGACGGCAGCACCGGGAGTGCGCCTCGCTGGCCGCGACACCGCGGCATGGGGGTTCAACGGCACGTCACCTGGCCCGACGCTGCGGGTGCGGCCGGGGGATCTGCTGCGCATCCGGCTGGTCAATCAGCTGGGTCAAGCGACCAACCTGCACACCCACGGCCTGCATGTCTCCCCGCAGGGCAACAGCGACAACCCGTTCCTGAGAATCGAAACGGGGACCAGCTTCGACTACGAGGTTCGCGTTCCGGACGATCATCCGGCCGGGACGTTCTGGTACCACCCGCACCACCACGGCACCGTGGCTGATCAGATCTTCGCCGGTCTCGCCGGGGCACTGCTCGTCGACGGCGGCCCCGCGCTCGCCGCACAGGAGCGGATTCTGCTGATCACCGACACCACGTTGAATGCCGCGGGCCGGGTGGCGTCGGTGACTGCCATGAGCAGGATGACGGGCCGCGAGGGCACGGTGGTGCTGGTCAACGGCCAGCACCAACCCGTCGTCGCGGCCGCGCCCGGTGCCGCGCAGCGGTGGCGAGTCATCAACGCCTGCACATCCCGTGTACTGGCGCTGCGGCTGCAGGGCCACCAACTCACCGAAGTGGCCTTCGACGGCCGGTTCCTGCCCGCCCCCACGGTGCAGGAGCCCGTCGTGCTGGCACCCGGCAACCGCGCGGACCTCCTCGTCCGGCCCGCTGCGCCCGGCCGCTACGCGCTGATCAGCGACGCCTACGACCGCGGCAGCGTGATGGGTGGGGGCTCGGTCACCAGCAGCCGGGTCGTTCTGGGCACCCTGGACGTGACTGGGCCCGCGGCGGCGGCACCGGCATTGCCCGTCGCACTGCCGGCTCCACCCGCGCCGGCAGGCCCGATCGTGCGGCAGCGTCAAGTCACCCTCGGCACGGCTATGGGTGGAATGGGCGCGGGCGAGATGATGAGCTTCACCATCGACGGACGCACATACGATCCGACCCGCGATGATCAAACCATCCGGCTCGGCACCACCGAAGACTGGACGGTGATCAATACCAGCCCCATGGTGCACCCGTTTCACCTGCACGTCTGGCCCATGCACGTCGTGGGCGACAGCACCGGCACGGCTCCGATCAGGAGACAGCAAGACGTCGTCCTCGTTCCCGCCCGTGGCTGGGTCCGCCTGCGCATCGCCTTCGCTGACTACCCGGGCCGCAGCGTCTACCACTGCCACATCCTCGATCACGAAGATGTCGGCATGATGGCCACCGCCCACGTCCGCAGCTAGCAACGAGGCGTGACCGGTGATCGCGACGGTCTCTCCGACGACGGTGTTCTCATCGTGCCCCCGCGCCGTTGACGGCGTGGATGGCGCGGCCGGCGCGGCTGTCGCGTCTGCCGGACAGTCGCGGCCGCGCCGCGCGGAGATCGTTGCGCGCGGCCCGCGCTGACGGGCGGGCTGAGGATGTCGTGCGCAGGGAGGTGCGCGATGACCTCGCCGGCGTCGCCGTCGGTCTCTCCGCTGACCGCACACCAACCTGATCGCCTTGCCCACCGCGAAGAGTGCTGGATTGCTGACACGTGCCGTACGTCAGGTCCGTCGCCCCCTGACCTGCGTGCCGTTCCCGCTGGTGTAACCACCGCCGGGTTGCGTGAGTACACCGGACCAACGCCGATCGGCGCGGCAAGGACCCGGAGCCGAAAGACCCGCCGTGTATGGGCGTCGGCCCCTACTCGGAGCCGACGCAGGCAAACATGCTCGGGGAAGTCCGGTGACAGTCACAGAAGTCCGCGATGGCACGTCCGTCTCCCGTAGCGGTGGTGTTCTTGACGACCGGGAGGATGATCAGGAAGGCGCTGGTCGTGAACGAAAGCAGTCGGTCGGTTGTGGTCGGTGTGGATGGATCGTCCTCGGCCCGACATGCGGTGCGTTGGGCCGCACGTGAGGCCGAGTGCCGTCGTCTGATGCTGGTGATCGTGCACGTGTGCGCACTGGTGCCTGTCGCCGTGCCGCACGCGGTGGCGCTGCGCCGATACCAGGCTGCGCTGGTGGAGCAGGGGCACCAGTGGCTTGCCGAAGCCGCTGGAGCAGCCCGGGAGTCAGCACCCGACGTGGCCGTGCGCACCGACCTGACCGGCGGCTCGGCGGCCGATCAGCTGATCGGGCTGTCAGCCTCGGCAGAGCTGATGGTGCTCGGCTCACGAGGGCTGGGCGGGTTCACCGGTCTGGTGGTCGGATCGACCGCCGTGGCGGTAGCCACCCACGGGCACTGCCCGATTGTGGTCGTACGAGGAGCTGATGCTCAGACCGAACCACGCCAGGACGGTCCGGTGGTGGTGGGTGTCGACGGAGCACCGAGCAGTCAGATGGCGATTTCCTTTGCCTTCCAGGCCGCGGCTACCCGGAACGCGCCCCTGGTGGCCGTGCATGCTGTGAACGACGTGCCCATCGCGGCCGTCCGGAGATCTGCGGCGGATCGGCAGCCGATCGAGTTCCACGACTCAAGGCTGCTGAGCCAGTGGCTGGCCGAGTACCAGGAGACGTATCCCGTTGTGTCGGTCGAGCAGGTCGTGGCGCGTGACCGTCCGGCTCACATCCTGCTTGATCACGCCAAGAGTGCACGGTTGGTCGTGGTCGGGTCCCGCGGCCGTGGTGGTTTCCGAGGTCTGCTGCTGGGATCGACTGGCCAGGCCTTGATGTACCACGCAGCCTGCCCAGTGGCCGTCGTGCCATCACCGCGACCATGACCATCCCCATCACGACAGGCCCGACAACCGCTGCAGGTTACGAGGAACGGCAGCATGGTGTGTCGGACTGTGCCGACTGCTGACCGCGCCGGTGCCGACATCGGCTGCCGGTCGCGGCCGGCCAGAGGCGAAGGTTTCCGGCCTCGGCTGCTGCGCAGCAGCCGAGGCATTCTCTCGTGCGTGCGGTCCTCACCGGTAGAACCGCGCCGCGCGGTCCCGAATCCTCGCTCGCCTCGAAGGGTCGGCGGCAGCACGGTGAACTCGTGCTCGAGCCAGCCGGGCAGCCGGCAGATGTGCCGCGAAGTGCGCGGCACTTTCGACCGTGAGCCGGCCGCTCACTGTCGCGTCGCCCATGCTCAATCCGATGATCGCCGGGACCGCCGCGATGGAGTTCTCGCCGGTGTTCCTGGTCAGCCATAGCCTGTGGCTACGACGTTTTCACAGCCCCCTGAACACCGCGCAGACCGCCTCGCCGGGCCGGCGATGACGGTGGGAGGTCATCCGATGCATCACCACAGCGGACAACTCGTTCAGCACGATCGAGAGAGGGTCGTGCTGAACGTCAGCGGATTGCTGCGCGCTGGCGCGGTGCCGCAGTACCGGATCTCCGAAGCAGTGAAACTGCTCGGCGTCAGCGACGACACCATGCGGCGCCACATCGACGTCGGAACGCTCACCGCGGCCAAAGACAAGGCCAAGCGGGCCGTGATCGCCGGTGAGGAACTCGGCGAGTTCGCTCGCCGCCAGGGCGAGGCCGCGCCTGATCCGATCTCAGTGGGACGCTCGGCGCGCAACCGCATGGTCGTGCTGGTCACCTCGGTCGTCGCCGACAAGGTCATGGCGCAGGTCGAGATCCAGCGCGGCCGCGACCGCGTGGTCTCCCTGATGAGCACCGAGGCGGTCCGAGAACTGGGCATCGAACCCGGGTCGCTGGCCGTCGCGACGTAGAGCGCGCCGATGCCCAGGGCGAGGATGCCGAGCAGGAGGCGGAGGCCGGTTTCGGGGAGCCGGGGCTGCAAGCGGGTGCCGAGGTAGCCGCCGAACAAGCCGCCGAGGCCGCAGGCGAGGCCGACAAGCCAGTCGGGTGCGATGTCGCCGGTCGAGGTCATCGCGAGCAGCGCGAACGAGGTGGCGCCGACGAGTGATGTGACGAAGGTGGAGGCGAGTGCGGCCGGGGCGGCGGTGGCGACGGGGACTCCGCGGCTGACGAGGATGGGGCTGAGGAGCGAGCCGCCGCCGATCCCGTAGATCTCGCCCACGATGCCGACCACCAGGGCGAGCGCGACGGTCGCGCGCGGCGACGGCGGCGTATCGGCGTGGTGCCGAGCCGGACGCAGCGCGCGGATGCAAAGCGACAGGCCCAGTGGCAGAAGGAAGGCCGAGGCCAGCAGACGAAACACGCGGGGACCGGGCACTGCGAACACGCGGATGACGGCGCCGATCACGACGCCGGGAACCGCCGACGGTCTTCACGTCGGTGACCTGCCGCTCCAGCTTGCCGTTCGCAGCAACGCAGAGACACAGGGAGCGGTGTTCTACCAGCCAGAGGAGGTCCTCGTCGGCAGTTCGGACCGGCGTTCGTCCCCCGCACTTCAGGTGCGGGCCCGGGTCATCG
Source organism: Amycolatopsis sp. NPDC004368 (assembly GCF_053602515.1). Classification (NCBI taxonomy): domain Bacteria; kingdom Bacillati; phylum Actinomycetota; class Actinomycetes; order Pseudonocardiales; family Pseudonocardiaceae; genus Amycolatopsis; species Amycolatopsis sp. NPDC004368. The sequence continues at coordinate 485 of NZ_JBSGDT010000037.1, read as the reverse complement.
AGGTCGTGCGCACGGACCCGCTCGCCCGTGTCCTGCTCGCCACCACACCACCGTCGGCCGCGTTCGTGCCGCACCGCGACCTCGGCGAGCTCAACGGCGATGTGGAAGTCACCGTGCCCCACCACGCGCTGCGCATCATCGGGCCCGTAACAGCATCGGCTCGACCCAGACCGGGACGCGAGACCGGTCGCGAGCAGCCATGCCGACCCTAGGTGTATTTGGCCATCAGGTTGGTGGCAGTCGGTTGATGGGTGGGTGTCCGCCGAGTGCGCTGTGGCGGCGTTGAGTGTTGTAGTGCTCGAGCCAGGGTGCAAGAGCTGCTGTGCGTTCGGTGTTGCTGGCGAAGGCCTGGCGGTAGGCCCACTCGGTTTGCAGTGTGCGGTTAAGACGTGTCAAGTACCGGGTTTGGTGGAGAGTGGATTAGTTGGTTTCCAGGGTTGCGGTGACCGGGTGGGTCATCGCGTGTAGTGCTTCGTACTCGGTGG
>NZ_JBSGDT010000036.1:0-79759 GCF_053602515.1 Amycolatopsis sp. NPDC004368 | reverse complement strand
AGGAGCGAACGAAGATTTTCATCGCCCTGGCGTGGTGTCAAAAAGCCATTCGCCGGACCGGCATTACTCCGGCGTTCGTTCGGGGGAACCAGAACCGGTCCCGCCGCGCCATGCCCGCGGCGAACTGCCGTAGGCGCGGGAAAAGGCCCGGCTGAAGGCGGCTTCGGACGTGTAGCCCACCCGCGCGGCGATCCGGCCGACCGGGTCGGCCGTGCCGCGCAGCAGGTGCGCCGCGTGGCCCAGCCGGCACCGCAACACGTACGAACCGGGCGTTTCCCCGACCGATTCGGCGAACCGCGTCGCGAACGCCGAACGCGAGAGCGACGTGAGCCGAGCCAGCTCGTCGACGGGCCAGTCGCGGCCCGGGTCGCGGTGAATCGCGGTGAGAACCGGTGCGAGCACCGGGTCCAGCGCCGCTGTCAGCCAGCCGGCGTTGCGCACATCGCCGGACGAGGCCCACGACCGCAGCGACCAGATGAAGAGCACGTCGAGCGCTCGGGACACCATCACGCGGGCGCCGGGTGCCGCGTGGATCACCTCGGCCATGAGCAGCTCCTTGACCGGCGGGAGCCACGCCGCGGACCCCGGGCCGCCGCGGATCACGATCGCCGGCGGCAGCACGGCGAGCAGCGGCGCGGCGACCACCGTCTCGACGAGGAACTCCCCGGTCACCCAGCTCGCGTGCGGCGTCGCCCGGACGAGGTGGGCGTCGCCCCGCGCGAGCAGCACCAGGTCCCCGGCGCTCAGTTCCACGGTGCTTTCGCCCGCGATCTCGACGTTGAGCCCGCCCTCCTCGACGATGTGCAACAACCTCGCCCCGGCCGGGTGCCGCTCGCGCGAGCTCGACCGGCGGCGCACATCGCCACCCTGCAGGTGGATCGCCTGCAGCACGTCCGAGAGCGCATCGTGCTCGCCGTAGGCCGGCGGTGGAGAATCGGCAAAGTCTTCCGGATCTTGAGCCATGTTTTCGGTCGGACCTCCTTTTAGGCTGCGGTGCTGAACGCGCGAGTGGTTCCGCACGAGCCCTCAGCGCTCCCGGAAGAGGAGCCAGAAGCATATGACATCGAATCGTTTCACACGATTCAATCCGAGCTTGGACGATCCGGCCGCGGATGATACTTTCGCGCAGTGTCCTCGAAGAGCGAACGCCGTGGCGCGCTGCCGCCGCCCGACGCCACTTCGGCGAGCGGTGACCTGACCTGGCTGGCCCACCGGGCGGCAGCGGCGCTCGGCGATGCGTTCAACGCGGTCTCGCGGGATGCGGGGCTGACCGATCTGCGCGACTGGCTCGTCCTCGAACTGATCAGTGAGGGTCCGGAGCGGACACAACTGGAGATCGCGGCCGAGCTCGGGGTCGACAAGACCACGCTGGTGTCTATTCTCGACCGGATGGAGCGCGACGGCCTCGTCGTCCGCGAACTGTCGGCCCACGACCGGCGGGTGCGCATTCCCCGGGCGACTGCGAAAGGCATCGAGGTGAAGGACCGGGTCGCCATCGCTCGTGACACGGCGATCATGCGTCGCCTGTCCTCGATACCCACCCGGGACCACGCGAAATTCCACGCGATGCTGTGGAGCATCGTCCAAGATCAGTGAAAGCCCGGATGTGGGGACGAGTGCGCTGCCGCCAGGTGTGCGGACGCCGGTAGTCCGCGCGGCCGGGGTGAAGGATTCGTACGTTGAGAGCCAGCAGTGAACACCGGCGAATCGCTTGTGGACGGTCCGCCGCGCGAGATCGCGCACCGGGCGGGGAAGTATCGCCGGCCCGCGTGGGCGGGGGAGCTTGATCGCATGGGCGACAAGGGCCTTTTCGAGCACAGTGGTGTCGATTTCCTCGTGGGACGCGGTGTGGCGCTCGAGCGCATCCGCGGCTTCCTCGACGCCACGGACCGTGGTGGAGCACTCCTGTTGTCCGGAGCGGCGGGGGTGGGCAAGACCGTCCTGCTCGATGCCGTGGCGGAAGCCGCGGTCGCGAGTGGCTCACGGGTCCTGCGTGCCGCGGGCGTCGAGTTCGAGGCCGACGTGAGCTACTCGGGCCTGAACCAGGTTCTCTTCCCCCTGCACGAGGCGTTCGGGGAACTGGAGAAGCCGCACGCCGAGGCGTTGCGAGTCGCCCTGGGTTTCGGGAGCGGAGCACCACCGGAGCGGCTCGTCGTGTCGAACGCGACCCTCATGCTCCTGCGCCACGTGGCCAAGGCCGGTCCGCTGCTCCTGATCGTCGACGACCTGCCGTGGCTCGACCGGGCCAGCGCCGCCGTGCTGGGCTTCGTCGCCCGCAGGCTCAACGGCACCCGAGTCACCTTCCTCGGCGCCATGCGGTCGGACAGTGAGACCTTCTTCAACCGCGGTGGCCTGCCCGAGTACGAGGTGCCGCCGCTGGACGGGGAGGCCTCACAGCTCCTGCTCAACACCCGTTTCCCGGCGCTGGCCGCTCGAGTGCGCGAGCGACTGCTGTCGGTGGCCGAAGGCAACCCGCTGGCCCTGCTCGAACTGCCCGCGGCGCTGAGCGGGCAGCAGCGCGCGGCCCTGGAGAACCTTCCCGCCGTGCTCCCGCTCAGCCAGCGGCTCCAGGCCCTGTTCGTCTCCCGGGTGTCCGTTCTTTCCCTTGCCGCACGGCGGCTGTTGCTGCTCGCGACGCTCGAGGGAACCGGCAATCTCGCGGTCCTGCAGGCGTCGGCACGCCACGCCGGTTACGAGTCCGACCTCGAAGACCTCGCCTCCGCGGAACAGGATCGGCTGGTGGCTTTCGACGAGGGCACGCGCCGGCTCGTTTTCCGGCACCCGTTGATCCGCTCGGCGGTCGTGGACGCCTGCACGAGCGCCGAGCGTCGAGCGGCTCACCGGGCGTTGGCCCAGGTGCTGGTGGACCACCCCGAGCGGCGGGCCTGGCACCTGGGCGAAGCTTCCGTCGAGCCGGATGAGCAGGTGGCCGTCCTGCTGGAACAAGCGGCACGGCGCATCGCGGCCCGGGGAGACGCCGTCGGTGCGGTGGCAGCGCTGGTGCGGGCTGCCGACCTCAGTCCCCACGGCTCGGATCGCGCACGCCGGCTCGCCGAAGCCGCCTACATCGGCGCCGACGCGACCGGGCAGCTGCGCAACGCCTCGGAACTGCTCGAAGGCGCCCGCCTGGCCGATCCGGAGCTGATGGGCTCTCTCCACTTCGCGGCCACCGCCGTCTTCCTGATCATCAACGGCGACGGGGACATCGACACCGCCCACCGGCTGCTGGCCGGCGCCGTCGAGTCCGGCGTGCACCGTTACGACGCCCACGACGGCGCCATCATCGAAGCGCTCCACCTGCTTCTGCTCCTGTGCTTCTTCAGCGGCCGCGCGGAGCTTTGGGACCCTTTGTACGCGGCGGTCCGACGCCTGCGACCGGAGCCGCCCGCCCTGCTTTCGGTGGCTGCCCAGACCTTCTCCGACCCGGTCCGGTCCGGTGCCGGGGCACTGGGTCAGCTGGACGCAATGCTCGGCGACCTGCAGAAGGAAACCGATCCCGGCCGGATCGTTCGCGCGGGCACCGGCGCGCTCTACCTCGATCGCCTGGCGGATGTCCGCGAGCCCTCGTGGCGCCTCGTTCTCCAGGGGCGTGACGGTGGTCCGCCGCGCCGGCACATCGGCGCGCTGATGCACCTGTGCCTGGACGACTACCTCACGGGCCGGTGGGACGAGTGCCTGGCACTGGCCGACGAAGGAACCCAGGTGTGCCAGGACTCCGGGTACCACTTCTTCGCCTGGTACTTCTGGTACTGCCGAGCCGTGGTCTCGGCGGCCCGCGGAGACGACGAGGCGGTCGACCACCTGACCGACCAGATCGTTCGCTGGGCCACACCGCGGGGCGTGGGTGCGGCACTGCACTACACCCGGCACGTCCGCACCGTCGCCGACTCCGGCCGCGGTGATTTCGAAAGCGCCTACCGGAACGCGACGGCCTTGGGCGAGGCGGGTACGTTCGCCTCCCACGTGCCGCACGCGTTGTGGGTGGCGTGGGACCTGGTCGAAGCCGCGGTGCGGACCGACCGGCACAGTGCAGCAGCCGCTCACGTGCGGGCCATGCACGAGGCGGACATCGGCGCGCTGTCCCCGCGGCTGGGCCTCCTTGCTGCCGGCTCGGCGGCGCTGTGTACCAGGGACGACGACGAGTCGGTGCGCCTGTTCACGGCGGCGCTGGCGACACCGGGTGCCGAAAGGTGGCCGTTCGATCTGGCGCGGGTACGACTGGCGTATGGGGAACGGCTGAGACGTGCGCGGGCGAACGCCGATTCGCGAGAGCCGCTGCGGCTGGCGTATGACGCGTTCACACTCCTGGGCGCCGGGCCGTGGGCGGATCGGACCGCCAAGGAGCTGCGTGCCACCGGGTGGGGCGGACCGAAAACCACGGCGGGGGGAGACGTGCTCACGCCCCAGGAGCGGGAGATCGCGGATCTCGCGGCGTCGGGCTTGAGCAACAAACAGATCGCCGAGCGCTTGTACCTCTCGCACCGGACCATCGGCGCACACCTGTACCAGATCTTTCCGAAGCTCGGGATCAGCTCCAGGGCAGCACTTCGCGACGCGCTCGCGGCGCTGGAGAACTGACCCCGCCGCGGTGGTGATCGACGAGCCGGCTCTCGGCGGCCCGGCCAAGCCGGCCGACTCACCCCACGGCGCCGTGGCCGGGCACCGCGCCGGGTCGGCCGGGAACGATCCTCAGCGGACGGCTGCCCGGCGGACTGGCGACGACGGCCGCGATGGCCTGGGCCGCGAGGGTGACCGCGGCGCCCGTGAGCGCGTGCTCGGCCAGCTTCGAGTCCACCCGGTCGACCAGACCGGGATATCGGCATTCGTAGGCCTCGACCGTCTCGGTGTCGTCCGGCCGGACCGTGCGAACACGGGAGCCGTTGTCGGGCACCGGGAAACCGGGGACGACGATCGTGGTCTCGACGCCGAATTCGGTCAGTTCCCGGGCGTAGCTCGCCGCGAGGTGGTCGATCATCGCGACCGCTTCGGCGTGCAGTGCGAGGTAGGGCGTGTCCGCAGCTTCGTGGTTGGCCGGCACCACCCACACCAGCAGGCCTTCCTGCCGCTCGCGCATCCGCGGCAGCACGCAACGGTTGACGCGCTGGGTGGACAGCACGTGCGCGTCGTAGACCTGCGCCAGCTGGTAAGGGGTGAAGGACTCGAGCGGCCCCCGGGGCACCGGTCCGACGGCGTGGACCACCGCGTCGATCCTTCCGGCTTCGGCCAGGATGTCCTCGACCGCGGTCGACACCGAGCGCTGATCGCCCACGTCCAACGAGATGGGGCGCGTGCCTCGGCTCCTCGGCTCGTCGAGACGCGCGACAGCCGGGCTGATTCCCGCATACGCGGTGTGGCCCGCACCGGCGAGCGCTTCGGCGGTGGCAGCGCCGAGGTCACTGGAAGCCCCGGTGACAAGAACGACCTGTGACATGGTGCTCCTCGTTGCTCTTCGGCAGATCACTCCCGGCTGTCGCACCAGTGTCGGCCTGACGGAATCCGTGCGCATGAGTTGAATGACTGTCGGCGAAACCCGATCTCGTGACCTCGTCCTCGCCGCACCGACCCGCGCACGGGGTGGCGACACGGAGGAATGACTGCCCGGCGCGGTTTTTCGCTGTGTCCGGCAGTGGTCTTCCGACGGAAGCGGCATCGTGGCGATCCCGCGAGGCTGTCGAAGAACGCCAGGAGGCGGATTCCCTTCGAAAGCGCGGGTCACCGTGCAGGAAAGGCAAGACATGGCAGCGAGTTTTGTGTCAGCACCGGGCGAGACGGTGGACGTCGGCGGGACGCCGTTCGCGTACCGCCGGTTGGGTCCGGCCGCCGGCGTGCCGCTGGTGCTGCTGAACCACATCACCGCGGTGCTGGACGACTGGGACCCCGCCGTGGTCGACGGCTTCGCGGCCGAGCGACGTGTCATCGTGGTGGATCTGCGGGGCGTCGGCGGCTCCGGCGGCACCACTCCCGACAGCATCGAGGCGATGGCCGCCGACACCGTGGCGTTCCTGGAGGCGCTCGGGCTGGACACCGCCGATCTGCTGGGCTTTTCCCTGGGTGGCATGGTGGCCCAGGCCGTGGCCCAGCAGCGACCCGACCTGGTCCGGCGGATCGTCCTGGCCGGCACCTCGCCCGCCGGCGACGAAGGGCCGGCCGGCTGGGGCGCCGGGCTGCAAAGCGCATTCGGGAAGTCGGCCGCCGAAGGCAAGCACCCCAAGCGCTACCTCTTCTTCTCACCGACGCCCCGCAGCCAGGCCGCCGCGGGGGACTTTCTCGCTCGCCTGGACGAGCGGACGGAGGACCGCGACACTCCCGTGACGGACGAGACGATCAGTGCCCAGCTGACGGCGGCCACGAAGTGGGAGCAGGGCACGTCGCCCGCCGGTCTGGCCGATGTGGACAAGCCCGTGCTGGTCGTCAACGGCGACAACGACATCCTGGTGCCGACGATCAGCTCGTTCAACCTCGCGCGGCTGCTCCCCAACGCCACACTGAGCATCTACCCGGACGCGGGCCACGGCGGGATCTTCCAGTACCACGAGCTGTTCGTCCGGCAGGTGCTGGACTTCCTCGGCGACTGACGGGCCGCCACGGTGCCGTCGGCGATCGGCACCGTGGCCGCTCTCGCCGGTTCCCCCGCGACTCCCACAGCAGCCACGACCCTCGAAGGACGGCACGCCATGTCCGCCAGTGATTTCCCCTCCATCCGGACCTTCCCACACGAGGTGGTCCGCCTGGCCATCCCCGTCACGGCGACCTTTCCGGAATTCCGAGACAGCTACGAACGCGCGGTCCCGGCACTCCAGGCAGATCGATTCGAGCAGTTCAAGAGGGAAAAGGCCAGTTGGGACGTCGTCCGCCAAGCCACTGAGGAAAACGCCCCGCACAGCTTCATCCGGTACTGGGGCACCGATGTCGGCTCCCTGATGGAACTGGCCGCCGCGTCGCGTCCGTGCGTGGAATACCTGATGGGCAACCACGTCTTCGCTCAGCGCATGTTCCGGCACGACCCCGCGGTGATGCTCTACGCCCCCTTGCGCACCGCGATCCACGTGGACCACGACGACCGCACCTGGTTCGTGATCGACCAGCCGAGCACCCGGTTCGACAGCTTCCACGATCCGCGGATCGCACAGGCGGGACGAGAACTCGACGCGGAGCTGGCATCGCTGCTCGATCTCCTCGGCCTGCCGGTGCCGACCGGATTGATCGCGGACCCCTCGCGCGGCTGAAGATCAGCGAGGAGCCCGGAACGGCCGCCGGCGTTTTCCGCGGTCTCGCGGGCCGATCGACGAACCCAGCCCGGCGGTCTGCTGGTCGGCCCTACCCGGCCACGGCATCCACCCCCGCGGTGTGTGTCGGGTGGACCACCACGAGAACCTTGCCCGGCGCGGTGGCATAACCGACGAACCCCTCGACGCCCTCGGCCGGCAGGTAACGGCGCGCGATGAGTTCCGAGCCGCTGCGCACGCGGGCGGGGTCGGTGACCACCTCGGCCGTGCCGTTGACCGAGACGAAGCTGTACGGCGGTGCGTCGTCGTGCACGGTCATGGCGACTTCGGCCGACGAAGCCAGCGCGCGGCCCTTCACGCTGTCCTGGGTGATGTTCACGAGCAGGTCGTCGCCGTCCGGGGCGTACCAGACGGGGACCGCGTGGGGGCGGCCGTCGGGGCGGACGGTGACGAAGATGGCGCTGCGAGTGCCCTCGGCGAGGAACGCGCGGCAGCGCTCGGGCGACATCGGGGTGGCCATGAGCGGGATCCCTCCAGTGGACGCGGATCCGGCGCGGGGACGCCGGGTCACTGACAGCGATCACCGTAACCCGGTACCCCGACAAAACCCGCCCGAACGACAAAACCTCACGGCCGATCGGTCAGGTACCCGCCCATCGTCGTGAAGTAGTCGGCTGCGGCCAGGTCCGTGCCGTCCTCCGTGCGCACGCGTTCCACCAGCAGCCCGGGGGAGTGGCCCCGGCGCGCGTCAGACCCGGCGACGATCACCACGCCGGCACCCTCCTCGATGAAAATTCGCCCCGGCGTGCCGCCGTAGTGCCCGGCCGACACCGACGCGCGCACGATCCGCAGCTGCCGCCCGCGGTGGTAGCAGAACGCGTTGGGGTACGGGTCCGACTGCGCCCGCACCAGTCGCTCGATGTCGGAAGCCGGCCACGTCCAGTCGATGAGGCTGTCGCGCGGCGCGCGTTTGTGGAAGAAGCTCGCCTTGGCGCGGTCCTGCGCGATCGGCACGACGCGGCCCGTCTCGATGAGCGAGAGCGCCTCCGCGACGATCGGCTCGATGAGGTCCACGGTGCGGTGGAACAGGTCCGTGGTCGTGTCCTTCGGACCCACCGGCACCGCGCGCTGAACCACGATGTCGCCGGCGTCGAGCTCGGCGTTCATCAGGTGCGCGGTCACGCCGACCTCCGGTTCGTCGTTCACGAGCGCCCAGATCAGGGGCGAAAAACCGGCGTACGCGGGCAGCAGCGAGTCGTGGACGTTGAGCGTGCCGTGGGGCGGCAGGTCGAAGATCTCCGGCGGCAGCCAGGTCCGCCAGTTGTTGGCGACGATCAGTTCGGGGTCCGCGGCCTTGAGCTCGGCGAGCAGCTCCGGGTCGTCCGGGCGGTTGCGCAGCAGGGCGCGGATACCGTTCGCCTTGGCCAGCTCCGCCACCGAATCGTCCCAGATCTTCTCGTACGCGTGGTCGCTCTTCGGGTGCGTGACCACGAGGACGACCTCGTGACCAGCGTCGATGAGGGCGCGCAATGTGCGGTGCCCCCAGGTCTGGTAGCCGAACATGGCCACGCGCATCGGCGAATCCCTTTCGCGGTCGAGGGGACGAACATCACCCACACGGTACTAGCTGAGCCTGTCCTAAGTTAGGTTAGGGTTTCCTGAGCTTTTGGAGTGAGAGCCGAGTCGAGAGCGGCAGTGCCGCGCTAGGGGACTTTGATGTCACGAGCTGTGGTCGATGGCCAAGTGCCGGTGTACGACGTCGTCGGGGTGGGATTCGGACCTTCCAACCTGGCGCTGGCGATCGCTGCGACCGAGCACAACGCCGGTGCCGGGGACACGGTCACCGCGCACTTCCTCGAGCGGCAGCCGCGGTTCGGCTGGCACCGCGGGATGCTGATCGACTCCGCGACGATGCAGGTCTCCTTCCTCAAGGACCTCGCGACGATGCGCAATCCCACCAGCGAGTTCAGCTTCCTGAACTACCTGCACGCCAAGGGCCGGCTGATCGACTTCATCAACCACAAGAACCTCTTCCCGCTGCGGATCGAGTTCCACGACTACTTCGAGTGGGCAGCGGAGAAGGTCGACGACCTGGTCTCCTACGGTACCGAGGTGCTGTCGGTGCGCCCGGTGTGCGACGGCGCCGAGGTGGTCTTCTTCGACGTCCGCGCGAAGTCCGGCGACGAGGTCGTGGACCTGCGTGCCCGCAACCTCGTGCTGGGCACCGGGTTGCGGCCGAACCTGCCCGACGGGATCACCGGCGGTGACCGGATCTGGCACAACAGCCAGCTGCTGCCCCGCGTCGAAGGGCTGCGCGGCAGCGACCCGCGCCGCTTCGTGGTGGTCGGCGCGGGACAGAGCGCGGCCGAGGTCGCGGCGCTGCTGCACGACGAGTTCCCCCGCGCCGAGGTGTGCGCCGTTTTCGCGCGCTACGGCTACAGCCCAGCCGACGACAGCTCGTTCGCCAACCGCATCTTCGACCCCGAGGCGGTCGACCACTTCTACGGCGCGAGCGAGCCGGTGAAGGCCCGGCTCATGCGGTACCACGGCGCCACCAACTACTCCGCGGTCGACCTCGACCTGATCGACGAGCTCTACCGCCGCGTCTACCAGGAGAAGGTGCTGGGGGTGCACCGGCTGAAGCTGTTCAACGTCTCCCGGCCCGTCGACGTGACCGACCACGGCACTCACGTGAGCGCCACCGTCGAGTCGCTGACCACCGGCGAGCGCGCCGTGCTCGACGCCGACGCCGTGGTCTACGCCACCGGGTACCTGCCCGCGGACCCCACGCCGCTGCTCGGCGAGCTGGCGGCCGGCTGCCGGCGCGATGCCGAGGGCCGGCTGCGCGTGGAGCGCGACTACCGCATCACCACCGACGCCACCGTGCGCGGCGGGCTCTACCTGCAGGGCGGCACCGAGCACACGCACGGCATCACGTCGTCGCTGCTGTCCAACACGGCCGTGCGCGTCGGCGAAATCCTGCGGTCCATTGTGGATCGCCGGGCGGCCGTGGCGCACCTGCCGGAGTACGCGGTGAGCGGCACGCGCTGACGGCGCGGCGTCCGTCAGTCCAGCTTCAGTCAACGGTGGAGGTTCCCGGATGACCGGCGTAGTGCCCGGTTCCCCTTTGACCGCGGCACAGGCCGGGGTCTTCTTCGCGCAGTCGTTCGCCCCGGCCGACCCGGCGTACCACATCGGTTGGTACGTCGACGTGCGCGGCCGCGTCGACCTGACGCGGCTCGCCGACGCGGTGCGGCGCGCAGTCGGTGAAGCCGAGACGCTGCACGTGACGGCCGAGGCCGACGAGTCCGGCGTGCCGCGCCAGTACCCGGCGCCGTGGTCGGGCGACGTGCCCGTGGTGGACCTCTCGGGCGAGCCGGACGCCGAAGCGGCAGCGCACGCGTGGCTTCGAGCAGTGCTGGCCGAGCCGGTCGACCTCGCGCGCGGACCGTTGACCGCGCACGCGCTGCTGGTCTTGGGGCCGGACCGCGTGTGGTGGGCGCAGACGTTCCACCACCTGGTGGTCGACGCGCACGGCCAGGCGATGCTCACCCGCCGCGCCGCCGAGCTGTACGCCGGCACACAGTCCACTGTGAACTGGTCGGTCGCGCCGCTGCTCGCGGCCGACGCCGGCTACCGCGACTCGCCCGCGTACCCCGCGGATCGCGAGTACTGGCGCGAGCAGCTCGCCGGGCGGCCGGACCCGGTGCGCCTGGCCGGCGGTGCCGGCGAAGTGGTCCGGCGGTCGGTCACGCTGACGCCGGCCCGTGCGGACGCGCTGCGCAAGTTCGCCGGCAACCACGGCACCCGCCTTTCGCGTGTGGTGCTCACGGCGCTGGTCGCGTACGCGCACCGCGTGACCGGCGCCGACGACCTCGTGCTCGGCCTGCCCGTCGCGGCCCGGCCCGGCGCCGCGCTGCGGAACCGGCCCGGAATGCTGTCGAACGTCCTGCCGCTGCGGGTTTCCGCGCGGCCGGCGCGCACGCCGGCGCAGCTGCTCGCGGACGTCACCCGCGAGGTCGCAGACCTGCTCGACCACGGCCGTTACCGCGGTGAAGACCTCGCCCGGGACCTGAACCTGACGGGCGGGATCCACGAGCTCACGGGGCTGACCCTCAACTTCCTGCCCGAGGTGTCGGTCGAATTCGGCGAAGCCGCCGCCACCGCGCACAGCGTCACGCTCGGTCCGGTGACCGACCTCGTCGTGACCGCGCACGACGCCGGGCCGGGACGCGGCCTCGGGATCGAGTTCGCCGCCGCGGCGACCGCCGAAACCCTGGCCGAGCACGAGCGCCGGTTCCTCGCCGTGCTCGACGCCACGGCTGCCCACACCGATCGTCCGATCGCCGCGATCGACCTGCTCACCGAACGCGAACGCCGGCTCGTGCTCACCGACTTCGCCACGGCGCCCGCCGAAGCGCCGGAGCTCACGTGGCCCGAGGCGTTCGCCCGGGTCGTCGCGCGGCAGCCGGACGCCGTCGCCGTGGTGTGCGAGGACGAGCAGCTCACCTACGCCGGGCTCGACGCCGCCGCGAACCGCCTGGCCCGCCTGCTCGCAGCGCGCGGGGTGGTGGCCGAGGACGTGGTCGCGGTGGCGCTGCCGCGGTCGATCGACCTGGTCGTGGGCCTGCTGGGCGTGCTCAAAGCCGGTGCCGCGTACCTGCCGCTGGACCTCGACCTGCCCGAGGACCGCTTGGCGTACCTCCTGATGGACTCCGGTGCGCGCACCGTGCTGACCGTAACCGCATCGGCCGGCGAGGTACCGGCGTCCGGCGAGATCGTGAAGCTGGACGCCCCGGCTGTCCGCGCTGAGCTCGCCGCGCTCGACGGCGGGCCCGTGGACCTCTCCGGGCTGCGGCCGGACCACGCCGCCTACGTCATCTACACCTCCGGCTCCACGGGCAAGCCGAAGGGCGTGGTGCTTTCGCACGACGGCATCGGCAGCCTGATCGTCACGGCCACCGAGCGGATCGGGATCACCCCCGAGAGCCGGGTCGTGCAGTTCGCGTCGGCCGGGTTCGACGTGACCGTGTGGGACCTCGTGATGTCTCTGTGCGTGGGCGGGCGCGTGATCGTGGTGCCCTCGCACCGCCGCGTCGCCGGGGTCGAGCTCACCTCCTACATCGCGGATCACGCCGCGACGCACATGATCCTGCCGCCCTCGCTCGTCGCCGCGCTGCCGGCCGGCTGCGAGCTGCCGAAGGGCGCGGTGCTGATCGTCGGCACGGAAACCGTGCCCCCGGAGCTGATCGCGCGCTGGGCGAAGGACTTGCGCGTCGTCGCCGCGTACGGCCTCACCGAGGCGACCGTGAACTCGACGCTGTGGGCCGCGGAAGCCGGCTGGACCGGGCCGATCCCGATCGGGCGGCCCGATCCGAACACCCGCTGCTACGTGCTCGACACCGCGCTCAACCCGGTGCCGCCGGGCGTGGAAGGCGAGCTGTACGTGGGTGGCCGGGGCCTCGCGCGCGGCTACGTCGGGCGGGCCGGACTCACCGCCGAGCGGTTCGTGGCCGACCCGTTCGCCGGGCCGGGGGAGCGCATGTACCGCACGGGCGACCGCGTGCGCTGGCGGGCCGACGGGAACCTCGACTTCCTCGGCCGCGCCGACCACCAGGTCAAGATCCGCGGGTTCCGCGTGGAGCCGGGGGAGATCGAGTCGGTGATCGCGGCGCACGACGGCGTCGCGGGCGTGGCCGTGGTGCCGCGTGAGGTCAAGCCCGGCGAACGGCGGCTGGTCGCCTACGTGGTCCCCGAACACACACCGGGTGCCCACCGGGACGTGGCGAAGGTACGGCGCCGGACGGACGTGCCCGAGCTGCTGCACCCGATGGCCGATCGCGACCGGTTCGACGAGGGGTTCACCGGCTGGCACTCCAGCTACGACGGAGAACCCCTGCCGCCGGCCGACGTGCGCGCGTGGCTTGAGTCCACTGTGGACTCCATTACCGCGTTGCGGCCGCGGCGCGTGCTCGAGCTGGGTGTGGGCAGCGGGCTGCTGCTGTCGAAGCTCGCACCGGGTACCGACGAGTACTGGGCGCTGGACTGGCCCGAGGAGGTCGTGCGGCTGCTGGAAACCCGGGTCGCCGAGCGGCCGGAGCTCGCGGGCAAGGTGCACCTGCGGGCGCGCCCGGCGCACGAACTGGGAGACCTGCCGCAGGGGCAGTTCGACACCGTGGTGATCAACTCGGTGATCCAGTACTTCCCGAGCGCCGAGTACCTCGTCGACGTGCTTCGGCAGGTCACGGGCCTGCTCGCGCCCGGTGGTTCGGTGTTCGTGGGCGACGTGCGGAACCTGGGCCTGCAACGGGTGCTCAAAGCAGGCGTCGAGGGGGCCTCGACGTTGGCGGCGGTCGACGCCGCCGTGGCGGGCGAGGACGAGCTGGTCCTGGATCCCGGCTTCTTCGCGGCGTTGCCGGCACGAATCCCGGCCTTCACCGAGGCCGACGTCCGGCTCAAATGCGCGACCTACGAGAACGAGCTCAGCCGCTACCGCTACGACGTGGTGCTGCGCACGGAACCCGTGGCTGCCCAGCAGGCCCTGGCCCTCTCGTGGTCCGGCCTCGGCTCAGCCGCGGCGTTCTCGGCGCACCTCGCCGAGCACGGCCCCGCGGCTTTGCGCGTGACCGGGATCCCCAACGAGCGGGTCATCCCGGACCTCGCCGTGCTGCGTGCGCTCGGCGGGAGCCTGCCGACGCCGACCGGCGCCGCGATGGACCCGGACGTGCTGATCGACCTGGCCGGCGCGGCCGGTTACCGCGCGGCGGCGACGTGGTCGGGGGAGACGCCGACGGCGTTCGACCTCGTGCTGGCCCTCGACGAGCCGCGGGCGACCTACCTCGGTGCGACCGACGGTCCGCTCGCCAACGTGCCGGTGGTCTACCGCGATCCCGCGTCGCTGATGAAGGAGCTGCGCACGCACGTCGAAAAGACCCTGCCGCACTACCTGGTGCCTTCGGCGTTCGTGGCGCTGGACCGGCTGCCGATCATGACCAACGGCAAGCTCGACCGCGCCGCGCTGCCCCTGCCGGACTTCCGCGCGCTCGCCGAGGGCCGCGCGCCGCGGACCCCGCGCGAGGTCGCGTTGTGCTCGGTGGTCGCCGAGGTGCTCGGCGTCCCGTCGGTCGGCGCGGACGACGACTTCTTCGCGCTCGGCGGAGACAGCATCTCGTCGATCCGGCTGGTCCTGGGCGCGGCGCGCCACGGCCTGGCGATCACGCCGCGGCAGGTGTTCCAGCACCGCACGGCGGAAGCTCTCGCCGCGTGCGCGGGTGAGGTCACGAGCGCCGACGAGGCGACCGAACCACTGCTGGCTCTGTCCGAACAGGACTCCGCGGCCCTGGGCTCGTACGCCGAGGTGCTGCCCGTGACGCCGTTGCAGCAGGGCTTCTTCTTCCACGCCGCGTTCGAGAACGACGACGTCTACACCGTGCAAGAGATCTTCGCCCTCGCCGGGCCGGTGGATCCGCCGACGCTGCGACGGGCCGTGCAGCAGCTCCTGGACCGGTACTCGTCGCTGCGGTCGGGGTTCCGCCAGCTCGACGACGGCCGCGTGGTGCAGGTCGTGGCCGCGCACGCCGAGCTGCCGTGGCGTGAGGTCCCGGCCGAGGCCGCCGCCGACGCGCTGGCGGCGGACCGCGACCGGCGCTTCGCCCTGGACCGGCCCCCGCTGCTGCGTGCGACGCTCGTCGGCCGCGAGCGGCTCGCCCTGACCTTCCACCACATCGTGGCCGACGGCTGGTCGGTCGCGGTCATGGTGCGCGAGATCCTCGCCCGCTACGGCGCCACCGAAGCCCTGCGGCCCGAACCGGCGTCACGCGTCGCGCACCTGCGCCGCTTGGCCGCGCGAGACCACGACGCCTCCCGGTGCACCTGGGCCGGTGCCCTCGCGGGCATCGAGGAACCGACCCGCCTGGTCCCGACGCCGGCCGGGCCCGCGCCGCGCCGTCCGTCGCGGGTGCACTTCTCCGTCGATGCCGCGACGACCGCCCGTGTGGGGGCGTTCGCGCGCGAGCACGGGTTGACTCTCGGCACCGTGCTGCACGGCGCGTGGGGTCTGCTGCTCGGCCGCCTGACCGGACGCGGGGACCTGGTGTTCGGCAGCACCGTGTCGGGTCGCGACCCCGGGGTCGCCGGGATCGGGGACGCGGTCGGGCTCTACATCAACACGCTGCCCGTGCGAGTCCGGTGGACCGGGGGCGACGCTGTCAGCGGATTCCTACGTCGCCTACAGGACGAGCAGGCGACGCTGCTGGACCACCAGCACCTCGGGCTCGCGGAGCTGCAGCGCCTCGCCGGCGTGGGCCAGGAGGAGCTCTTCGACACCCTCGTCGTGGTCGAGAACTACCCGCGGGAGAACGACGACGCGGGTGCGCTGCGCGTGACCGGCGTCGAGGTCGTGGACGCGGTGCACTACCCGGTCGCGCTCATCGCGACGCCGGGCGAGACGCTCGAGTTCGCTCTCAAGTTCGACGCCGCCCGCCTCGACACGCGGGCCGCCGAGCAGCTCGCGGAGCGGTTCGTGCGAGTGCTGGAAACCTTCGCCGCGGCGCCGGAAGCCCAGGTGTCGCGCGTGGACCTCGTGTCGGGCGCGGAGCTGGCGCGGCTGGGTGAACTGAACGCCACCGCCGTGCCGGTGCCGGAGCAGACGCTGCTCACGGCGTTCGAACGCCACGCGATCGAGACGCCCGGCGCGACCGCCGTGGTGTTCGAGGACGAGCGACTGTCCTATGCGGACCTCGACCGCCGCGCGGATGGGCTGGCACGGCGGCTGCGGGCGCGCGGTGCCGGGCGCGGCTCGGTCGTCGCGGTCGCCGTGCCGCGTTCGGTCGAGCTGATGGTGGCGCTGCTGGGCGTGCTGAAGTCCGGCGCGGCCTACCTGCCGCTCGACCTCGACTACCCCGCCGACCGGCTGGAGTACATGCTCACGTCGTCGGGTGCGACGCTGGTCGTGACCGAACCGGAGACGGCCGTGCGGGTTCCGGCCGGTCCGCAGCAGGTCGCGGTCGACGGTCCGGACGAAATCGCCGAGGGTGCCGCCCCGAGCCCGGACGACGCCGCCTACCTGATCTACACGTCCGGCTCGACCGGCCGGCCCAAGGGCGTGGTGGTCACGCACCGCGCGATCGTGAACCGGCTCGCGTGGATGCAGCACGAGTACCGCCTCGAAGCCGACGACCGGGTGCTGCAGAAGACGCCGTCGAGCTTCGACGTGTCCGTGTGGGAGTTCTTCTGGGCGCTGCGCGAAGGCGCGGCCGTGGTGTTCGCGCGACCCGACGGCCACCGCGACCCGGCCTACCTCGCCGACGTGATCCAGGCCCACGGCGTGACGACCCTGCACTTCGTGCCGTCGATGCTCGCCGCGTTCCTCTCGGTCGACGGGGTCACCGGCGATCCGCGCTGGGCCGCGTCGCTGCGCCGGGTGTTCACCAGCGGCGAGGCGCTGCCCGGAGAAGCCGCCGCGCGCTGGCAGCGGATGACCGGCGTGGCGCTGCACAACCTCTACGGCCCGACGGAAGCGGCCGTGGACGTGTCGTACTTCCCGTTCCGCGGCGGTCGGGAAGCGACTGTCCCGATCGGACGTCCGGTGTGGAACACCCGCTTGCTCGTGCTGGACACCTGTCTGCGCCCGGCACCCGACGGCGTGCCCGGTGAGCTGTACCTCGCCGGGGTGCAGCTCGCGCGGGGTTACCACGGCCAGCCGGCATTCACGGCGGAGCGGTTCGTCGCCGACCCGTTCGGCGAGCCGGGCGCGCGGATGTACCGCACCGGCGACCTGGTGCGGCGCCGCGCCGACGGTGGGCTCGAGTACCTGGGCCGCACCGACCGGCAGGTGAAGATCCGCGGCAACCGCATCGAGCTCGGCGAGATCGAGGCCGTGCTCGCGGCGCAGCCAGGGGTCCGCGCGGCCGCGGTCGTGGTGCGCGACGGCGCACTGGTCGGCTACGTCGCCGGGAGCGCCGACGTCGACGAGCTGCGCGCCACCCTGACGGGCGCCCTGCCGGCGACGATGGTCCCGAACGCCCTCGTGGTCCTCGACGAGTTCCCGCTGACCCCGAGCGGCAAGCTCGACACCCGCGCTCTGCCCGAGCCCTTCGTGCCCACGGCGGCCGCCGGGCCACGCGGCGACGACCGCACGTCCGCGCTGGCGGCGATCTTCGCCGACGTGCTCGGACTGGCCGAGGTCGGCGCCGACGATGACTTCTTCCTGCTGGGCGGCGACAGCATCACGTCGATCAGCGTGTCGAGCCGCGCCCGCCGGGGCGGGTTCGACCTGAGCCCGAAGGACGTGTTCACCCACCGCACCCCGGCCGCACTGGCCGCCCTCGGTGGCGAGCCCGTCGCGACGGGGCCGGTGCCCGATCCGGACGGCGTGGGCGACGTGCCGCTGCTGCCCGAGGTCCACCGCCTGCGGGAACTCGGGGACGCCGGAGCCGAGTCGGTGCGGTTGCGCCTGCCGGCCGACGCGGACACCGAAAGCCTCGCGGCCGCACTGCAGGCCGTGCTCGAACACCACGACGGCCTGCGGCTCAAGCGCAGCCGCGTGGCGTCGGTGCTGTGGTCCCTGGAGACGCGGCCCACCGGCGCGCTCGACGCCACCGAGGTGCTGCACACCTCGACCGAGTTCGACCCGGACGCAGGCATCCTGCTGCGCGCCGTGCGGTCCGGCGACGAGCTGCTGCTCACCGCGCACCCGTTGCTGGTCGACGCACCCTCCTGGCGAGTCATCGCCTCCGACCTCGCCACGGCGTGGCCGGCGGTCCGGGCCGGGCGCCCGCCGGTGTTCGACGCGGTGGGAACCTCGCTGCGCACCCACGCGCGCGCCGGCACCGAGCGTGCGCAGGCGCCCGAACTGCTGGCCGACCTGGAACACTGGGCGGCCACGCTCGCGCCCGGCGCCGCCACCGTCCCGGTCTCCGGGGCGCGGACCGAACGCACCGTGCGCTTGCCGGCCACGCAGAGCCGGGCGCTCGTCGAGCAGGTGCCGGCGTCGGTGCGCGGCGACGTGACCGACGTGCTGCTCACTGCGCTGGCCAGGGCCGGTGGTGAGCTGATCGTCGACGTGCTCGACCGTCCGCAAGGGACACCCGCAGCGGTCGGCGCTTTGCACACGGCGTGGCCGGTGCGCTTGAGCGCGACGGACCTCAAGCAGGTCAAGGACCTCGTGCGCGCGGCGCCCGATGCCCTCGGGTACGGCCTGCTGCGTTACCTCAACCCGCAGGCAGCGCCGTTGTTCGCGCAGCTCGCCCGGGCCGACGTGCTGCTGCGGTACGCAGGGCACGTGCCCTTCGGCGAACAGGAGTGGGACTTCACCGCAGGCCCGGGCGCGCCGGTCGGCGCGCACGCGCTGCGCATCGGTGCGGTCTGCGAGGACACGCCCGGCGGGCCGGTGCTGGCGCTCACCTTCGCCGGCGGCACACCGGAGTTCACCGACCGGGTCGTCGCCGCGCTGGCCGACCTCGCCGCGACGGATGTCGCCGCCACCGGGCTGACCACGTCGGACCTCGCGCTGATCGAGCTGACCCAGGACGAGATCGAACACGTCGAGCGCCTCAGCCCGCTGCCGCTCTCGGACCTCTGGCCGCTTTCGCCGCTGCAGGAAGGCCTGTTCTTCCACTCCAGCTACGACCAGTCGCGCGTCGACATCTACACCATCCAGGAGGCCATCGACCTCGACCGCCACCTCGACGCCGACCGCCTGCGCGCGGCGTGCGCGGCGCTGCTCGACCGCACGCCGAGCCTGCGCGCGGGCTTCACCAGCGAAAGCCTGCGTGGTCCGGTGCAGTTCGTCACCGCCGGTTTTCCGCCGCCCGTGACCGAAGTGGACCTGCGGGAACTGTCCGAAGCGGACCGTGAGCGGCGCCTGGCCGAGCTGATGGAACACGACCGCACGACCCGGTTCGACCTCGCCGCCCCGCCGCTGTTCCGGATCACGCTCGTGCGCCTCGGTGCCGACCGCGACCGTGTGGTGCTCAACCGGCACCTGCTGCTGTGGGACGGTTGGTCGGCGTGGCTGTTCATCGAACAGCTCTTCGCGCACTACGAAGGCGGTGAGCCGGCGGCCGGCGGATCCTATGTGGACTATCTCGACTGGCTCTCCCGTCAGGACGTCGGCGAGGCCACGGCCGCCTGGCGTTCGGCGTTGTCGGGGCTGAGCGAGCCGACGCTGATCGGGCCCGACACCCAGGGCCTCGAACCCGTCACCCCGGTGAACCTCGACGCGCACTTGTCGCCGGAGCTCACCGACCGGCTGCGCGACGAGGCCCGGCGCCACGGTCTCACCGTGAACTCCGTGCTCAACGCCGCGTGGGCGCTGGTGCTCTCGACGATGGTCGGGCGGACCGACGTGGTGTTCGGCGCCGCCGTCGCCGGGCGGCCGGCCGCGGTGCCCGACATCGAGACGACCATCGGCCTGTTCCTCAACACCGTGCCGACGCGGGTGCGGCTCGTGCCCGACGAGCCGGTGCTCGACCTGCTGCGGCGCATCCAGTCCGAACGCATGGACCTCACGCCGTACGAGTTCATGAACCTCGGGGTGCTCCAGCGCGAAGCCGGTCACCGCGTGCTGTTCGACACGCTGTTCGTGCTGCGCGGCGCCGACGGCGACGAGCGTTACGCCGGCCTGCGTCACCGGCACGGCATCACGAACCTCGTGAACGTCGACGCCACGCACTACCCGCTCACGCTCGTGGTGACGCCGGGGCAGGCGATGCGCGTGACCCTGTCCTACCGCGACGACGTGGTCGAGGCCGGCGAGGCCGCCGTGCTTCTCGGTCGGTTCACCGGGCTCGTGGAGCAGCTCGTCGGTGACTTCACCGCGCCGGTCGGGTCGCTGGAAACCTTGTCGCCGCAACGAAAAACGGAGCTGGCCGCGGTCTGGGCGGCCGCCGAGCACCCGATGGTGCCCGACACCGTCGCCGACCTGCTCGCGGCCCAGGCCGCTCGGACGCCCGACGCCACCGCCCTCGTGTTCGGCGAACGCACGCTGACCTACGCGCAGCTCGACGAAGCCGTGAACCGCATGGCCCGGCTGCTGCTCTCTCTCGGCGCCGAGCCGGAACGCGTGATCGCGCTGGGCCTGCCGCGCTCGATCGACATGGTCGTGGCGCTGTTCGCCGTGCTGCGCACCGGGGCCGCGTACCTGCCGCTGGAGCTGGACTACCCGGCCGACCGCCTCGCGCTGATGCTCGCCGACGCCGGCCCGCTGTGCCTGGTCACGACCACGGCCGTCGCGCCGGGTCTGCCGGACGACCTGCCGCGCGTGCTGCTCGACAGCGACGAGACGAAGGCCGAGCTGGCTGCGTTGCCGGGCGGTGAGCTGGCCGATGCCGAGCGGCCGCGGTTCGGGCGTGACCGCGCGGACCGCATGGAACACCCCGCCTACGTCATCTACACCTCCGGGTCCACCGGCAAACCCAAGGGTGTCCTCACGCCCTACCGCGGCCTGACGAACATGCAGCTCAACCACCAGGAGGCGATTTTCGAGCCGGCCATCGCGGCGACCGGCGGGCGCCGCCTGCGGATCGCCCACACCGTGTCGTTCGCGTTCGACATGTCGTGGGAAGAGCTGTTGTGGCTCGTCGAGGGCCACGAGGTGCACGTGTGCGACGAGGAGCTGCGCCGCGACGCCCGCGCGCTCGTGGCGTACTGCGACCGCCACGAGGTCGACGTGGTGAACGTGACCCCGACGTACGCACACCTGCTCATCGAGGAAGGCCTGCTCGAAGCCGGCCCCGGGAGGCACCGGCCCGCGCTGGTGCTGCTCGGCGGCGAAGCCGTGTCGGAGTCGGTGTGGCACCGGCTGCGCGACACCGAAGGCGTCTACGGCTACAACCTCTACGGCCCCACCGAGTACACGATCAACACCCTGGGCGGCGGCACCACCGACAGCGACACCCCGACCGTCGGCAAGCCGATCCGCAACACCCGCGCGTACATCGTGGACGGCTGGCTGCGGCCGGTGCCCGACGGCGTGCCCGGGGAGCTCTACATCGCCGGCATCGGGCTGGCCCGCGGGTACCTCGCGCGGCCCGGTCTCACGGCCGAGCGGTTCGTCGCGGATCCCTTCGGTGAACCCGGCGGGCGGATGTACCGCACGGGTGACCTCGTGCGCCGCCGGCCCGACGGGAACCTCGACTTCCTGGGCCGCACCGACGACCAGGTCAAGATCCGCGGCCACCGCGTGGAGCTGGGCGAGATCGAGACGGCGCTCGCGCGGCACCCGCAGGTGGCGCAGGCGGCCGTGATCGCGCGGCCGGATCCGTCGGCGCCCGGGCTGCAGCGGCTCGTCGGTTACGTCGTGCCGGCCGAGCTGAGCGGCGACGAACGCGACGCCGCCGAAGCCGACCAGGTCGGCGAGTGGCAGCAGATCTACTCCGATGAGTACACCGAGATCCCGACCGCGCTGTTCACCGAGGACTTCGCCGGCTGGGACTCCAGCTACGACGGCACGCCGATCCCGTTGGCGCACATGCGGGAGTGGCGGGCGGCCACCGTCGCGCGCATCGAGGAGCTGGCGCCCCGGCGGATCCTGGAGATCGGCGTGGGCACCGGTCTGCTGATGGGGCAGCTCGCGCCGCGCGCCGAGGAGTACTGGGGCACGGACCTCGCCGCGCCGGTGATCGCCAAGCTGAGGCGGGAGCTGGAACAGGACCCCGCGCTGGCCGCGAAGATCACGCTGCGGGCGCAGCCGGCGCACGAGTTCGGTGACCTGCCGCGCGGGTTCTTCAACACCGTGGTGATCAACTCCGTCGTCCAGTACTTCCCCAGCGTCGACTACCTCACCCACGTGCTGACCACGGCACTCGACCTGCTGGCGCCGGGTGGCTCGCTGTTCGTCGGCGACGTGCGCAACCTGCGGCTCGCGCGCTCGTTCCACACGGCCATCCAGCTGACCCGCGCCGACGCCACGTCCGACGTCGCCCGGCTGCGCCGCGCCCTCGAACGCGGTGCCGCGCTGGAAAAGGAGCTGCTGCTCGACCCGGACTACTTCACCGCGCTCGCGCACACGCTGCCCGGCGTCGGCGCGCGGATCCGCGTGAAGCGGGCCGAACTGCACAACGAGCTGAGCCGCTACCGCTACGACGTGGTGCTCACCAAGGTGACCGCGGACGAGGTGCCCGTGGCGCAGGCGCCACGCGTGCTGTTGGACGAGGTCGGCTCGCTCGCCGACCTGGCCGGTCAGTTGGTCGGCGACCAGCTGCGCGTGAGCCGGATCCCGGACGCCCGGCTGGCGGCGGAGTTCGCCGCCATGCGGGCCCTCGACGCCGGCGCGCCGCTGCTCGACGTGCTCGATCGCTTCCACCGCACCGGTGAGGGCGTCGAACCCGAGGCCGTGCACCGGCTCGGCGAACGGCTGGGTTACACCGTGCACACGACGTGGTCGACGGGGGCCGACGGGGTGTTCGACGCTGTGTTCGTCCGCTCCGAAGCGCCGGTTTCGGGTCTCTACGTGCCCGCGGCGACCGGCACGAACCTCACGCGGTTCGCGAACAGCCCCACCTCCGCGCGCGGCAGCGCGGAACTGGTGCAGGCGCTGCGCGACGAGCTGAAGCGGCAGCTGCCCGACTACATGGTGCCGGCCGCGTTCGTCACGCTCGCCGTGCTGCCGTTGACCGACAACGGGAAGCTCAACGTCCGCGCGTTGCCCGACGCCGAACCCGCCGTGACGCTCACGGAAAGCCGGCCCGCCGAGTCACCGGCGGAAGAGGTGCTGTGCGAGCTGTTCGCCGAGGTGCTCGGGCTCGAACGCGTGGGCGTGGCGGACTCGTTCTTCGACCTCGGCGGCCATTCGCTGCTGGCCACCCGCCTGATCAGCCGGGCGCGCACGGAGCTCGGGGCCGAGCTGGCGATCAAGGACCTGTTCGAGGCGCCGACGGTGGCGGAGCTCGCCACTCGCGCCGGGAGCGCTGAACCCGCGCGACCGCCGGTCGTGGCCCGGACGCGGCCGGAGCGAATCCCGCTGTCGGCGGCGCAGCGGCGGTTGCTGCTGCTCGAAGAGCTGGGTGAAGTCGGGGAGGCGTACGGCTTCCCGCTGTTCTTCCGGGTACGGGGTGAGCTCGACGTCGCGGCACTGCGGACCGCCCTCGGCGACGTGGTCGCCCGGCACGAGTCGCTGCGGACCGTGTTCGGTGACCACGAAGGCACGCCGTACCAACAGGTTCTGGCGGCGGCCGAGCCGGAGCTTCCGGTCGTCGACTGCGCTGAAACGGACCTGTCCGCGCGGTTGCGTGAGCCGGCGCGGCACCGGTTCGACCTGCGCCGGGAACCGCCGCTGCGGGCCGAGGTGCTGCGCCTGGGCGAAGGCGACCACGTGGTGGCGATCGTGCTGCACCACGTCGCCACCGACGAGTGGTCCGACCGGCCGTTCCTCACGGACCTCACGACCGCGTACGAGGCCCGGGTGGCCGGCCGCGCGCCGGAGCTGCCCGCGCTTCCCGTGCAGTACGCGGACTACGCGCTGTGGCAGGAGGACCTGCTCGACCGGCTCGGCTCCGCGCAGCTCGAGTTCTGGACCACGGCGCTGCGCGGCCTGCCGGACGAGCTGGCGCTGCCCACCGACCGGCCTCGCCCGGCGCGGCCCACCGGCGTGGGCCGGACGGTGCGGGCCGCGCTGCCGGTCGAGGTCGCCCGAGCGCTGCCCGGTTTGGCCGCTTCGGCGGGCGCGAGCACGTTCATGGTGCTGCACGCGGCCGTCGCGACGCTGCTGCACCGGCTCGGCGCGGGTGACGACATTCCGGTGGGTGCGCCGATCGCGGGCCGCACCGATGCCGCGCTCGACGAGCTGGTCGGGTTTTTCGTCAACACCCTTGTGCTGCGTGCGGACCTGACCGGTGAGCCGACGTTCGCCGAGCTGCTCGCGCGGCTGCGGGAAGCGGATCTTTCCGCGTTCTCGCACCAGGATCTGCCGTTCGACCGGCTCGTCGAGGAGCTCAACCCGGAACGCGTCTCCGGGCGCAACCCGCTCTTCCAGGTGATGGTGGGCTACCACTACCGGCCCGACGGCGACCCGGATGTGCTGGGGCTGCCCACCGAATGGGTCGACGTGCCCGGTGAGACCGCGATGTTCGACCTGAGCTTCACGATGGTCGACGGCGTGGGCGACGAAATCACCGTGGGGCTGGAGTACGCGACCGACCTCTTCGACGCGCGCACGGCGGAGCGCCTGCTGGCCCGGCTGGTGGCGCTGTTCGGCCAGGTCGTCGCCGCGCCGGAGCGCCCGATCGGCGGGTACGACCTGCTCGACGACCACGAGCGTGATCTCGTGCTGCGGCAGTGGAACGACACCGCGCACGCCGGCGAACCGGTGACGTTGCCGGAGCTGGTCGAAGCCCAGGTGGCCGCGACCCCGGACGCCGTCGCGGTGGTCTTCGAGGACACCCGCCTGACCTACGCCGAGCTGGACGCGTGGGCGAACCGGTTCGCGCACTGGCTGCGGGAGCAGGGTGCCGGGCCCGAGTCGGTGGTCGCGGTCGCGTTGCCGCGTTCGGCCGAGCTGGTCGTGGCGCTGTACGCCGTGCACAAAGCCGGCGCCGCCTACCTGCCGCTCGACCCCGGCCAGCCGGCCGAGCGGGTGGCGTACCTGCTCGCCGACGCCGCGCCGGTGTGCGTGCTCGACGAGCCGGCCCAGCTGAGCGGACTGGCCGGGTATCCGGACTCGCCGCCGCGGCGCGGGTCGCGGCCGGCGAACCCGGCGTTCGTGCTCTACACCTCCGGCTCGACCGGCCGGCCCAAGGCGGTGATCGTGCCGCAGGAAGGCGTGGTGAACCGGCTGCGCTGGTTGCAGCACGCCTACCCGCTCGGCGCGACGGACCGCATGTTGCACAAGACGCCGATCACCTTCGACGTGTCGGTGTGCGAGGTGTTCCGGCCGCTGCTCGTCGGCGGTGCCGTGGTCGTCGCGCACCCGGACGGGCACCGCGATCCGCGCTACCTCGCCGAACTGATCCAGGCCGAGGGCGTGACGGCCGCGGACTTCGTGCCGTCGATGCTGCAGCTGTTCCTGGAGGAACCGGCCGCGGCCGCGTGCACGAGCCTCACCCGGGTCGTCGTCGGCGGCGAGGCGCTGGGTGCCGATCTCGCGGCCCGGTTCCGGGCCGTGCTGGGCATCCCGCTGCACAACCTGTACGGCCCGACCGAGACGTCGATCGACGTGCTGGCCTGGACCGACGACGGCGGGCCGGTCGCGATCGGCCGGCCCGGCTGGAACGTGCGCGCGTACGTGCTCGACGCGCGCCTGCGGCCCGTCGCGCCCGGCGTGATCGGCGAGCTGTACCTCGGTGGTGACCAGCTCGCGCGGGGTTACCTCGGGCGGCCGGGACTGACGGCCGAGCGGTTCGTCGCCGACCCGTTCGGGCCGGCGGGCTCGCGGTTGTACCGGACCGGGGACCTGGCCCGGCATCGCGCCGACGGCGTGCTGGAGTACGCGGGCCGCGCCGACGACCAGGTGAAGGTGCGCGGTGTGCGGATCGAGCCCGGTGAGGTCGAGGTCGCGCTGGCCGCCGACCCGTCGGTCGCGCAGGTGCGGGTCGCGGCGCGCGACGGTCTGCTCGTCGCCTACGTCGTGCCCTCGGGTGCGCTGGATCCGGCCGATCTGCGGGCCCGGGCGGCGGACACGTTGCCGGCGCACCTCGTGCCGTCGGCGGTGGTCGAGCTGGCCGAGCTGCCGTTGCTGCCCAACGGCAAGCTGAACCGCCGGGCACTGCCGGCGCCGGAGTTCGCCGCCGGATCGGGACGCGCGCCGCGGACGGCCCGCGAGGCCGAGCTGCGCGGGTTGTTCGCCGAAGTGCTCGGTGTCGCGCGGCTGGGCGTGGACGACGACTTCTTCGCGCTCGGGGGCCATTCGCTGCTGGTCATGCGGCTCGCGGGCCGGATCCGGGCCGCCTTCGGCGTGGACGTTCCGCTGCGCGTGGTGTTCGACGCGCCGACGGTGGCGCAGCTCGCCGCTCGCCTCGACGGACTCGGGGCCGCCCGGCCCGAGCTGGTCGCGGCAGAGCGGCCCGTGGTGCTGCCGCTTTCGGCGGCACAACGCCGGTTGTGGTTCCTGTACAAGCTGGAAGGGCCGACCTCGACGTACTCGCTGCCGGCCGCGTGGCGGCTGGGCGGCGCGCTGGACGTGGCCGCGTTGCGGGCGGCGTTCGAGGACGTCGTGCAGCGGCACGAGGTGCTGCGCACGGTGTTCGAGGAGCACGACGGCGTGCCGGCCCAGCGGATCCTCGACGACGCGCCGCTCGACTTCACGGCGGAGGCGGTCGACGACGTGGCCGCGCGGATCCGGTCCGAAGTGGACATTCCGTTCCGCCTCGACGAGGCCCCGCCGGTGCGGGTGCGGGTGTTCCGCGTGGCGCGGGACGAGCACGTGCTGCTCGTGCTGCTGCACCACGCGGTCACCGACGAGTGGTCGGAAGGCCCGCTGCTGACCGACCTCGCCACGGCGTACCGGGCCCGGCTCGCCGGCGACCGTCCCGAGTGGACGCCGCTGCCGGTGCAGTACGCGGACTACGCGCTGTGGCAGGACTCCGTGCTGCGCGGGGAGCAGGACCGACAAGTGGCGTTCTGGCGCGACGCGCTCGCGGGGCTGCCGGAAGAGCTCGACCTGCCCGCCGACCGGCCGCGGCCGGCCGAGGCGAGCCACCGTGGCGGCACCGTGGAGTTCGAGGTGCCGGGCGGGCTCGCGGCGCGGCTGCGGGAGCTGGCCCTCGCCCACGACTCCAGCATGTTCATGCTCGCCCAGGCCGCCGTGGCCACGCTGCTGCACCGCCTCGGCGCGGGCACGGACATCCCGATCGGCGCCCCGGTGTCCGGCCGCGCCGACGAACGGCTCGCCGACCTGGTCGGGTTCTTCGTGAACTCGCTGGTGCTGCGGACCGACCTGACCGGCTACCCGGCGTTCGGCGAGGTGCTGCGGCGGGTCCGGCAGGCCGACCTGGCGGCGTTCTCGCACCAGGAGCTGCCGTTCGACCGCGTGGTCGAGGCCGTGGACCCGGACCGGTCGCTGGCGCGCCACCCGTTGTTCCAGACCATGGTCGTGTACCTGCCGGAAGGCGCGGGTACCCCGCAGCTGCCCGCGCTGGTGGTCGAACGCGAGGACGTCGCGCAGGACGTCGCTAAGTTCGACCTCGAGTTCGGGTTCCTGGAACAGCCCGGGGGCTCGATCGCCGGTGCGATCGAGTACAGCGCGGACCTGTTCGACCGCGGGACCGCGCAGGCGATCGCGGCGCGGCTGGTCCGGGTGCTGGAGCAGGTCGCGGCTGATCCGTCGGTGCCGGTCGGATCGCTCGCCGTGCTGTCGGAGGCCGAATCGGCGCGGTTGCACGGGTGGCAAACGACCGGGCACGAGGTCCCGGCGACGACGTTGCCCGAGTTGTTCGAGGCCCAGGTCGCGCGGACGCCGAACGCGACCGCGCTGGTGTTCGAGGGCGTGTCGCTGTCCTACGCGGAGCTGAACGCGCGCGCCAACCGGCTGGCCCGATGGCTGCGCGAGCGGGGTGCGGGGCCGGAGTCGGTGGTGGCGGTGTCGCTGCCGCGGTCGCTGGATCTCGTCGTGTCGCTCTCTGCGATTCACAAGGCGGGAGCGGCGTACCTGCCGCTGGACCCGGACTACCCGGCAGACCGCCGGGAGTTCATGCTCGCCGACGCGGCGCCCGCCGTGGTGCTCGACGGGCCGGTCGACGTGGCCGATTACGACAGCTCGAACGTCGGGGTGCGGGTCGCGCCGGAATCGCCCGCGTACGTGATTTACACGTCGGGTTCGACCGGCCGGCCGAAAGGCGTGGTGGTTCCGCACGCGGGAATCGTCAACCGGCTGCTGTGGATGCAGGCGGAGTACGGTCTGACGGCCGAGGATCGGGTGCTGCAGAAGACGCCGTCGAGTTTCGACGTGTCCGTGTGGGAGTTCTTCTGGCCGCTGATCACCGGCGCGACGCTGGTCGTGGCGAAGCCCGAAGGCCACCAGGATCCGGCGTATCTGGCGCGCCTGATCCAGGACGAACGGGTGACGACCGTCCACTTCGTCCCGTCGATGCTCGAAATTTTCCTCGAGCAGGCCACCGCGTTCCCGAGCCTGCGGCGTGTGCTGTGCAGCGGCGAGGCCCTGCCGGCCGAGCTGGCCGCGCGGTTCGACCTCGCCGCGGAGCTGCACAACCTCTACGGGCCCACGGAGGCGTCGGTCGACGTCACCGCGGCGCCCGCGCGGGTGGCGCCGTCCGGCCGCGTTCCGATCGGCCGTCCGGTGTGGAACACCCGCACCCACGTGCTCGACGCGCGGCTGCGGCCCGTGCCGCCGGGCGTGGCGGGCGAGCTGTACCTCGCCGGAGTCCAGCTGGCCCGCGGCTACCACGCGCGCCCGGGGCTCACGGCCGAACGGTTCGTCGCGGACCCCTTCGGGTTGCCCGGCGCGCGGATGTACCGCACCGGCGATCTCGCACGGTGGACTGCGGACGGCGAGCTGGAGTTCCTCGGCCGCGCCGACGACCAGGTGAAGATCCGCGGGTTCCGCGTCGAGCTCGGCGAGATCGAGGCCGCGCTGGCCACGCACCCGGCCGTCGCCCAGGCGCGGGTGATCGTCCACGAAGGACGGCAGCTCGTCGCGTATGTGGTGCTGCGCGGGGAACCCGGTGATCTGCTCGCGCACGTCGCGAAGACGCTGCCCGAGCACATGGTCCCGGCCGCGGTCGTGCCGCTGGACGCGCTGCCGCTCACGCCGAGCGGCAAGCTGGACCGCCGGGCGCTGCCCGCACCGGAGTTCGAAGCCGGCGACGACGCGGCGGCCACTCCACGCGAAGAGGTGCTCGCGGACCTGGTGGCCGGGGTGCTCGGGTTGCCCCGCGTCGGTGTGCGCGACGACTTCTTCCGCCTCGGCGGCGACAGCATCGTCGCGATGCAGCTCGTGGCCCGGGCCCGGTCGGCCGGGCTGCTGCTCGGCGCGCGGGACGTGT
Source organism: Amycolatopsis sp. NPDC004368 (assembly GCF_053602515.1). Classification (NCBI taxonomy): domain Bacteria; kingdom Bacillati; phylum Actinomycetota; class Actinomycetes; order Pseudonocardiales; family Pseudonocardiaceae; genus Amycolatopsis; species Amycolatopsis sp. NPDC004368. Next base: position 50,598 of record NZ_JBSGDT010000036.1, on the reverse strand, counting down.
TCCGGTACCGCACCGTGACCGCGCTCGCCGAGGCCGCAGGGGAGGTGCTGGCGACGCCGACGTCCGACGACGGCCGGCCGCTGCTCGACCTCACCGACGCCGAACGCGCCCAGCTGCAGTCGACCGCACCCGACGCGGCCGAGGTCTGGCCGCTCACGCCGTTGCAGTCGGGGCTGCTGTTCCTGGCGACGGCCGAGGCCGAGGGCCCGGACGTCTACACCGTGCAGTTCGGGTTCGACCTCACCGGCCCGCTCGATCCCGCGCGGCTGCGCGATGCCGTGCGGACGCTGCTGGCCCGGCACCCGAACCTGCGCACGAGCTACCGGTACCTGGGCTCGGGACGTCCGGTCGCGCTCGTCGCGCGCTCGGCCGAACCCGAGTGGCGAGAGGTGTCCGGCGATGCGCTGGAAGCGGAACTCGACCACGAGCGTCGGCGCTTCGACGTGGCCGAGGGGCCGCTGCTGCGGTTCCTGTTCGTGCGCTTGGGCGAGGAGCACCACCGGCTCGTGGTGTCGCACCAGCACCTGCTGCTCGACGGCTGGTCCGTGCCGCAATTGCTGGCCGAGCTGAGCGCGCTCTACGCAGACCACGAGCTTCCGCCGGCGCTGCCGTACCGCGGCTACCTCGCCTGGCTGCGCGAGAAGGACGAGGCCACGGCCAAGGCGGCGTGGCGCGACGCGCTGGCGGGCTTGGCCGAGCCCACGCGGCTCGCACCCGCCGACCCGGACCGCGTGCCGGCGTTGCCGCGACAGCGAACGCTGGAGTTGTCGCGGGAAGCGACGGCCGAGCTGACGAAGCTGGCGCGCGAGCGCGGGCTCACCGTGAACACCCTGGTCCAGACCGCGTGGGGGTTGTTGCTCGCGTCGCTCACCGGGCGCACCGACGTGGTGTTCGGCGCGACCGTCGCCGGGCGCCCTCCGGAGCTGCCCGGGGTCGAGCGGATGCTGGGCCTGTTCATCAACACCGTGCCGGTGCGGGTGCGCCACGACCCGGCCGAACCGTTGGCGGCGCTGCTGGCGCGGGTTCAGGAGGAGCAGGCGGCCCTGCTGCCGCACCAGCACGTGGGCCTGGCCGACATCCAGCGCGAGGCCGGGCTGGGGGAGCTGTTCGACACGCTCGTGGTGTTCGAGAGCTACCCCGGCGCCGGGGACGGGCCCTCCGACGGGCTGCACGCGACGATCGTGGACCATCGGGATTCCACGCACTACCCGCTGACCTGGGCCGTCGAACCGGCGCAGCGGCTGCGGCTCACCGCCGAGTACCGCGCGGACCTGTTCACCGATGAGGACGCGATGCGCCTGCTCGCGGGCATGGAGCTGCTGCTGGGCGCGATGGTGTCCGAGGTGGACCGTCCGGCCGGAACGGTCGACGTGCTGCCGCCCCAGCTGTCACGGCGGATCCTCCACGAGTGGACCGCCACGGAGCGGCCGGTCGAGCCGTCGACGGTGGCGGGGCTGTTCGAGGCGCAGGTGCGGCGTTCGCCCGACGCGATGGCGGTGGTCGGCGGTGGTTCGTCGTGGACGTTTGACGAGTTGAACGCGCGGGCCAACCGGCTCGCGCGGGCGCTGGTCGAGCGGGGTGCCGGGCCGGAGACGCTGGTGGCCCTGGCGTTGCCGCGGTCGGCGGACGTGCTGCTCGCGATCCTGGCCGTGCACAAGGCCGGCGCGGCGTACCTGCCGCTGGACCCGGACTACCCGGGCGAGCGGCTCGCGGCGATGCTCGCGGACGCCCGGCCGGGCCTGCTGGTGACCGTCGCCGAGGTCCGGGCGGCCCTGCCCGCGTTCGCCGACACGCTGCTGCTCCCGGAACTCCAGGATGCGGAAAGGTCCGAAGAGGACCTGACGGACGCCGACCGGTGGCGCCCGCTGCGGCCGGAGAACCCCGCCTATGTGATCTACACGTCCGGCTCGACGGGCACGCCCAAGGGGGTCGTGGTGCCGCACGCGGGGCTGGTGAACCTGTTCCACAGTCACCGGGCGACGCTGCACCGCCCGGCCGTGGCCCGGACCGGGCGCGAGCACCTGCGGGTGGGTCACGCGTGGTCGTTCTCGTTCGACGCTTCGTGGCAGCCGCAGCTGTGGCTGCTCGACGGCCACGCCGTGCACGTGGTGCCCGACGAGGTGCGCCGCGACCCGGAGCAGCTCGCGGCGATGATCCGCCGCGACGGGCTCGACTTCATCGAGGTCACTCCGTCGCTGTTCACGCAGCTGGCCGACGCCGGGCTGGTCGAGGGCGACCGGTGCCCGGCGGCCGTGGTCGGCGTCGGCGGCGAGGCGGTGCCGGACGCGCTCTGGCGCCGGCTGGGCGAGCTCGACGGGACCGAGGCCTACAACCTGTACGGGCCGACCGAGTCCACTGTGGACGCCCTGGTCGCGCGGATCGTGGACAGCGCACGGCCGCTCGTGGGCCGGCCCGTGGCCAACACCCGCGCGTACGTGCTCGACGGCTCGCTGCGACCCGTGCCGCCGGGCATGCCGGCTGAGCTGTACCTCGCGGGCGCGGGGCTGGCCCGCGGCTACCTCGGCCGCTTCGCGCTCACGGCCGAACGGTTCGTCGCGGATCCGTACGGGGAGCCGGGCACGCGCATGTACCGCACGGGTGACCTCGCCCGGTGGACCTCCGACGGGCGCCTGGAGTTCGGCGGCCGCGCCGACGACCAGGTGAAGATCCGCGGCTTCCGCGTTGAACCCGCGGAGATCGAGGCGGCGCTCGACCGGCACCCGGCCGTGGCGCAGTCGGTGGTCGTGGTACGCGAGGCGCGGGTGAAGCAGCTGGTCGCGTACGTGGTCGCGGCGGCGCCGGTGGACGCGGCCGAGCTGCGGCGCCACGCCGTCGCGACGCTGCCCGACCACCTGGTGCCGGCCGCGTTCGTGGTGCTGGAGCGCCTTCCGGTGCTGGCCAACGGGAAGCTCGACCGCGCGGCGCTGCCCGCGCCCGACTTCTCGGCCCAGGTCGGAGGCCGTGCGCCCTCGACCGACGTGGAACGCGAGCTGTGCGCGATGGTCGGCGAGGTGCTCGGTGTGCCGGGCCTGGGCGTCGACGACGACTTCTTCGCCCTGGGCGGGGACAGCATCGTCGCGATGCAGCTGGTGGCGCGCGTGCGCGCGGGTGGGCTGCGGATCTCGCCGCGGGACATCTTCCGGCACCGGACCGTGGCGGGGCTCGCGGGCGTGGCCGTGCCGGTCGAGGCCGCCGCGCCGGTGGCTCAGGACGACGGCACCGGCACCGTCGGGCTCACGCCGATCATGCACGCGATGCGCGAGCTGGGCGGCCCGATCGCGGGGTACCACCAGGCGGCGCTGCTGATCACGCCCGCGGAGCTGACCGGGGACACCCTCACTGCCGTGCTGCGGGCCGTGGCCGACCGGCACCCGATGCTGCGGGCGCGGCTCGACCGGGAACCGCGGCAGTGGGCGTTGCAGGTGCCCGAACCGGTGGACGTGCGCGGCTGGGTGTCGCGAGTGGACATTCGCGGGCTCGCCGGCGCGGACCTCGAACGCGTGATCGCGGCGGAAGCCCTGGCCACGCGGGCGCGCCTCGATCCCGACGCGGGCGCGATGCTGCGGGCGACCTGGTTCGACGCCGGGCCGGCGCGTGGCCGGCTGCTGGTGATGGTGCACCACCTCGTGATCGACGGCGTGTCGTGGCGGGTGCTGCTGCCCGACTTCGCCGCGGCCTGGGAGGCCGTGGCCGCCGGACGGAAGCCGGACCTGCCTCCGGTGGACGTGTCCTTCCGCCGGTGGTCGGCCGAGCTCACGGCCCGCGCGGTCGAGCCGGCGCGCGAGGCGGAACTGGACCGGTGGCGTTCGGTGCTCGGCGGCGGCGACCCGTTGCCCCTGCTGCGCGCCCGTGACCCGGAGCTCGACGTCGACTCCGGTTCGGCGGCGCTGTCGCTCACCCTGCCGCCGGAGGTGACGGAACCGTTGCTGGGCCGCGTTCCGGCGGCGCTGCGGGCGACGGTGAACGACGTGCTGCTCACCGGCCTCGCCCTCGCGGTCGCCGACTGGCGCCGCCGCCACGGGGCCGGCGAGGGCACGGCGACGCTGGTCGATCTCGAAGGCCACGGCCGGGAGGACGAGCTCGCGGGTGGCGGGGACCTGTCGCGCACGGTGGGCTGGTTCACCAGCGTCGTGCCCGTCTGCCTCGACCTCGGTGAGCTCGACCTCGCCGACGCGCTGGCCGGCGGCCCGGCGGCTCGGGTGGCGTTGGCACGCGTCCGGGCCGAACTGGACGCCGCACCCGTCGCGGGCACGGGTTTCGGCCTGCTTCGGCACCTGAACCCCGTGACCGGACCGGAGCTCGCGGCGCTGCCGGCGCCGGAGATCGAGTTCAACTACATGGGCCGCTTCGGCCACGCCGACGGTGGCGACTGGGAGTACGCCCCTGAAGGCGAAGCCGCCGACCTCGGGGCCGACCCCGGCAAGCGCGTGTCCCACGCGCTCACGGTCAACGCGCTCACCGAAGACCGGCCAGACGGCCCCGCCCTGGCGGCCCACTGGTCGTGGCCCGAAGCCCTCGCACCCGCCGACCGGGTGCGCGACCTGGCCGAAACGTGGTTCCGCGCGCTGGGAGCGCTCGTGCACCACGCCGTACACTCGCAGTGAGAAAGGACGACACCATGACCAACCCCTTCGAAAACCCCGACGGCACGTATCTGGTGCTCACCAACGACGAAGGCCAGCACAGCCTGTGGCCCGAGTTCGTCGCCGTGCCGGCCGGCTGGACCACCGCGTTCGGCCCGGACGCCCGCCAGGCGTGCCTGGACTACGTGGAACGGAACTGGACGGACCTGCGGCCGAAGTCCCTCATCGAGGCCATGGAGTCCTGACCCCAGAACGAAACCGCACGACCGAAACCGCACGACCGAAACCGCCCGGCCGGGAACTTTCCCGGCCGGGCGGTTTCGTCTGTGTGCGGCGGAGATCAGGCGGCGGGCTTGACCTCGGTGGCCGGGTTGCCGTCGACGGCCGCGCTGAGCTGCGGGACGAGGCGCTCGAGGGTGTAGGGCAGGCTGAGCACGCTGACGAACGAGGTGGCGCTGCCGTAGGTGCTCGGGTCCTCGATGAAGACCTCCCGCTTCTGCTTCGCGACGTCCAGGCCCGAGTACAGCTTGTCCTTCGCCAGCGTGTCCTGGCCGGCCTGCAGGCTGGCGACGATCCAGACGAGCGCGCCGACGTTGAGCAGGTCGGTGCGCTCGGCGCTGATGTTGGCCCCGAACTTGTCGCCGATGACCTGGTCGAGGTTCGGCGGCAGGGTGAAGCCGAGTGAGGTCAGGATCCGCGAGCGCGGGTCCTGGCTGCCGTAGACGAAGTAGCCGTCGTACTGGGTGGCCATCAGCGCGGTCTTGCCGGCGAACTCCGGGTGCGCGGCCTTGGCCTTCGCGAACTGGTCCTCGACGCCGGCCACGAGCGCGTCGGCTTCCTTGGCCCTGCCCACGGCCTTGCCGACCGTCTTGGTCGTCTCCTGCCAGGGGATGCCGTAGTCGTTGTACTGCTTGGGCTGCGCGATCGTCGGGGCGATCTTCGACAACGTGGTGTACTGCTCCTGCGTGAGCGCGGAGTAGAGGCCGATGATGAGATCCGGCTTCAGCGCGGCGATCTTCTCGAACTGCGGCCCGTCGGCGTCCTTCAGCACGGTCGGCAGGGGCGCGTTGCCGAGCTTCGCCTTGGCCCACGGCGCGATGGCGCCGGGGAAGTTGCCGAGCCAGTCGGTGGTGCCCACGGGCACGACACCCAGGGCCAGCAGGGAATCCTGCTCGGTGAGGCCGACGGTGACGACGCGCTGGGGCGCCTTCTCGATCGTCGTGGAGCCGTACTTGTGCTCGATGGTGACCGGGAACGCGCCGGGATCCGTCGCGCCGGAGGCGGCGGTGGAACCGGGCGTGGTGGAGGTGCCGGAGCCGCACGCGGTGAGCGCGCCGGCGAGCACGAGGGCCGCGGCGAGCGCCCCGGCGATCCGGGCGCGCCCGCGCCCGGCGGACAGGAGGGAGAAGCGGGCCATCGTCGGTCCTTTGCGGTCGCTCTCGATTAATCAGGTTTGCCTAACCTAAGACGAACCGTTGATCGAGGCAACCACCCGCGCTGCGGTACGGCTCACTCCGGGCCGCTGCGGGTCCCTGACCAGGCCGCCCACAGCGTCGCGTACCGCCCGCCCGCCGCCACCAGCTCGTCGTGCGTGCCCGTCTCGACGACCGCGCCGGCGTCGAGCACCACGATCCGGTCCGACGCCGCCGCCTGCGTGAGCCGGTGGGCGACCACGAGCCCGGTGCGCCCGGCGAGTGCCGCCGCCGCGGCCGCCTCCAACGTCTTCGCGCCCGCGCTGCCCGCCTCGGCCGTCGCCTCGTCGAGGATCGCGACCGGCGGGTCGGCCAGCACGAGCCGCACGAGCGCGAGCTGCTGCGCCTGCGCGACGGTGAGCTGGTGCCCGCCTTCGCCGACGACGGTGTGCAGCCCCTCCGGCAACGCCTCGGCCCACTCCCGCGCGCCCACGGTGGCCAGTGCCGCACGTAGGTCCTCTTCGGACGCTTCCGGTCGCGCCAGGCGCAGGTCGTCGGCCAGCGTGCCGCTGAACACGTGCACCTCCTGGCTGATGAGCGCGACGGTGCGGCGCGTCCCGGCCGGGCCCAGCTCGTCGAGCGGCACGCCGCCGAGCGACACCGAACCCGAGCCCGGCCGGTGGATTCCGGCGATGAGCTTCGCCAGCGTGGTCTTGCCGGCGCCGCTCGCGCCGACCAGCGCGACGCGCTCTCCCGGTGCGAGGTCGAGGTCCACCTCGCGCAGCACCGGGTGTCCGTCCACATAGGAATGCCGCAGTGCGCCGGCCTTCACCGACGAATCAGCCGGGCGGGCCGGCAGCCGCGGTTCGACCGGTGCGGGCAGGTCGGCCACGCCGATCAGCCGCGCGAGGCTCGCCGCGGCCGCCTGGGCGTCGTCGACGAGGGCGAGCGCGGTGTTGATCGGGTTGAAGAGGCTGTGGAAGTACAGCGCCGCCGCGGTGGCGACGCCGACCGTCGCGAGGTTCGCGCCCACGAGCAGGTAGCCCGCCGCGAGCACGGCCGCGAGCCCGACGAACTCGGCGAGGTTCAGCCGGCCGAAAAACCTGGTGACGAGCCGGATTCCGCGCAACGCCAGCTCCACGGCACCGTCGGAGCGCTGCCGCACGCGCTCCACGTGCTCGTCGGCCAGCCGGAACGCGCGCACGGTTTTCGCGCCGCCGATCGTGTCGAGCAGCTGCTGTTGCTGCGCGCCGACCGCGGCCCGCTGCGCCGCGTAGAGCGGCTTCGCCTCCCGCACGTACCAGCGCACGGTGTGCAGCTGGATCGGCACGGCGAGCAGGGCGGCGAGGAGGAACCGCCAGTCGAGCACGGCCATGGCCACGAGCGTCAGCACGATCGTGAGCACCGACCGGCCCAGTTCCGGCAACGCCTCGCGCACGGCTTCGGCGACCACCGACACGTCATTGGTCACGCGGGTGGTGAGGTCGCCGGACCCGGCCTTCTCCACCTGTTCCAGTGGCAGGCCCAGCGCCCGGTCGACGAACCGCTCGCGCAGGTCGGCGAGCATCGTCTCACCGAGGCGCGCGAGCATCGAGGTTCCGATGGCCGTCGCGATCGCCGAGGCGACGGCGACCAGCACGAGCTCGACCACCGGCGTCACGAGGTCGGTGGCCGGGCGGTGCTGCGCGACGATGTCCACGACCCGGCCCAGCAGCGGCGCGGTGAGCAGGCCGATGGCCGTGGCCGCGATGACGAACGCGAGCGACCCGGCGGCACGCGCTTTCGCGCGGCGCAACAGCTCGCCCAGCACGACGCGGATGCGGTGCCCGTCCGCGGTCGGGAGCAGTTCACGCTCGCTCACGACAGCACCGCCGCGCGGTAGTCGGCGCGCTCGCGCACGAGGCCGGCGTGCTCACCTTCGGCGACCACCCGACCTTCGTCGAGCAGCACCACGCGGTCGGTGGCCGCGAGCAGGGCCGGGCTGGTCGTGACCACGATCGTGGTGCGGCCGCGGCGTACCTGCGCGACCCCTGCCGCGATGCGCGCCTCGGTGACCGTGTCGACGGCCGTGGTCGGGTCGTGCAGCACGAGCACCGGGGTGTCGGCCGCCAGCGCCCGCGCGAGCGCGACGCGTTGCCGCTGCCCGCCCGAAAGCGACCGTCCGCGTTCGGTGACGGCCGTGGCCGGGCCCGCCGGCAGTGTGCTCGCCACCTCGTCGGCTGCCGCGGCCGCCAGCACCGCGTCCGGCACCGCCGGCCTGCCCGCCCGCACGTTCTCCTCCAGTGTTCCTTCGAACAGATCGGCGTCGTGGGCCGCCACGAGCACCACCTCCCGCACGTGGTCCGGGTCCACAGTGGACAGATCGACGGCATCGACGCGCACTGCTCCCGCGCCGGGGTCGGTGAAGCGGCCCAGGCAATCGAGCAGGTCGGTCGCGGTGGCCGGGTCGGCCGTGACGATCCCCAGCAGCTGCCCGGCGGGCACGGACAGGTCGAGGTCCCGCAGTTTTCCGTGCGTCACCCCGGACAGCTCGATCCCACCCGCGGTGCGCGCCGGCAACGGCGAGCTGCCCTCGGGCACGGCGAGCGGAGCGTCGAGCACCGCGGCGACGCGTCCGGCCGAGGCGCGGCCCTGCGCGAACTGACCGTTGACCCACGCGAAGATCCCGAACGGTCCCTGCAGGAATTGCGCGAGCCCGACCGCCGCGACGAGGTCGCCGATGCTGATGTCGCCGTTCGCCGCGAGGTTCCCGCCGACCAGCGCCACCAGCGCGATGAAGATGCCGGTCAACGCGAGCAGCGCGCCGTTGTGCCAGGCCTGCGCGCGGGCGGCCCGGACGGTGGCGGCGAGCGACGTGCGGCTGGTGCGCCGGTAGCGCTCGACGGCGGCCGGTTCCGCACCGATGCCCTTGAGCACCCGCAGCCCCGCCACGAGGTCGGCCGCCACGCCCGACGCGTGCGCCGCGCGTTCCTGCTCCACCTCGCTGCGCTTCTCCAGCGGCTTGCCGATCAGGTGCGCGAGGAACAGCAACGGGGGAGTGCCGAGCAGCACCAGCAGGCCGAGCGGCACGGACATCCGCAGCAGCGCGATCGCGCTCACGACGAGGCCGGCGAGCGCCGAGACCCCGAACGGCACCACGAAGTTCACCATCCCGACGCGGCGCGCGTCCGACGTCCCGATGCTGGCCAGCTCACCCGCGAGCGCCCCGGTTTCGGTGCCACCACGGGAATGCAGCACTCGCCGCGACAGCGCGAGCCGGATGTCGTGGGCCGCGCGCTCGGCCGCGGCCTCCGCGGCCCGGGCGCCGAAGCGATAGCTGTACGAGAGCACCAGGAACACCAGCGCCAGCACACCCAGCCAGGTCAGCAGGGTGAGCACGGAGCTGTCGGCCACGGCACGGTCGATGACCACACCGATCACCACGGGCACCAGCGCTTCGCCACCCTGGTGCGCGGCGGCGAGGACCGACGCGAGCGTCACGGCCCCCCGCTGCCCGGCGATCGCGCGCCGCAGCACGTTACGCCCGGTCGTCGCTGCAGCCGTCGTCACCGGCGCCCTCCCGTTCGTTCCACCTGCGCGCGTCCCGCGTCACCCCGGTTTGGATAGGTAAGGCTAGTCTAAGAACCGCCCGTGAAGGAGTACCCGGTCCCCAGGAGGTGTCGGTGGTCGTCAGCGTCAGCCCACCCGTGGCGACGGGGCCACCCGCGCACCGGGGCCGGACCCGGACCCTGCGCGGCGGTGGCCTGGTGTGCGCCGTCGCGCTGCTCGTGCTGATCATGCTGGTGAGCCTCTGGGTGGGCTCCAAGAGCATCCCGTTCGGCTCGACGTGGACAGTGCTCTGGCACAACGACGGTTCGACCGACGCGGTCATCATCCACGACCAGCGCCTGCCGCGGACGCTGCTCGGCGCCCTGGTCGGCGCGGCCCTCGGGCTCGCCGGCGCGGTGATGCAGGCCCTCACCCGGAACCCGCTCGCCGACCCCGGACTGCTCGGGGTGAACAACGGCGCGGCCGCCGCGGTGGTCTCGGCCATCGCGTTCACCGGTGTCACCACGGTGCTCGGTTACGTGTGGTTCGCGTTCCTCGGAGCCGCGATCGCGTCGGTGGTGGTGTACCTGCTCGGCACCGCCGGGCGCGGCGGCGCGACCCCCGACCGGCTCGTGATGTCGGGTGCGGCGCTGACCGCCGTGCTGCAGGCCTACATCGGCGCGGTGCTGCTGATCGACCCCGACACGTTCAACCAGTTCCGGTTCTGGAACGTCGGCTCGCTCAGCGGCCGGCGCGCGGACGTGCTGGTGCAGGTGTCGCCGTTCATCGCCGTGGGGATCGTGCTGGCGCTGCTGCTCGCGCGGCCGCTGAACGTGCTCGCGCTCGGTGAGCAGACCGGCAAGGCACTGGGCGCGCACATCGGCCGCACGCGGGTGCTGGGCGCGATCGCGGTCACCCTGCTGTGCGGTGCCTCGACCGCGGCGATCGGGCCGATCGCGTTCATCGGCCTCGCGGTGCCGCAGGCCGTGCGGATCCTGGTGGGTCCGGACCAGCGGTGGGTGCTGCCGTACTCGATGATCCTGTCTCCGGTGCTGCTGATCGGCTCCGACGTGATCGGTCGCGTCCTCAACCCGCCGGAGGAACTGCAGGTGGGCATCGTGACGGCGTTCCTCGGCGCGCCGGTGTTCATCGCCCTGTGCCGGCGCCGGAAGCTGGCGCGCCTGTGACCACGCTCGAGGACCGGCCCGCCCGGCGGGTCGTGGTTCAGGTGAAGCCGCGCGCGCTCGTGGTGGGGATCGTGCTCGCGGTCGTGCTGTTCGGGCTGAGCGCGGTGAGCATGACGACCGGCGACTACCCGCTGTCGGTGCTCGACGTCGTGAAGACGCTCTTCGGTTTCGGCGACGCGGGCACCGAGTTCATCGTGACCACGCTCCGGCTGCCGCGGCTGCTGGTCGCGGTCCTGGTCGGCGCCGCGCTCGCGGTGAGCGGCGGCGTGCTGCAGAGCCTGTCGGCCAACCCGCTCGGCAGCCCGGACGTGATCGGTTTCACCGAGGGCTCGGCGACCGGCGCGCTGCTCGTGATCGTGCTGGCCCACGGGGGATCGGGTGAGGTCGCGCTCGGCGCGCTCGCCGGTGGGGTCGTCACGGCGCTGGCGGTCGGGCTGCTCGCGTACCGGCGCGGGCTGCAGGGGTTCCGCATGATCCTCGTCGGCATCGGTGTGGCCGCCATGCTCACGGCCGTGAACTCGTACCTGATCACGCGGGCTTCGCTGCAGGACGCGATCGCCGCGCAGGCGTGGTTGGTGGGCGGGCTCAACGGCCGCGGGTGGGACGAGATCTGGCCGGTCGCGATCGCCGTGGCGGTGCTGTTGCCGCTCGCGTTCGGCTACGGCCGGCGGCTCGCGCTGCTCGAGATGGGCGACGACGCGGCCAAGGGGCTCGGCGTGCCGGTGGAACGCAGCCGGGCGGTGCTGCTCGCGGTGGCGGTGACGTTGTGCGCGATCGCCACCGCCGCGACGGGACCCATCGCGTTCGTCGCCCTGGCCGCACCGCAGCTGGCGAAACGGCTGGCGCGCTCGGCGAAACCGGCGCTGGTGTCCTCGGCGCTCATGGGCGCGCTGCTGCTCGTGGCGAGTGACCTGGTGACGCGCCTGGTGTTCGGCGAGGAAGGGCTGCCGGTCGGCATCGCGACCGGGGCCATCGGCGGGCTGTACCTGATGTGGCTGCTGTCGAACCAGTGGCGGCGCAACCGCGGCTGAGTCTCAGACGGGTTGTTCGATGGGCGCCGGCTCGCCGAAGCGGGCCAGCACCAGCGCGGCGGTCACCGCGAGCACGAACCCCGCGACCGCCACGACCACGAAGCCGGGCCGAGTCCGGTCGCCCAGCAGCACGATGCCGATGAGCGAGGGCAGCACGGTCTCGCCGAGCACCATCATCGCGGTGGACGTGGTGACGCTGCCGCGTTGCAGGGCTGTGGCGTAGAACAGCATCGCCATGCCGCCGGACACCGCGAGGATGTACAGCGCCGGATCGGTGATCAGGTCGAGCGGTGCCAGGCTCGGGATGATCCGCCCGGCCACGGCGACGAGCCCGAAGCTCAGCCCCGCGATGAGCCCCAGCGCCGGCGTGCGGACGCGGCGCCCGGCCTTGCCCGCGGCGATCCCGGCCAGCCCGAGCACGACCACCGCGCCCGCGAGCGCGAGCCGGAACCCCAGCCCCACCTGCTCGGACCCCTCACTCTGCGCCGACGACCCGAGCAACGCCAACCCTGCACACACCACGACGACGGCCGTCCACTCGCGCGCCCCCAGCCGCATCCCGAACACCCGGGCGGCCACGGCCGTCACCGCGAGGCTCGCCGCCTGCGTGGCCTGCACGACGAACAACGGCAGCACCTGCAGCGCGGCGATCTGCGCGATGAACCCGATCACGTCGAGGCCCAGCCCGGCCACGTACTTCCACTGCCGCAGCACCCGCAGCAGCAACCGCGGGTCGACCCCCGCGCCCGCGTCGGGCGTCGCCTTGGCCGCCACCGCCTGCATCACCGACGCGACGCCGTACGCCACGGCCGACAGCAGCGCACCCAGGAGTCCCCACACCATGAGCGCCAGCCTATTCGGAGCGTGCGGCAGTAGGCTTTTCGCCATGTCGAACACGGGTTCGAAAACCGAGCTCGTTTGGCCCGGCCCGTCGAGCGGTGAGGAACCGACCGTCCAGACGCCGCCGGGTGGTCAGGCCCCGAACTGCGTCCAGCGCCCTTCGGAGACCACCTCGACGGAGCCGTCGACGACCGTGATGGCGGTCTGTTCGTCGATGGCGTAGGCCGGGCCGCCGATTTCGGCGGCCCACCGCTGCGCGTCGGCCAGGGTGTTCGTGGGGAACAGGTCCAGGTGCGGGAAGATCGAGAACTCGACGACGCCCAGGGTGCGGTCGTCCGGGGCCGAGGGCCACTCGACGAAGTACGAGCCGATGCGGGGCGTCAGCACCATGCTTCCGGCGCTCACCCCCACCCAGACCGTGTCGGGCAGCGAAGGCAGCAGATCGGCCAGCCCGGACTCCCGCATCCAGTGGCACAGGTAGGTCGCGTCGCCGCCTTCGACGAGGAGCACATCCGCCTCCCGGACCCAGGGAACCCAACGCCCCTCGCCGACGGTGGGCAGCGCGGTGAGTTCGAGGACACCGAGCGAGGCCCAGCCCAGGCCCGAGAAGTGCTGCCACGTGGGCTCGGCGGCGACGAATCCCCGCACCGACGCCGGACCGCACATCGGATGACCCCACTGTGCCGTCGGGACGCAGAGGGCGTGGCAGTCGGAGATCGGCTTGCCGAGAAGCTGCACGAGCGCCGTGCGGATGCTGGGGTTCGTGACGCCACCCGAAGTGAGCAACAGCTTCACCGGTGCCTCCGGATTCGCGCGGAAGTGAAGGGCAGGGGCCGAGCGGGGAGTCAGCGTAGCGACCGGGGGAAGTCGGCAGGGCCGGGCAGGTACCCGTAGGCTGCCCGCCATGGCAGACCAGCTGTACTTCCGCCAACTGCTCGCCGGCCGGGACTTCGCGGTGGGCGACCCGGTCGCGACGCAGATGGTCAACTTCGCCTACCTCATCGGGGACCGCGAGTCGGGTGAGGCCGTGATCGTCGATCCGGCCTACGCGGTGGGGGATCTGGTGCAGGTGCTGCACGACGACGGCATGCGCCTGACCGGCGTGCTGGCCACCCACCACCATCCGGACCACGTCGGCGGCGACATGATGGGCTTCTCGCTGCCCGGGATCGCCGAGCTGCTCGCGATCGAGCAGGTGCCGATCCACGTCAACACCGAAGAGACGGAGTGGGTCCGGCGGGTCACCGGGGTGTCCGGCACGGACCTGCGCGCCCACGACCACGACGACGTGCTCCGCGTCGGCGCGATCGACATCCGGCTGCTGCACACGCCCGGGCACACGCCGGGCAGCCAGTGTTTCCTCGTCGGCGACCGGCTCGTCTCCGGCGACACGCTGTTCCTCGAAGGCTGCGGCCGCACCGACTTCCCGGGCGGTGACGCCGACGCGATCTACCGCAGCCTCCAGTGGCTCGCGACGCTGCCCGGCAACCCCGTCGTGTACCCGGGCCACCAGTACTCGGCCGAGCCCTCGGCCGCGCTGTCGCACGTGAAGGACACCAACTTCGTGTTCCGGCCGCGCTCGCTCGACGAGTGGCACCGGATGTTCGGCGCCTGAGCCGTCCCACTCCTCGGTAGTCCCGCGCCCGGGAGGGCGCGCACTCGTGGCACAAGTGGGTCCGTGATACCAGTGCCTGGGAGCGGGCACGCGGTTTGTTGACGCGATCCGCCCGGCCGGGTGAAGCTCGGGGCATGAACCTCGGCGCGCTGCTCGTGAGCCGCCTGCACGTCGACCTCCGGCAGCAGGCGAGCGCGATCTGCCGTTCGCGCTGAGCGGTTCCCCTTTCCCCGTAGCAAAAACCCGTACCCGGGAGAAATCCGTGTCGATTTCCACCACGGGTGTGCTGACGCGCGCCCAGCAACCCGCGGCCGCACGGCCACCGAACCCCCGGCGAACCGCCCGGCGCAGGATTTCCCTCCGCCGCTGGATCAGCCCGCTCGTGCTCGTCTCCGCGTGGCAGCTCGCGAGCTCCACCGGCGTGCTGCCACCCGAGAAGCTCAGTGCCCCGTGGACGGTGCTGACCAGCGCGGTCGACCTCGTCCGCACCGGCGAGCTGGGCACCGCCTTCGTGGTGTCGCTCGGCCGGGTCGGTGCGGGGTTCGCGATCGGCGCGGTCGTGGGTGTGCTGCTCGGGATCACCGCCGGCCTCTCGCACTGGGGCGAGGCGCTGGTCGACCCGCCCGTGCAGATGCTGCGGACGCTGCCGTTCCTCGGCCTGATCCCGTTGTTCATCCTGTGGTTCGGGATCGGCGAGGAGACGAAGATCGTGCTCGTGGCCCTCGGGGTCGCGTTCCCGCTCTACCTGAACGTCCACTCGGGAATCCGCACGGCCGACGCGCGCCTGGTCGAAGCCGCGCGGGCACTCGGTTTCACGCGCGGCGAACGGCTGTGGCACGTGGTGCTGCCCGGCGCGCTGCCCCAGGCGCTGGTGGGGCTGCGCCAGTCGCTCGGCCTCGCGTGGCTGGCGCTGATCGTGGGCGAGACCGTGAACGCCGACGCCGGCCTCGGGTACCTCATCAACAACGCCCGCGAGTTCCTGCGCACCGACGTCGTGGTGGTCGGCCTGATCGTCTACGCGATCCTCGGCCTCGCGACCGACGCGCTGGTGCGGCTCCTGGAACGGAGGGCGCTGCGATGGCTGGCCCCGTGAAGCCGGTGGTCGCGGTGCGCGACCTCACGAAACGCTTCGGGGAGCGCACTGTCCTCGATGGACTCGAGATCGAGATCGGCCACGGCGAGTTCGTGGCGCTGCTCGGCCGCAGCGGCTCGGGCAAGTCGACGCTGCTGCGGGTGCTCGCCGGCCTCGACACCGAGATCGACGGCACCGCGAACGTCGTGGGCACGGTGTCGGTGGCGTTCCAGCAACCGCGCCTGCTGCCGTGGCGCAAGGTCTGGCGCAACGTCGTGCTCGGCCTGCGCCGCGACGGGGCGAACCGCTCGCGTGACCGCCGCGTGGCCGAGCAGGCGCTCGAGGAAGTACGCCTGTCGGGGCACGTGGACGACTGGCCGCTCACGCTCTCGGGCGGTGAGGCGCAACGGGTTTCACTCGCCCGCGCTCTGGTGCGCGAGCCCGACCTGCTGCTGCTCGACGAACCGTTCGGCGCGCTCGACGCCCTCACCCGCCTCGCGATGCACCGGCTCGTCGAACGCCTGTGGCGCACACACGAACCCGCTGTGCTGCTGGTGACCCACGACGTCGACGAAGCCCTGCTGCTCGCCGACCGGATCCTCGTCCTCGACGAGGGCCGCATCGTCTCCGAACACGTCCTCGGCCACCCGCGGCCGCGGACAGCCACCGACCACGCCGACGTGCGCTCGCGCGTGCTGGCCGACCTGCGAGTGACCGAAGGTGCACCTGCGTAACGCGAAACTCGCCGCGGCTGTCGCCGCGCTGCTGGCCGGGCTGACCGCGTGTTCGTCCTCGGGCGCGGCCACCGGCCCCGCACCCGTGCCCGCGGCCGTCCCGGCCGCCGATCTGGCCAAGGTGACGCTGCGCGTCGGCGACCAGAAGGGCGGCGTGAAGTCCCTGCTCACGGCCGCGAACCTGCTGTCCGACGTGCCTTATCGGATCGAGTGGTCGACGTTCACCTCCGGGCCGCCGCTGCTCGAAGCGGCCTCCGCCGGCGCGATCGACCTGGGCCGGGTCGGGAACACACCGCCCATCTTCGCGGCGGCGGCCAAGGCGAAGATCTCCGTGGTCAGCGTCGCGAGGAGCAACGTCGAACGCGAGGCGATCCTGGTGCCCCCGGATTCGCCGCTGCGGGACGTGGGTTCCCTGCGGGGCAAGACGATCGCGGTGTCGAAGGGCAGCTCGGCCCACGGGCAGCTGCTCAACACGCTGAAGCGCGCGGGCATGACCACCAAGGACGTGAAGCTGTCGTTCCTGCAGCCGTCCGAGGCGTACGCGGCCTTCACCCAGCACCAGGTGGATGCCTGGGCGATCTGGGACCCCTACACGGCCCAGGCGCAGCTCGACGCCCACGCCCGGGTGCTCTCCGACGGGCGCGGCAGCTCCAACGGGCTGGCGTTCGAGACCGCGAGCACGGCCGCGCTGGCCGACCCCGGCCGGAACTCGGCGATCCGCGACTTCGTGACCCGCGTCGTCAAGGCCCAGCTCTGGGCGAACACCCACCGCGACGAGTGGGCGAACGCGTGGGCCGCCGAGACCGGCCTCGAACCCGCTGTGGCGCAGAAGGCCGTGGCCGCCGGGCGCGACGTGCCGATCCCGCTCGACGACTCGGTCGTCACGTCGGAGCAGCAGCTGGCCGACGCCTTCACCGCCGACGGAACCCTGCCCGGGAAGGTTGACTTCGCGGCGTTCGCCGACCGCCGCTACGGGCCCGACATCGAAGCCGCGAGGAGCACCCGATGAGCGTGAGACTGCACTGGTTCCTGCCGACCACCGGCGACGGCCGCACGATCGTGGAACGCTTCCACGCCAACAAATCCCGGGGCCGCGAAGCCCAGCGCCCGGCCAACCTCGACTACCTCGCGCAGGTCGCGCGCGCGGCCGAGCAGCTCGGGTTCGAGGCCGTGCTCACGCCCACCGGCACCTGGTGCGAGGACGCCTGGCTGACCACCGCCGCCCTGATCCGCGAGACGCGGCGGCTGAAGTTCCTCGTCGCGTTCCGGCCCGGCGTGATCTCGCCGACGCTGGCCGCGCAGATGGCCGGCACCTTCCAGCGGCTGTCGGCGGGCCGGGTGCTGCTCAACATCGTGACCGGCGGCGATGCCGTGGAGCAGCGCCGCTTCGGCGACTGGCACGACCACGACGCCCGCTACGCCCGTACCGACGAGTTCCTCACGATCGTGCGCGGTGTGTGGTCGGGCCGACCGTTCGACTTCTCTGGCGAACACCTGGAAGTCGCGGGCGCGACGACGCTCGCTGCGCCGGATCCGGTACCCCCGCTGTACTTCGGCGGCTCGTCACCCGCGGCGCTGCCGGTGGCCGCGCGCCACGCCGAGGTCTACCTGACGTGGGGCGAACCGCCCGCGCAGGTCGCGGAGAAGATCGGGAAGGTGCGTGCGCTGGCCGAGGCGCAAGGCCGGAGCGTGCGGTTCGGCGTCCGCCTGCACACCATCGCGCGCGACACCTCCGCCGAGGCGTGGGCGGAGGCGCAGCGCCTGCTCGACGCGCTCGACCCGGTGCAGGTCGCCCAGGCGCAGGCCCAGCTCGCCGCAAGCGAGTCGGAGGGCCAGCGCCGGATGGTCGCCCTGCACGGCGGCCGCCTCGACGCGGGTGCGCGCGGCCTGGAGATCCACCCCCACCTGTGGGCCGGCATCGGACTGGTCCGCGGCGGCGCGGGCACGGCGCTCGTCGGCAGCCACGAGGAGATCGCCGACCTCATCGAGGAGTACCACGCGGTCGGCGTCTCGGAGTTCGTGCTGTCGGGCTACCCGCACCTGGAGGAGGCGTACCGGTTCGGGGAGGGGGTGCGCCCAGCGCTGGCGCGGCGCGGTCTGCTCGCCGACGAGGCCGTGGCGGAGTTCCGTGACCGGCTCGTGGAACGGAGTGCCGTGGCCCAGTAGGTCACCGGGTGGAGATGCAGCGCTGGGCCAGACGCCGCCCGTCGTGGTCTGCTGGCCGACGAGGTGGTGGCGGAGTGCGGCGGCCCGGGAGGTCGGGCCCGTCGGGTGGAGGCGTGGGCCATGATGCTGTCCTGATGGGTCCGGCCGCAGGTGATCAGCCGCAGCGCGGCACCCGGCGCGAGGCCGTGGACGGCGTCGGTCGGGAACGCGCTTTTCGGGTACCGCTGCACGGCGTCGACGACGAAGCGAACGGCGCCGGGCCGGACCGGGAGTCCACGTGGGCGGCGATCACCGCCGGCCCGGGATCACCCGGTACCGGGCCGGCGGCATACCAGCCGACGTCGGCGAACCGCGCGGGCGCCGCCAGCTCGTGGGCCGGGCCGAGGGCGAGCGGCACCAGCTCGCGCACGTCGATCCCGATCGCCGGGACCGTGAGGCGGACCGGGGACGTGGTCGCCGCGGGCGGCAGCGGTCCGATCCCGCGGGCCGGTGCGGACGGCGGTGGTGCCGCCGGGACCACTGTGGACGGTGCGGGTGTGCACACGGCGCAGACCAGTGCGACCGCGCAGCACACCCGCGTCGGCTCAGCGCGCACGGCCTCCCCGGATCCGCCGCACCAGCGGAGTGAGGATCAGCACGAGCAGGAACACCCCGACCGCGCAGGCGAACACCGGCTCGGAGCGCACTCGTGAGGTGGCCCAGGGTGTAGGTGCGCGCGACGGCCGTGGCCTCGCCCGGCAGGTCCGGGGTGCTCGTCGCGAGGGCCACCACGCGCAGGCCGCCGGCGAGGGCGACCAGGCCGAGCACGAGGTCGAGTGACAGCAGACGGGATCCGGCCGCCGCTGCGGGACCGCGACGGCCCGCGACGGTCGTGGGGGACCGGCCCGGGAACGTGATCCCCCAGTTCCGCCGGGCCATCGGGACGATGGTAGTTGCGGAGAATTACGAGAACAGCGTGTTTCCCGACGTCATCCGATTGCCCTAACCCACGAGGAAACCTTGGTGTGGCCGGTGTTTTTCCGGCCAGTCAGGTCCGGACCAGCGCGCGCGACAACACGAGCGCGACGGTCCGCACCACCGGAGCAACACGCTCCGTGCACACCCGCGTGATCCAGCCGGTGATGGAGATCGACGTGACCGAGGTGCCCGCGGCGTCGACGCCGCGGCGGGCGCATCGACACCGCCTTGCGGCTGCCGAAGGAAAACGGCGCTCAGTGGTCGAACTCGTCGGCGCCGAGCACCAGGCGCACGCAGTGGGCCACGAGCCGCTCGCGGCCCACCCGCAGCGTGCCGTCGAGGTAGGCGATGAACACGTTGCTCAAGGCACCGACGAGCCCGATCGCCACCAACATCCGGTCGGTCTCGTCGCCGTGCGAAAGCTGTTCGCCGATCAGTGCGGCGAACGCGGGCAGCAAGTGCCGGCCGCGGCGGGTGAGAGCGGGGTCGGTCAGCGGTGCGAGCAGCAGCACCCGGCCCCGCCGCGGATCGTCGACGATCAGCTCCACGAACGCCCGCACCGCCCGCTCGGCCCGTCGCCGCGGGTCGGGTGCGTCGCGGACAGCGTCGATCAGGGCGTGGCGCGCCAGTTCGCCGACGTGCTCGTAGACGGCCACGACGAGCTCCTCGCGGTCGGCGAAGCTCTCGTAGAAGTACCGCTCGGTGAGGTGGGCGTGGCGGCACACGGCGCGCACGCTCACCGCCGCGGAGCCCTCGGTGCCGAGCAGGTCGAGGCCCGCGGCGACCAGCTGGTCGCGCCGCGCCGCCTTGCGATCGTCCAGCGTCGTGCCCGCCCACGTGCGGCCCGGCATATCCACTCCCACACTCGACCACCACGCTCGACCGCCACACCCGACCACCACGCTCGATCGCGCGTGGTTGACCACGCCCGTTGTCACATCCTAACCTGACAACGGTCGTAGTCAGTTCATCGGCGCACGGGCAGGAGCCGCGATGACGGGGGAGGAACCCGAACCACTGGGACCCGATTCGCTCACGTGGCGCTACTTCGGCGACTGGCGTGGTCTGCTGATCGCGCTGTGGGCCGGGTCGATGCAGAACATGCATCCAGGCCTCGGCGCCGGTGTCGAGCAGCACTCGCGGTTCTTCGAAGAGCGCTGGCAACGGCTGTTCCGCTCGCTCTACCCGATCGGCGGCGTGGTGTACGACGGCCCGCGTGCCCACCGGACCGCGCTCGAGGTGCGCGGTTACCACCACCGCATCAAGGGCATCGACGCCAAGGGCCGCCGCTACCACGCCCTCGACCCGGACACGTTCTACTGGGCCCACTCGACGTTTTTCGTCAGCACGATCCTCATCGCCGACCACTTCACGGGCGGCATCGGCGAGGAGGAGAAGCGGCGGCTGTTCGACGAACACGTGCGCTGGTGGCGGATGTACGACCTGACGATGCGCCCGGTACCCGAGTCCTGGGAGGACTTCCGGCGCTACTGGAAGCACATGTGCACCGAGGTCCTGGAGGACAACAAGGCGACGCGAGACGTGCTCGAGCTGCGGGGCATCGCCAAACCGCCGAACCTGGCGTGGCTGCCCGACCTGCTGTGGCGGCCGGTCTCGGCGGTGGTCGCGAAGCAGTTCGTCTGGCTCACCGTCGGGCTCTACGACCCGGAGATCCGCGATCTGCTCGGCTTCCGTTGGTCCGCCCGCGACGAACGGCGCCACCGCTTCCTGGGGCGCGCCATCAACGCCGTGTTCTCCCTCGTGCCGCACGACCGCCGCTACCACCCGCGGGCGCGCGCGGGCTGGCGGCGCGCGAGGGGTGCGGTGGCCGCGGACGCGCCCGTGGTCGAGACTCCACGGAGGAACCTGCCGCCGCTGTCGCAGCGCGGCAAGCCGGAGCACTACTCGCCGAACGTCTGACGCACGGAGGGCCGAATGAAGCTGGGTTACCACCTCGGGTACTGGGGGAGCGGCCCGACGCCGGGCGCGCTCGAGGCCGTGCTCGAAGCCGAGCGCCTCGGGTTCGACTCGGTCTGGTCGGCGGAGGCCTACGGCTCGGACGCCTTCACCCCGCTTGCCTGGGCCGGTGCGTCGACCAGCCGCGTGAAGCTCGGCACCAACATCGTGCAGATGTCCGCGCGCACGCCGACGGCCACCGCCATGACCGCGATGACGCTGGACCACCTCTCCGGCGGCCGGTTCGTGCTCGGGCTCGGCGCGTCGGGCCCGCAGGTCGTGGAAGGCTGGTACGGCCAGCCGTACCCGAAGCCGCTCGCCCGCACCCGCGAGTACGTGGCCGTGATCCGCCAGGTGCTGGCGCGCGAGGCTCCCGTGACGCTGGACGGGCAGTTCTACCAGCTGCCGTTGCGGGGCGGCACCGGGTTGGGCAAGGCGCTCAAGCCGACCGTGCACCCGCTGCGCACCGACCTCCCGATCTACCTCGCGGCCGAGGGACCCAAGAACGTCGCGCTGTCGGCGGAGATCTGCGACGGCTGGCTGCCGCTGTTCTTCTCGCCCAAGGCCGATGCGTTCTACCGCGCGGCGCTCGCCGAGGGCTTCGCACGCCCGGGTGCGCGGCGCACGGCCGACGACTTCGAGGTGCCCGCTTCGGTGCCGGTGATCGTCCACGACGACGTGGAGGAGGCGGCGAGCTGGATCAAGCCGGCGCTCGCGTTGTACATCGGCGGCATGGGGGCCAAGGCCGTGAACTTCCACCACGACGTGTTCGCACGCCTGGGTTACGAGGAGGTGGCCGACAAGGTGCAGGAGCTTTACCTCGCGGGGCGCAAGGACGAGGCCGTCGCGGCGATCCCGACGGCGCTCGTGGAGGACACCTCACTCGTCGGGCCGGCCGCGAAGATCCGCGAAGAGCTCGCTGCCTGGGAGGACACCGTGGTCACGACACTGCTGCTGCGCGGCGACGCGGGTTCGCTGACGAAGGTGGCCGAAGTCCTTTCGTGAGCAGGGCACGGTGCGAGGTCGGCCCGGTACGCGCGGTGCATTACGACGGTGGCACGATTGCCGCCGACCACTACCGGGGAACGGCGAAGATCCACTAGGCATTGCGTTCGTCGGACCGCCCTCGAGGAGGACCCTTGGCGCCGCTGCCCCGCCGGACGCGTTTCCGTTACTCGCTCGGCTCGTTCGTCACCGGCTCGTTCGGCACCGTGCCGGGGCTGTTGCTCCTGCCCTACCTCACGGACACGATGGCGGTGCCCGCCGCGGCGGCCGGCGTGATCGTGTTCGTGCCGAAGGCGTGGGACGTGGTGTTCAACCCGATCGCGGGCCGGCTGTCCGACGCGGACCTCGTGCGCACCGGCAGCCGGCGGCGGTTCCTGCTGGGCGGCGGCATCGGTGTCGCGGTCCTGTTCTTCGCGTTGTTCGCGCACCCGGGCTTCGGCAAGCCGGCGATCGACGCGACCTACGTGGTGATCGTGTTCTTCCTGTGCGCCACCGCGTACGCGTTCTTCCAGGTGCCGTTCAACGCGCTGCCGGCAGAGCTCACGGACTCGGCCGAGGAACGCACGAAGCTCACCAGCGTGCGCATCGGCGTGCTGGCCGTCGCGATCCTCGTGTCGGGCGGTGCGGCCCCGGCGATCACCGACTTCCTCGAAGGCGTGGCGGGCTACCGGGTGATGGGCGCCGTGATGGCGGTGATCATCCTGCTGGCGACCCTCGGTGTCTACTTCGGTCTGAAGGGCGCGCCCGTCGGTTCGCTGCGGCCCAACGCCGTGAGCTTCAAGCAGCTGATGGGCACGATCGCGCAGTGGCGCCCGTTCTGCTGGCTGATGGGCTCGTACTTCATCCAGGCCCTCGGCGTCGGCACCGTGCTCGCCGCGATCCCGTACTTCGCCGAGCACGTGCTGGGCGACCCGAGCTACCGCACGGTGCTGTTCGTCGGGTTCGTCGGCCCGGCGCTGATCACGATGCCGCTGTGGCCGCGGTTGGGCTCGCGCTGGGGAAAGCTCGTGGGTTTCCGCATCGCGACCGTCTCGTTCGCCGTCGGCCTGCTCGGAATCCTGTTCGCGGCAAGCATCCCGTTCGCGCTCACGATGGTGTTCGTGGCGCTCGCGGGCATCGGCTACGCCGGGATCTCGGTGTTCCCGCTGGCGATCCTGCCCGACCTGATCAGCGCTGAGGAGGAACGCACGGGCGAGACCCGCGCGGGCATCACGGCCGGGGTGTGGACCGCGTCGGAGACCCTCGGTCTGGCACTCGGCCCCGGCCTGTTCGGGCTGGTGCTGCAGGCCGGCGGCTACGTGTCCAGCACGGACGCGGGCGCCCAGCAGCCGAGCTCGGCGATCACGGCCATCACCGTGGGCTCGTCGGTGCTGCCCGCCGTGCTGGTCGCGCTGGCGATCCCGCTGCTGCGCCGCAAGGTGCTCGAACCGCGTTCGGCGCGGGCGCAGTCGTGACCGACGTCCTGGCCGACCTGCGGGCGCTGCGCGCGGGGGACCTGCCGACGCACGGCGGCCACACATTGGCCTACGTCTACGACAGCGGGCTGTCCGAAGTGGACGAGATAGCGGCGGCGGCCCACGCGCTCGCATCGTCGGCCAACGGCTTGGACCCCACGGCGTTCCCGAGCCTGCTGCGCCTCGAGAACGACCTCGTCGGCCGGGCGGCGGCGCTGCTCGGTGGCACCGCGGAGACGGTGGGCACCGTGACGTCCGGCGGCACCGAGTCGTGCCTGCTCGCGGTGCTGGCCGCGCGCGACGCCCGCCCGGACGTGGCCGCGCCGAGCATCGTGCTGCCCGACACCGCCCACGCCGCGTTCCACAAGGCGGCGCACCTGTTCGGCCTGCGCAAGATCGTGGTGCCGGTCGACGCCTCGACCTTCCGCGCGAACCCGGACGCGATGGCGGCGGCGATCGACGAGTCCACTGTGCTCGTGGTCGCCAGCGCGCCCTCCTACGCCCACGGCGTGGTGGACCCCATCCCCTCGATCGCCGCGGCCGCTTCCGCGGCCGGCGTGAGGATGCACGTGGACGCCTGCATCGGCGGCTGGGTGCTGCCGTACTTCGCCCGCCTGGGCGAGGACGTGCCGCCGTTCGACTTCGGCGTGCCGGGCGTCACGAGCATTTCCGTGGACCTGCACAAGTACGCCTACTGCGCGAAGGGCGTCTCGGTGCTGCTGCACGCGAACGCCGCGCTGCGCCGCACGCACTACTTCGCCAGCGCCGCCTGGCCGGGCTACACGATGCTCAACCCGACGTTGCAGAGCACCCGCTCGGGCGGCCCGCTCGCTGCCGCGTGGGCCGTCGTCAACCACCTCGGCGACGACGGCTACCTCCGCCTCGCGAAGGTCACCCACTCGGCCGTGGCGCGCGTTCGCACCGGCATCTCGACTCTCGAGGGCCTGCGCATCCTCGGGCACCCGGAATCGACCCTCATCGCCTTCACCGCGGCCGACGACGGTTTCGACCTCTTCACGGTCGCGGACGAGATGAAGCTGCGCGGCTGGTACGTCCAACCGCAGTTCGCCCACGGCACCTCACCGCTGAACCTGCACCTCACCATCACCGCCGCCAACCACGGCAACGAGGCGGAGTTCCTCGCCGCCCTGACCGCCTCGGTGACCGCCGCCCGCGCCGCCGGCCCGGTCACGGTCGACCCGGACGTGGCCGCCTTCGTGGCGGCTCTGGACCCGGAAACCTTGACGGCGGAGCAGTTCGCCGGTTTGCTCACCGCCGCGGGCCTCATGGGCAATGGCGGGCTGCCCGAGCGGATGGCCCCCATCAACGCCCTGCTCGCCACCGCCCCGGAACCCTTGCGCGAGCGGTTGCTCCTGGAATTCCTGGGCGCCCTCTACACCCCCTGACGCCGCCCCCCCCGCTTCACCTACAGACCGCAGCCGGTTCCACCTACGTTTCCGCTGTCCTGCTCCACCTACAGACCGCAGCCAACTCCACCTACGATTTCGCCGCCCGCCAACACAACCAAACCCGCACCCAGCCCCCTCCCGGCACCCCGATCCGAAGCCGCCGTAACACACTCCAGCTTCGGGGTGCACGCCAACGCAACCCGCCCTGCGAGGACAAAAACCCTCGCCAACGCGACCCGCCCCGCGAGGCCAGAACCCCTCACTGATCCCGCGAAGCCAACCCCGCCGGCGCCGAAGCCAACGCAGCATGAATCGCGTCCGCCAACGCCAACGCATCCTCCTCCGTCAATTCCAGCGCAACCCGTGCCGCAGGCCCCATCGAAGGATTGCGGAAGTCGATGTTCACCGTATGAGCGAACCGCGCATGCGTCGGATGATCGACGTACACCGTGGCCTCATCGACCCCGTGCCACCCCTGAGCGCTCTTCCCGCTGCCCTCGACCGCGAACTTCTCAGTCAAATACGTGCACACAACAATCCCCTTCCGAAGGAATTCAGGCCGCGAGGTGCCGACGGTAGAAGTCGAGGATCTTGGCCCAGCCGTCCACCGCGGCCTCCGGCCGATAGCTGGGCCGGTCGACCGCGAAGAACGCGTGCCCCGCACCCTCGTACGTGTGGAACTCGTGCTCCTTCCCCAACCGGTCGAGCTCCGCACCGAGCTTCGCGGTCTCCTCGGGGCCGGGGTACTGGTCGTCGGCGCCGAAGAGGCCCAGCAGCGGGGCCGAGAGCTGCGGCGCGAGGCCCAGCAACGGCTTCATGGACGCCGGCATGCCCGCGGGCGGCTCGTTGACCACGAACGCGCCGTAGCAGTCCACCGCGGCGTCGACCTGCGTCGAGCACGCGACGAGAAACGTCTGGCGCCCGCCGGAGCAGTGGCCGATCACGCCGATGCGGCCGTTCGCGTTGTCCAGCGCCTTGAGGTACGCCGCCGCGCCCTCCACGTCACCGACCAGGCGCTCGTCGGGCACGCCGCCGTTGGCGCGGACGGTCGCGGCGGCGTCGTCGGGGCTCGCGCCCGGTGCTTCGCGCGAGTAGAGGTTCGGGCACAGCGCCGCGAAGCCCTCGGCGGCGAAGCGGCGCACCATCTCCTTGGTCGCCGGGTCGTAGCCGGGCATGTGGTGGATCACCACGACGCCGCCGCGGGGCGCGGGGTCGAGGGGGCGCGCCAGGTAGGCCTCGATCTCGTCACCGCCGTGGCCGGTGATCGTGACGGTGCCGGCGGTGAGCGTGTCGTTCATCCGTTCTCCTTGTGCGGGGTGCTGCGTTGCTGGTCGGGGTGGAAGTAGCGCTTGCCGCGCGACACCGAGGCGAGGCCGGCGACGAGCGCCATCACGGCGGCCGCCGTGAAGACGGTGACGAGTCCGTTGTGGAACGGCCCCGAGATGAGCTGCGGGAAGAACTCCTTGCCGGTGAGCGCGGCCGAGTCGCTCGGCGGAAGTCCGGAAAGGACACCCGGGCCGAGCAGGTGCGCCACGGGGTTGCTGCCGAGGAACGCGGCGAACAGCGTGCTCACGGGCGGCAGTTGCGCCACCCCGGCCGCGACGGCCGCGGGCACGCCGTGGGCCTGCAGCCCGCCGGTCAGCGTCGTGGGCAGGGAGCCGGCGAGACCCGCGATCATGAGGGAGAAGAACACGCCGATCGACAGGGCGGTGCCGGAGTTCTGGAACGTCGAGCGCATGCCGGACGCGACCCCGCGCTGGTGGTCGGGCACGCTGCTCATGATCGCCGAGGTGTTGGGCGCCGAGAACATGCCCTGCCCGAGCCCGCTGAGCACCAGCAGCGCTGCGAACACGGGGTAGGAGAAGTCCACGGGCAGCGCCATCAGGCCGAGGAACGCCGCCGCGACGAGCACGAGCCCGCCGGTCGAGAACAGCCGCGCGCCGAAGCGGTCGGACAGGTACCCCGACACCGGGCCCGCGATGAGGAACCCGACGGTGAGCGGCAGCAGGTAGATCCCGGCCCACAGCGGCGTCTTCTCGTAGTCGTAGCCGTGCAGGGGCAGCCAGATGCCCTGCAGCCAGATGATCAGCATGAACTGCATCCCGCCGCGCGCGATCGCCGTGAGCAGCGCGGCGAGGTTGCCCGCGGAGAACGCCCGGATCCGGAACAGCGAGAGCTTGAACATCGGGTCCTTCACGCGCGATTCGATCACGCCGAACACCACGAGCAGCAGTACTCCGGCGCCGATGCCGCCGAGCACCCACGGGTTGCCCCAGCCGGTCGCCGCGTCGCCGTAGGGCTGGATGCCGTAGGTGATCGCGGCGAGCAGCACGCCGGTGCCCAGCGCGAAGGTGATGTTGCCGCCCCAGTCGACGTTCGCCCGCCGGGGCTTGCCGATCTCGCGCAGGCTGCGGATCGACCACACCGTGCCGAGGATGCCGAACGGCACGCTCACCCAGAACACCGCGCGCCAGTCGATCTCGGCGAGCAGACCACCCGCGACGAGGCCGAGGAACTGCCCGGCGAGCGCGGTGATCTGGTTGATGCCCAGTGCCATGCCGCGTTGTTCGCGCGGGAACGCGTCGGTGAGGATCGCGGCCGAGTTGGCCGTGAGCATCGACCCGCCGACGGCTTGGACGATCCGCCAGCCGATCAGCCACAGCGCGCCGTGGGCGCCGTGGAAGGGGTCGAACGACAGCGCGACGGAGGCGACGCTGAAGATCACGAACCCGACGTTGTACATCTTCACGCGGCCGAACATGTCGCCGAGCCGCCCGAGCGTGACCACGAGGACCGCCGACACCAGCAGGTAGCCCAGGATCATCCAGAGCAGGTAACCGATGTTGGCCGGGGCGAGCGGGTCGAGCCCGATGCCGCGGAAGATCGCGGGCAGCGAGATGATCACGATCGATCCGTCGAGGGTCGACATGAGCACGCCGAGGGTGGTGTTGGACAGCGCGACCCACTTGTAGCGGTCGCCGCGGGTGGTGGCCGTGGTCACAGTTCGTCCGCCAGGCGTTCGAGCAGCGGGATCACCTCGAGGAGTCTGCGGCGCTCCTCGGCACTGAAGCCGCCGGCCAGAGCCTGGGCGACGCGCTGGGTGCTGAGGGAGCGCCGGTCGGTCAGGAGCTTGCGGCCGGTCGCGGTCACGGACATCAGGACCCGCCGTCCGTCGGCGGCGTCGGGGCTGCGGCTCACGAGGCCGCGCTCGACGAGCCCGGCCAGGGTCGCACCCATGGCCTGCGGCTTCACGCGTTCCTGCTCGGCGAGGTACCCGGGCGACGAGGGTCCGTCGCGGTCCAGCCGCGACAGCACGGAGCTTTCCGAGAGCGTGGCCTCACCGGCCACGTAACCCTGGCGCATCCGCCGCACCAGCCGC
The DNA here is from genome assembly GCF_053602515.1 of Amycolatopsis sp. NPDC004368. Taxonomy (NCBI): domain Bacteria; kingdom Bacillati; phylum Actinomycetota; class Actinomycetes; order Pseudonocardiales; family Pseudonocardiaceae; genus Amycolatopsis; species Amycolatopsis sp. NPDC004368. Next base: position 22,270 of record NZ_JBSGDT010000036.1, on the reverse strand, counting down.
CCGAGCGCGACCCTCAGGTCGGCGGCGGCCTCCACGAGATCCTTGCTGATCCGATCCGGCACATTCGTCAACGTAGACTGATAAACCTGCGTTGATCAACCTTCGCGAAACACCCCTAACCGCAAGGAAATGCGCAGTTCGGACGCGGTGCAACACGCGAAAGCCGCGCGACCCCGAGCCGGGGACCGCGCGGCTTCGTCCGTCCTCAGTGGACGTGGACCGGTGCCCACTCCGGGAAGGGATCCGCGGTCACCGGCGCGTCGGTCAGGCACGCCTCGAGTGCGGCCAGCAGCGGGTCGCCGGCGAGCTCGACGCCGATGAACACCAGTTCCTGCTGTGGCGCGCCGGCCACGCCCTGCGGTTCGAACCGCGCAACCGCGCCTGCCTGGGACCACAGGCCCAGCGTGCCCGGCCGCGACGCGAGGGTGAAGAACCCCTTGGAGCGCAACACCGTGCCGAACTCGCCCGAATCCAGGCGGGTCGTGACGAAGTCCCACAACGCGGCCGGGTCGAACGCCCGCGTGGCGCGGAACACGACGCTGGAGATGCCGTACTCCTCGGTTTCGGGCACGTGGTCGCCGTTGAGCTCCGCGACCCAGCCGGGCGCCTGCTGCGCGCGCAGCGGATCGTGGCGGCCGGTGCCGAACACGCGCCCGAGCGGCACCCGCCCGAACTCCGCCGGCACCACGTCGGCGCCCGGGTTGAGCCGGCGCAGCGCCGCCACCAGCCGGTCGCGTTCGGCCGGGGAGACGCGGTCGGTTTTGTTCAGCAGCAGCACGTCCGCGAACTCGATCTGGTCCACGAGCAGGTCGCTGACCGTGCGCTCGTCGCCCTCGTACTGGTCGAGCCGGCGCTCGGCGAGCGAGTCGCCGCCCGCCAGCTCGCGCCCGAAGTTCAGGGCGTCGACCACCGTCACCATCGTGTCGAGCCGGGCGTCCGCGAGCACCGGCGTGCCATCGTGGCCCGGGAACGAGAAGGTCGCGGCGACCGGCATGGGCTCGGAGATCCCGCTCGACTCGATGAGCACGTGGTCGAACCGGCCTTCCGAGCACAGCCGCGCGACCTCGTCGAGCAGGTCCTCGCGCAGGGTGCAGCAGATGCACCCGTTCGTCAGCTCGACGAGGCGTTCCTCGGTGCGCGACACGCTGTCGCGCACGAGCGCCGCGTCGATGTTGACCTCACTCACGTCGTTCACGATCACCGCCACCCGCAAGCCTTCGCGGTGGGCGAGGATGTGGTTGAGCAGCGTGGTCTTGCCCGCGCCGAGGAACCCCGACAGCACGGTGACGGGCACGCTCACCGTTCGAGCCGCTGGAAGTGCTTGATCAGCCGGCGCGGCACCAGCTTGCGCTCGCCGTCGACCGTGATCGGGACCAGGTCGGGCACGGCGGCCTTCCACTGCGAACGGCGTGCGCGGGTGTTGCTGCGGGACTTCTTCCGCTTCGGCACGGCCATCAGCGCGCACCGCCCCTCTCGCGACGGCCGTAGCGGCGGTGGAACTTCTCGACCTGGCCCGCGGAGTCCACGATCCGCTGGTTGCCGGTCCAGAACGGGTGCGACCACGAGCTGATGTCCACCACCACGAGCGGGTAGGTGTGGCCGTCGCTCCACTCGACCGTCCGCTCGGACGTCGCGGTGGAGCGGGTGAGGAACGCGTCGCCGGTCGACGAGTCGCGGAACACCACGGGGTGGTAGTCGGGGTGGATGCCGGGCTTCACTGGGGTTCTTCCTTCCGGTTGGCGGCGTTCACGTGCCGCTCTGTTTCTTCCGAGGCGTCTTCGGTCGCTTCGCACGGGTCTTCGTGCCACTCGCCGAACGGGTCGGGGTAGCTGCGCCAGGCAGCTTCTCCTTCGGCCAGCTCGGCGTCGGTGAGCAGGGCGCCGAGCAGCGCCTGCTCGATCTCCCTCGGGTCCATCAGATCCGTGACCACCACCAGCTCCTGCGCACGGTCGCCGTACTCGGGGTGCCAGCGCAGCGATGCGAGGGTGCGACGTTCGGGGGAGACCTCGGCCCAGTCGGGACCGTCGGCCGAGGCGAGCCACGGTCCGGCGTGGCCGATCGCGAGCCCACCACCCGCCGACTCGAGCCAGAACGCGATGTCGGGCTGGCTCGCGACCCAGGCGCGGCCGCGGGTGCGGATCACGCCGCCCAGCAACGTGTCGATCGCCTCGTGCAGCCGCTCCGGGTGGAACGGGCGCTGCGCGGTGAACGTGAGCACCTCGATGCCGCAGTCGGCGTGCAGGGGCGGCTGGCCACGCAGCAGCGCGCCGTGCAGGTCGATCACCTCGCCGCGGCGCGCGTTCGCAGGAATGGCGCCGTAGAGCAGACCGGCGTCCAGGCCCTTCAGCACGACGCGCGGAACCGACGGTGCGACGCGGTCGAGTGCCGCCGCCGTTTTCGCGGCGCACCAAGCGTCGGGCAGGCCGCCGGTGAGCACGAGCACGTCGGCGAACTCCACCTGGGCGAGGACGACCTGCGCGACGGACCGGTCGTCCTCGGGGCTGCCGAGCAGCCCGCGCTCCAGCAGCAGCTCGTCGCCGGACGCGTCGGCCAGCCAGGTGGCGCGGTCGACGGTCGTGAACACGGCTTCGAGCTCGACGTCGTCGCTCACCGGCCGGTCGCCGACCAGCACGTGGGCGATGGCCCAGCTCACCGGCTCCGGCTCCATGGCCTCGTCGAGGCGCACGACGATCCGGTTCACCTCCGGCAGGCGCGCGAGCCGGCGCAGCAGCGGCAGGAGGTCTTCGCGCAGCGTGCAGTTCACGCAGCCGTGCGCGAGCTCCAGGGCGGTGAGTTGGTCGCGGGAGCCGAGGCGGATCCGCCGGCGGACCACGCCGCCGGCGATCTGGCGCAGGTCGTGGTGGACCACGGCGACGCCGGGGCCGGCGCGGCGCAGCAGTTCGGCGAGCTCGTCGTTGCCTTCGGCGGCGAGCCCGCCGACGAGCACGAGCGGGACACGCGGGTGTGGGGTCACTGAAGCTCCAGTCGACGAGGGGGGTACGGTGGCAGCGTAATTGAAAACGAATATCACTATCAACTCGGGAGGGTCCGTGTCAGCCGTGTGCCAGGTCACCGGCCGCAAGCCGGGCTACGGCAAGCAGGTCTCGCACTCGCACCGCCGCACGTCGAGGCGCTGGGAGCCGAACCTGCAGACCCGCCGCTACCACGTGCCGAGCCTCGGCCGGACCGTGCGGCTCAAGGTGTCGGCGAAGGGCATGAAGACGATCGACAAGCGCGGGATCGACGCGGTCGTCGCGGAACTGGCCGCGAAGGGGGTGAAGCTCTAGATGGCGAAGAGCACCGACGTCCGGCCGATCATCAAGCTGCGGTCCACGGCGGGCACCGGCTACACGTACGTGACGAAGAAGAACCGGCGCAACGACCCGGACCGGATGGTCCTGCGCAAGTACGACCCCGTGGCGCGCAAGCACGTCGAGTTCAAGGAAGAGCGCTGATGGCCAAGAAGTCGAAGATCGCGAAGAACGGGCAGCGCAAGGTGATCGCCGCCCGCTACGTCGAAAGGCGCCGGGCGCTCAAGGCCGTGATCGCCTCGCCGCGCTCGTCGTCGCAGGAGAAGGCCGACGCCGTCGTGGCGCTTCAGCGCATGCCGCGCGACGCGAGCGCCACGCGCATCCGCAACCGCGACACCGCCGACGGCCGTCCCCGCGGCTACCTGCGCAAGTTCGGCCTGTCCCGCGTGCGTATGCGGCAGCTGGCGCACAACGGCGAGCTGCCCGGCGTCTCGAAGTCGAGCTGGTGAGGCCCGTGCGCAAAGGCGAACGCGTGCCCCGCAAGCGGGCGAACCCGTTGCACGCCCGGGGGATCACCACCGTCGACTGGAAGGACGCCGACCTGCTGCGGATCTTCATCTCGGACCGCGGCAAGATCCGCGCCCGCCGGGTCACCGGCCTGACGCCGAAGCAGCAGAAGCAGGTGGCGGGGGCCATCAAGAACGCGCGGGAGATGGCGTTGCTGCCCTATCCCTCCTCCGCGCGGTCCTGAGCGCCCGGTGTCCCGGGTGTCAGGTGCCCGGGACACCGCCGCCCTGCTGCGGCGCGGCGCGGGCGTGCCAGGCAGACTTCCCGGCATGGACGACCCGCATTACCTCTCCGGACTCCAGCTCGCCGGCCGTCGCGTCGTGATGGTCGGGGGCGGCTCGGTCGCCCAGCGCCGCCTCCCGCGGCTCATCCGCGCGGGCGCGCGGGTGGAGCTGGTCTCGCCGCACACCACGCCCTCGGTGAGCGCGATGGCCGACGCGGGCGAGCTCGTCTGGCACGAGCGCCCGTACGTCGAGGGTGACCTCGTCGACGCCTGGTACGCCCTCGCCTGCACCGACGACCCCGCGGTCAACGCGGCCGTGTGCGCCGAGGCCGAGCGGGAGCGCGTGTTCTGCGTGCGGGCCGACGAGGGGGAGTCCGGCAGCGCCGTGACCCCGGCTTCGGGCCGCCACGGCGGGCTGCTGTTCGGTGTCCTGTCCGGCGGTGAGCCGCTGCGGTCCGCCGCGGTGCGCGACAGCATCCTCGACGCCCTGCACGCCGGGACCGTCGCCGACGGCCGCATGGCACGGGACCCGGGTGTGGACCTGCCCGGCGTGGCCCTGGTCGGCGGTGGGCCGGGTGACCCGGACCTGATCACCGTGCGTGGTCGCCGGCTGCTCTCGCGCGCCGACGTGGTGGTCGTCGACCGGCTCGCGCCGCGCGAGCTGCTCGACGAGCTCGCGCCGGAGGTCGAGGTCGTCGACGCGGCGAAGATCCCGTACGGCCGGGCCGCGAGTCAGGACGTGATCAACAGCACGCTGATCGAGAAGGCCAAGGAGGGCAAGTTCGTCGTCCGGCTCAAGGGCGGCGACCCCTACCTGTTCGGCCGCGGGTTCGAGGAGGTGCTGGCCTGCGCCGAAGCGGGCGTGCCGGTGACCATGGTCCCGGGCATCACGAGCGCCTTCGCGGTGCCGGCTGTCGCCGACGTGCCGGTGACCCACCGCGGGGTCGCCCACGAGGTCGTGGTCGTGTCGGGCCACGTCGCCCCCGGCGACCCGCGCTCGCTGGTCGACTGGTCGCTGCTGGCCGGGCTGCGCGGCACGATCGTGCTGATGATGGGCGTCGAACGCCTGCGGCAGTTCGCGTCGGCGCTGCTCGAGGGCGGCCGTCCCGCCGACACGCCCGTCGCGATCGTCGAGGACGGCACCATGCGCACGCAGCGCACGCTGCGGTCCACCCTCGGCACGGTGGCCGGAGAAGCCGCGGCCGCGGGCGTGCGGCCCCCGGCGGTGATCGTCTTCGGTCCGGTGGCCGGCCTGGCGAAGTGACGGCTCAGGTCTCGTAACAGCGCTCGGCGAAGTCCTTGATCGCCGAGGTGAGGCGCTTCGGGTCGGACCGCAGCTCGACCGGGCTGCGGGCCTGCACGAACTGGGCGTGCGGCATGTCCTCGGCCAGCGTGTCGGCGTCGCCGAAGGGGTGGATCGGGTCGCCTTCGTGTCCGATCACCAGCGCGGGCGTGGTGATGGCGCGGCGCACCGACTTCGGCGGCGCGATCCGGCCGAACAGCACCCCGTGCAGCAGCGCGGCCATCGGCTCCGGCCGCTGGGTCAGCGTGTCGGTCACGACGTCGACCCACTGGCTGCCGTGGGGCACCAGGTTGGCCGCCAGCGCGACCCCGCGCACGGTCACGGGCAGGAACCGGGCGGCGAACAGCAGCGGGGCGAAGGTGAGCAGCCCGGCGACGATCGCGTTGTCCAGTACCGGCATCTCGACCACCAGCCCCCGGGCGCGCGCCGGCTGCGCCACCGCGACCTCCAGCGCCACGTTCGCGCCGAGGGAGGTCCCGCCGAGCACCGCGTCGGGCAGCCCGAGGTGGTCCAGCAGCGCCACGGCCTGCTCGCCGAACGCCGGCATCGAGTAGCGCCACGACTCCGTGGGCCGGTCGGACTCGCCGTGGCCGAGCAGGTCGAGGGTGATCACGCGGAAGCCCGAGCGCGCGAGCTTGCGGGCCAGCGGGGCGTGCATGCGGCGGGTGAACATGATGCCGTGCATCAGCACCACGACGCGGTCGCCGGAGCCGTACTCGGTGTAGGCCAGGCGCTGGCCGTCGCAGGTGAACGAACCGGACAGCTCGATCGGGCGCGTGCGGCGCACCGTCGGCGGTTCGGGGGTCGTGTCGTCGACGGCGGGAGCGGGGGCCGGGGCCATGCGCCACCTTCCTCTCGTGGTCGAGGGCCGCTTCGATCTCTCCAGGAAAGCATCCCGGGGCCGAATTGGCACAGCGTCAACCGGATGAGCCAAGATGACGGTCATGACCGCACCTGCCGACGCCCTGACCGATCTCGTCTCGCTGAAGGTGGACCTCGACGGCCACGTCGCCGAAGTCACCCTGCTCGGACCGGCGAAGGGCAACGCCATGGGCCCCGACTTCTGGCGGGAGCTGCCGCTGGTCTTCGGCGCGCTCGACGCCGACCCGCGCGTGCGCGCGATCGTGCTCACCGGCAGCGGCGCGCACTTCTCCTACGGCCTCGACCTGCCCGCCATGATGGGCGGCTGGGCGCCGATGCTCGCCGGCGACGCGCTGGCCGGCCCGCGCACCGACTTCCACCGCGAGGTCCGCCGGCTGCAGGAGGCCGTGAGCTCGATCGCCGAGTGCCGCAAGCCCGTGATCGCCGCCGTGTCCGGCTGGTGCATCGGCGGCGGGGTCGACGTGATCAGCGCCGCCGACGTGCGCCTCGCGAGCGCCGACGCGAAGTTCAGCGTGCGCGAGGTGAAAGTCGCGATCGTGGCCGACCTCGGCAGCCTGCAGCGGCTCGCGACGATCGTCGGCGAGGGCCACGCGCGCGAGCTCGCCCTCACCGGCAAGGACATCGACGCCGCCCGCGCCGAGAAGATCGGCCTGGTCAACGACGTCCACGCCGACCAGGACGCGCTGCTGGCCGCGGCGCGTGAGCTCGCCGCCGGCATCGCCGCGAACCCGCCGCTGGTCGTGCAGGGCACCAAGCAGGTGCTCGCCGCCAACACCGAGCGCCAGGTCGCCGAGGGCCTGCGCTACGTCGCGGCGTGGAACTCCGCGTTCCTGCCGAGCAAGGACCTCGGCGAGGCCGTGCAGGCGTTCATGGAGCGCCGCGCGCCGGAGTTCAAGGGCGAGTAGAACAAGCACTTACGCGAGCACGAGGGAGTACGACGTGAGCAATGGCGCTTCGCCGAACGGGGTCTACGAGGTCTTTCGCGAGGCGCGGGACTACCTGCAGGCCCACCGTGAGGACTACGACACCGCCGTCCGCGAGTTCTCCTGGCCGCAGCCCGCCGAGTTCAACTGGGCGCTCGACTGGTTCGACGTGATCGCCCGCGACCCGGCGAACGCGCAGCGGTACGCGCTCTGGATCGTCGAGGAGGACGGCACCGAGAACCGCTGGACCTACCCGGAGATGGCCGACCGCTCCGACCGCGTCGCGAACTGGCTGCGCCGGCTCGGCGTGGCGCGCGGCGACCGGCTGATCCTGATGCTGGGCAACCAGGGTGAGCTGTGGGAGACGATCCTCGCCGCGATCAAGCTCGGCGCCGTGATCATCCCGGCCTCGACCCTGCTCGGCCCGGCCGACCTCGTCGACCGCGTGGAGCGCGGCAAGGCCAAGCACGTGGTGGTGCGCTCGGCCGACGCGCCGAAGTTCGCCGACGTGGCCGGCGACTACACGCGCATCGCCGTCGGCGAACCGGTGGAGGGCTGGCACGCCTACGCCACCGCGTACGCCGAACCAGCCGGGTTCACCCCCGAGGGCGTGACCGCGGCGGCCGACCCGCTGCTGCTCTACTTCACCTCGGGTACCACGGCGAAGCCGAAGCTCGTGCAGCACACGCAGGTGTCCTACCCGATCGGGCATCTGTCCACAATGTACTGGATCGGCCTCGAACCCGGCGACGTGCACCTGAACATCTCCTCGCCCGGCTGGGCGAAACACGCGTGGAGCAACGTGTTCGCGCCCTGGAACGCCGAGGCCACGGTGTTCCTGTACAACTACTCGCGCTTCGACGCCGCCGCGCTGATGGCGCAGATGGACCGGTGCGGTGTCACGAGCTTCTGCGCGCCGCCCACCGTGTGGCGCATGCTCATCCAGGCCGACCTGACGGCCCTGAAAACCCCGCCGCGCAAGGTCGTCGGCGCGGGCGAGCCGCTCAACCCCGAGGTGATCGACCAGGTCGAGAAGGCCTGGGGTGTCACGATCCGCGACGGGTTCGGGCAGACCGAAAGCAGCGTGCAGATCGCCAACACCCCGGGCCAGCCCGTGGTCCCGGGCTCGATGGGCCGTCCGCTGCCGGGCTTCGTGGTGGCGCTGGTCGACCCGGTGACGGGCGAGCGCGCGACCGAGGGCGAGATCTGCCTCGACCTCGCGCACCGCCCGGTCGGCCTGATGGTGGGCTACGCGGACGACGACGAGCGCACCTCGGAAGCGTTCCGGGACGGCTACTACCACACGGGCGACGTCGGTTCGATTGACGAACGCGGCTATCTCACCTACGTCGGGCGCACCGACGACGTGTTCAAGGCGTCGGACTACCGCATCTCGCCGTTCGAGCTGGAAAGCGTGCTGCTGGAGCACGAAGCCGTGGCGGAGGCCGCCGTGGTGCCGGCGCCGGACCCGATCCGCCTCGCAGTGCCGAAGGCCTACGTCGTGCTCGCCGCGGGGCACGAGCCCACCGCGGACACCGCGCGGGGGATCCTGGCCTACGCGCGCGAGCACCTCGCGCCGTACAAGCGGATCCGGCGGCTGGAGTTCGCCGACCTGCCGAAGACGATCTCCGGCAAGATCCGCCGCGTCGAGCTCCGCGGGCGCGAGCACGAGGAAACCCGGCCCGAGGGCGAGTACCGCGAGGACGACTTCCCGGACCTCAAGGGCTGAGCGGCTTGCGGGGCGTGCGCCGTCGTCCGGTTCACTCGGACGGGACGACGGCCGCGAACACCGTCCGCTCGCCCTTGCTGCACGTGGTGCCGCCCTGCGCCGCCGGCGGTCCGGACGTGCACAGCCAGCCCGACACCGTGTCGTTGACGGCGTCGTTGGACCCCGAACCCTGCCGGCCGGCGATCTTCGCGTGGAAGTCGCGCACCAGCTTCATCGCCTCGGCGCACGGCACGCCGCCGGCCTGGCTGTCGAACACGTACAGCGTGAGGCCGCTGGCGGCCGTCACCGTGCCGCAGGAGCCCGGAACGGCGGCGGTGGTGCTCGCGGGCCGGGCGGACGTGCTCGGCCCTTCGTGGGTCGACTCAGCCGGTGGGGGAGGCGGGGGAGTCGCCGTGCGCGGCGCCGTGCCCGGCGGCGCCGTGGTGGCGGACGGTGGCGGCGGTACCGCCGCCCGGGTTTCGGGTTCGCCCGAACAGGCGGCGAGGGCCGGCAGCACGAGCCAGGCCGCGAGCAGTGGCCGCCACGTGGGCTTCGACGGGGGCACCGGAGTCCTTTCGCCAGGGGTCCTTCCCGGCATTCTGACGCCCCGGCAGCGCCGTGACCCGCACCGACACCCGGCGCGGCGTGCGGAGGTTACCGGAACCGGGGCGTCCGCCTCTCGCGGCTCCCGCGAAAATGAGTCTATTGTGGACGGTTAACATCGCGTTCACGCAGTGAGACACCGGGAACTGCTCGCTCACCGATCGGACGAATCTGCGGCGCGGTCGTTAACGTCTCGCGCCTACGGGCCGAAATAGGTGAGGAGCGCCCGGCGCGTTCCCGTCCCCGATCACCCGCCGACCCCGAGAGACAAAGAGCACCGCACAGCATGACCACCGAAACGGCCACCGAGCCCGGCATCCCGTCAGCGTCCGACCTGAAGGACCTGACCGACCTGACCGACCCGACCGCGCGGCCCACCGCCCCGCCCACAGCGCCCTGCAGCGTCGTGTGGTGCTGTGGCCGCCCGTACGTCCTCGAAGGCCGGGCCGGCCGCGCCCGCTGGGTCGGCAACGACGACCGCGGCCGCCCCGAACGCCTGAGCAACGCCGAGCTCCAGCGCCGCGGCTGGAGCCACCGCCGCGCCCGCTGAGCGCGGCCCGTTCCCACCTCGAGCCCCGCGGTCGGGTCGTGCGTCACGAACCCGCGACCCGACCGCGTGACCACCGGTGTCCGTGCCGGTCCACCCCTCTAGGCTGAGCGCGTGACCACGGTCCCCGAGCCCAAGACGGAGCCTTCCCTGCTGCGGCAGGCGTTCAACGTCCCCAACCTCCTGTCGCTGCTGCGGCTCGCGGGCGTGCCCGTGTTCCTCTGGCTGCTGCTCGGCCCGAAGGAGGACGGCTGGGCGCTCGCGCTGCTCGTCTTCTCGGCGCTGACCGACTGGCTGGACGGCAAGCTCGCCCGCTGGCTCGACCAGATGTCGCGCCTCGGGCAGCTGCTCGACCCCGCCGCCGACCGGCTCTACATCCTCGCGACGCTCGTTGCGTTCCTCATCCGCGACATCATCCCGTGGTGGGTCGTCGTGCCGCTCGTGCTGCGCGAGGCGGTGCTCGCGGTCTGCGTGCTCGTGTTGCGCCGCGGCGGGTTCGCACCGCCCGAGGTGACCTACATCGGCAAGGGCGCGACGTTCGTGCTGATGTACGCCTTCCCGTTCCTGCTGCTCACCCAGGGCGGCTCGACCGTCGCCGTGGTGGCCCGGCCCATCGCCTACGCCTTCATGGTCTGGGGCGGGGTGCTCTACGTCTGGTCCGGCGCGCTCTACGTCGTGCAGGCAGTGCGAGCGCTCCGCAGCCGGTGATGGAAGACTGCCCGCGAAGAAGTCGGTTCGAGGAAGGGGAGGGGCGTTGACCACTCCAGAAGAGCTGCGTTACACCGAGGAACACGAGTGGGTGGCCACGCGTGAGGGTGCTTTGGTCCGCGTGGGCATCACGGAGTACGCCCAGGATCAGCTCGGCGACGTGGTGTTCGTCGACCTGCCCGAGGTCGGCAAGCACGTCGACGCGGGCGACGCCTTCGGCGAAGTGGAATCCACCAAGAGCGTCTCGGAGCTGTTCGCGCCGGTCGACGGCGAGATCGTCGCCGTGAACTCCGCGGTCGCCGATTCGCCCGAGCTGATCAACTCGGACCCGTACGGCGAGGGCTGGCTCGTGGAGATCCGCCTCGACGACCCCGCGGGGCTCGACGCCCTGCTCGAAGCCGAGGCGTACCAGGCGCTCATCACCGGCTGAGGCGGGTTCGGCCTGGCCCGGGGGTTCCGCCCGCCGAAGGGGGAGCCCCGGGGTCCCGAACCGATCAGGCACGGTACGTTGAGCGCTACACGTTCTTGGTCATAGGCAACATTGTGTGTAGAGGAGAGCTCAGGTGAGCACGAACGACGGGCCCGGCGTTCCCCCGGAGCAGTCTCCGGAGCGGACCTCTGTCTTCCGGGCCGACTTCCTGGCCGACGTCGAAGGCCAGGAGTCCGCGCCGGCCGCCGAGGCACCGGTCCAGGGCGTCGACGCCCTGCCCCCGGGTTCCGCACTCCTGGTCGTGAAGCGGGGCCCCAACGCGGGGTCGCGCTTCCTGCTGGACCGCGACACCACGAGCGCGGGCCGGCACCCCGACAGCGACATCTTCCTCGACGACGTCACGGTCTCCCGTCGCCACGCCGAGTTCCGGCGTGAGGGCGGTGAGTTCGTCGTCATCGACGTCGGCTCGCTGAACGGCACCTACGTCAACCGCGAGCCGGTCGACCAGGCCGTGCTGGCCGGTGGCGACGAGGTGCAGATCGGGAAGTTCCGCCTGGTCTTCCTGACGGGCCCGGGGCACGGGGGCCAGGGGGCGCAGTGACGGCGGCCGGGCAGGCCGGTCGTTCGGAGGCCCGGCGCGACGGGTTGAGCATCGGGGCGGTCCTGGCGCAGCTGCGCGGCGACTTCCCCGATGTCACCATCTCCAAGATCCGGTTCCTCGAGGCGGAAGGCCTGGTCCGGCCAGGCCGCACGCCGTCGGGGTACCGGCAGTTCGCTCCGGCGGACGTGGAGCGGCTTCGCTTCGTGCTGTCCGCGCAGCGGGATCACTACCTCCCGCTCAAGGTCATCAAGGAACAGCTGGACGCGGCGGACTCCGGAGCGGAGCCCGCCGCGGCCGCGCCGCGGCTGCCGCGGAAGCTGGTGTCGCTCGACCCGGCCGACACCGGCGGGCTGCCCGAGCCGGCCGACTTCGAGACCGGTCCCGAGATCCGGCTGACGCAGGAAGAATTGCTGGCGCAAGCCGGCATCCCCGCCGCGACGCTCGTCGAGCTGCAGCAGTACGGGCTCGTGAAACCGGGCGCGGCCGGGTTTTTCGGGCCCGACGCCGTGCTGATCGCGCGCACGGTGAAGGCGATGACCGAATTCGGTATCGAGCCGAGACATCTGCGTGCCTTCCGCGCCGCGGCCGACCGCGAAGTCGGCTTGCTGGAACAGATCGTGACCCCGGTGTATCGCCACCGTGACGAGGACGCGAAAGCGAGGGCGGACGAAGTGGTCCGCGAGCTCGCCGCGCTGTCCGTGACACTCCACACGCTCCTCGTGAAGGCGGGGATCCGGGGAGTCACCGGGGGCTGAACCGGACGTAACGGGACGAACACCGGTGTTCGTCACATGTCAATGCCTGAATGTTCGCCTCCGCATGCCGTACCGTGAGAGACGGTTTGCGGTGCAGCGAACCGAGAATGTCCGCCACTAGCGAGCACAGCGCCCGGATGACGGGTAGCGTCGAACCCAACGGCGCGAGTACGTCGCAAGCGCTGCAGCCCGTGTGCACGAGAGGGAGGCGAAACCCGATGAGCGAGATGCGCGTCGTCGGTGTGCGGGTGGAGCTGCCCGCCAATCAGCCGATCTTGTTGCTGCGGGAAACCGAGGGCGAGCGCTACCTGCCGATCTGGATCGGATCGGTCGAGGCCACCGCCATCGCCTTGGAGCAGCAGGGAGTACGACCCGCCCGGCCCCTGACCCACGACCTCCTCAAAGAGGTCATCGGGGCGCTCGGCCGCGAGCTGGAGCAGGTCGTGATCACGGACCTGAAGGAAGGCACCTTCTTCGCCGAGCTCGTGTTCGACGGCGACATCCGGGTGTCCGCGCGGCCCAGCGACTCGGTCGCTCTGGCGCTGCGGATCGGGGTCCCCATCCACGCCGTCGACGCGGTGCTGGAAGAGGCCGGCCTGATCATCCCGGACGAGCAGGAGGACGAGGTCGAGAAGTTCCGCGAGTTCCTCGACTCCGTGTCCCCGGAAGACTTCCGCGGCGCCGACACCTGAGCCGCCGGCGGGAACGCGGACCCCGAGCCCCGTTCCCGCCGTATTTTCCGGTGGAAAGTCCCGCTTCCCGGTGTTTCACCGCGTCGGCGCGGTCGCGCGTTCGAAGAGGTCCGCGATCTCCCGCCCGTACCGGTCGAGGTCGATCGCCGGATCGGCCGCGTACGTCGCCGCCACGCCGTCGATCGCCTGAGCGATCGACATCGCCATCACCTCCGGCGCGAACTCGCCGAACACCCCCTCGTCCTGACCCTGCTTGAGCTGGCGCTGCACCCCGCCCACCCTCAGCTCGTTCACGAGCACCGACGTCATCGCCCAGCCGTCCGCGTCGTCGGCGTTCGCCGAGAGCTCCGCGAGCACGCGGACGCATTCCGGGTAGTCGCGCAGGAAGGCCACCGACGTCTCGATGTGGGCCCGCAGGTTGCCCGGCCGGTCGCCGGGGTCGAGGTCCTTGCTGCGCTCCTGCAGGAACATCGCCTTGGTCTCGGACACCGTGCTGAGCACGGCCTGCATGAGCCCGGCCTTGTTCGTGAAGTGGTAGGAGATCATGCGGGTGCTGCTGAGCCCCGCACGTTCCTTGATCTTGGCGAACGTGGTGCGCGCGTAGCCGTGGTCGGCGATCGTGGCGATGGTGGCCCCGATGATCTGCGCGCGGGTCGTCGCTTCCGTGACGCTCAGCCCGAGCTCGGCTTGCGTGTCGAAGTTTACTCGCATGAGTAAGAAATTACTCGGCTGAGTAAAAGGTGTCAAACCCGTACGGCGAACGGACCAAAGCCTCAAGACGCGCTCGAGGTGCGCCGCGCGTCGCGTTGACCGGCTCGCGGTGCGGCCTTACCGTCGAAGGCGGTAAATCGCCACGATGTGATTCTCCGACCGGAGCACGATCGTGACGGTTGTCCCCGGCCGACCCCGCTCCTGGGTTCGTCCGGCTGTCGTTCGCCGGCCGCCAGGTCGGGCGAGGGGAGGCTTGCGTGGTCGAGGCTGGTAGTCCGGAGAGGCCGCCCGTTCGTGCCGCCGATGGCGAGCAGGGCGAGCTGTTCCCCGACGCCTCCCTTCCGGACGAGCTCGTCGGCTACCGCGGCCCCGCCGCGTGCCAGATCGCGGGGATCACGTACCGCCAGCTCGACTACTGGGCCCGGACGAAGCTGGTCGCGCCGAGCATCCGCACCGCGCACGGCTCGGGCTCGCAGCGGCTGTACTCGTTCAAGGACATCCTCGTCCTGAAAGTCGTGAAGCGCCTGCTCGACACCGGCGTCTCACTGCAGAACATCCGGGTCGCGGTCGACCACCTGCGCGTGCGCGGCGTGCGCGACCTCGCGAAGGTCACTCTCTTCTCCGATGGCACCACGGTGTACGAGTGCACCTCGCCGGAGGAGATCGTGGATCTGCTCCAGGGTGGCCAGGGCGTGTTCGGCATCGCCGTCAGCGGCGCGATGCAGGAGATCAGCGGCACGATCCACGAGTTCCCGGCCGAACGCGCCGACGGCGGCGTGATCGAATCGGTCGTGCCGGACGAACTCACCCAGCGCCGTAACTCCCGCCGCACCGGGTGATCACCGCCCGCGAGGGCGGGGTAAACTGATGTCGCGGTCGACGAACCCGCGCGGGAGAGACCGAGCCGGCATCCACGAGCTCGGCGCCGAAGGAGCAAGTCCTCCCCGGAACCTCTCAGGCACCCTGGACCGCGCGGACGAGACGCCTCTGGAAAGTGGGCCCGCTGGAGACCGCCAGCCGGTTCCGCCGACGGTGCAAACCCGGGTATCCACGCGGGTGAAACTCTCAGGCGCCCCACGGGGTACGGACAGAGTGGGGAGGACCACGGACCCGGCGTTCACCGGGTCCGGGCCGACTGGTTCAGACCTTCCGCCGTGTCGGGGCCGGCCTCTCGATTTTCCTTCGCGTGGCACTGATGTCCTGGCGGAACTGGTTCGGACCTCTTCCGGCTGCCGCCCCGGACGGTCCATTGTGGAGCACGGTGGACCCGCTCGCGAGCAGGTCCACCACGCTTGTGCCCCACGACCTCAGCCCGGGATCTTGTCCAGGAACCCGTGCACCTTGCTGATGCGCCCGTCGGCCAGCTCCACGACGTCGAAACCGATGGCGAGGGGCTCCTCGGCGCCCGGAGCGGCCAGGTGCCAGTGGAAGCGCGCCAGGTCGTGGTGCGCGTCGGGCGCCGAGGGCAGCGTGAAGGTCAAGCCCGCGAACTGGGCCTGGGCGACGCCGATGAACTCGTCGATGCCGTCGTGACCGGTGGCCGAGCCCAGCGGGTCGGTCATGGCCGCGTCGGCGGTGAAGACGTCGGCGACGAGGGCGCGCCGGCGGCCGGCGTCGGTCTCGTTCCAGATCGCGATGTACTGCTCGACAGTGCTGGTCACGTCGGACACGGGAAACTCCCTTTGCTTGGCGGACAACGGGTTCGCCGTCCTGCTGCGATCCAGACTGCTGCGCGGGCCCACGGTCCGTCGATTACGCCGGAGGTAATGGCGGCACCCCCGCTGAAGCCCGGCCGGCGATTACCCGTGAGGTAATGGCCGAGGCGAGCCCGGACCCGTAGCGTCGGACGGGTGACGACTTCGGTGAAGGCCCCGGCGCGCCGCGCGGTCGGCGAGCTCCTGCGGGAGTGGCGCGACCGCCGCCGCATCAGCCAGCTCGACCTCGCGATCGCCGCGGACATCTCCACGCGGCACCTGAGCTTCGTCGAGACCGGCCGCTCGAAGCCGAGCCGGGAGATGGTGCTGCGCCTCGGCGAGCACCTCGACGTCCCGCTGCGCGAACGCAACCGCCTGCTGCTCGCCGCCGGGTACGCCCCCGCGTACGGCGAGTCCGAGCTCGGCGCCCCCGAGCTCACGGCCGTGCGCGAGGCCGTGCGCCAGCTGCTCACCGGCCACGACCCGTACCCGGCGGCCGTGGTCGACCGCGGCTGGAACCTGGTCGACGCCAACACGAGCCTCGGCCTGCTGGTCGAAGGCGTGGCACCGGAGCTGCTCGCACCGCCCGCGAACGTCCTGCGTGCCACCCTGCACCCCGACGGCATGGCGCCGCGGGTGCTCAACCTGGGGGAGTGGCGGGCCCACCTGCTCGGCCGGCTGCGCCGCCAGGTCGAGCAGACGGCCGACCCCGCGCTCGCCGAGCTGCTGGCCGAGCTGCGCGCATACCCGTGCGACCAGCCGGTGCCCGAGGTCGAGGTGCCCGGGCCGGGCGACATCTTCGTGCCGCTGCGCTACCTCCACCGCGGCACGGAGCTCACCTTCTTCAGCACGGTCGCGACCTTCGGCACGCCGCTCGACGTCACGGTCGCCGAGCTGGTGATCGAGTCGTTCTACCCGGCGAACCCGGAAACGGCGGAGTACCTGCGGGCCGCTGCCTGACCCGATCGACGGCGGGGCGGCGGGCCGCGGCGGCCCGGGAGTGGAAGGATCGAAGTGCACACCCCAGGACACCGCAGTGAGGATCCGCCTTCATGGCCAACCCGCCCCTGCTCACCCTGAACAACTCCGTCACGATCCCGCAGCTCGGCTTCGGCGTGTACCAGGTCCGTGCCGCGCAGGCCGAGAAGGTGATCGGCACGGCGATCGAGGCGGGCTACCGCAGCATCGACACCGCCGCGATGTACGGCAACGAGGCGGAGGTCGGTGCCGCGATCCGCGCGTCCGGCCTGCCGCGCGACGAGTTCTTCGTGACCACCAAGCTGTGGAACGACCAGCACGGCTACGACAACGCGCTGCGCGCCTTCGACCGCAGCGCCGCCGAGCTCGGGCTGGAACAGGTCGACCTGTTCCTCATCCACTGGCCGCAGCCGCGCCGCGACCGGTTCGTGGAGACGTGGCGCGCTCTGGAGCGGCTGTACGCCGACGGCCGCGTGCGGGCCATCGGCGTGTCGAACTTCGGCATCACACACCTGCGCCGGCTGCTCGACGAGACCGACGTGGTCCCGGCCGTGAACCAGGTCGAGCTGCACCCGTGGCTGCAGCAGCTGCCGCTGCGCACCTTCCACGCGGAGCACGGCATCGCCACCGAGGCCTGGAGCCCCCTCTCGCGCGGCCGGCTGCTGGGCGACCGCGTGATCACCTCGCTGGCGGCCAAGTACGGCAAGTCGCCCGCCCAGCTCGTGCTGCGCTGGCACCTGCAGATGGGCACGATCGCCATCCCGAAGTCGGCGAACCCCTCGCGGATCCGCGAGAACTTCGCGGTGTTCGACTTCGAGCTGGCCGACGACGACCTCGTGGCGCTGGCCGAGCTGGACAACGGCACCCGCACGGGCGCCGACCCCGAGACCTTCGGGTGAGCAACGGCGAACGGCCGGTCCCGGAAGTTCCGGGACCGGCCGTTCGGCTGGGTTCAAGCGGGTTCGCGCGGTGCGGTTCAGCCGGGCGTCAAGCCGCCCGGATGCCGGCAGCCGCGAAGTCGGCCACCTGCGCGGGCTCCTTGAGGTATGCGCGGAAGCTCTGCGTGGCGCGCTGGTGCTCCTCGTCGGTCGAGGCTCCGCCGATAGTGGCGGGCGCGAGGCCCACGAACGGGTAGTCGGCGGGCGGGCCCGAGCCGATCGGCATGGCGGGCGAGCCGATCCGGTCCGGCTTGGCGTTCGTCAGCTGGGTGACCCAGTAGGACGACTCGGGGATCCAGCCGTCGGGCAGGCCGCCGATCGTGTCGAGGTCGGTCTTGCCGATCAGTGCGTCGAGCACCTCCGACGACGACTTGGTCGTGACGCTGACCTGGAAGCAGGCCCCGTGGACCGGGGTGAGGTCGGCGTCCCAGCGCTTCGCGGCGGCCTCGACCGGCTTCGCGACCTGCGGGGTGACCACGAGCCGGATGGTCGTGCGATTGCCGCCACAGCTGGCGGCCTGGGCCTCGGCGCGGTTGTTGAGCACGCTGTCGGCCCAGTTCCAGCCGAAGACGCCGAGGGCGACCAGCACCACGAGTCCGGCACAGGCGATGGGCCACTTGGCGATCCTGCGGCGCGGTGCCTTGGCCGCGACTATCCGGTGGGAGCCCGTCGTCTCGCTGCGGCCTTGCTGGCGCTTCGGCGGATCGAGAGGGTGCGGCACCGGCTCTTCGGCCAGTGTGTGTCGCCCCATCGTTGTCCTTTCGAGACGTGCGCACACGCGCAGCTATGCAATCAAACCGTTATCACTCTAACAGGTTAGCGACCCTGGGTGAATATTGTGACTCTGAGTTGCACAGTCAGTACATAATTCACAGGATGCCGCCGTGCAGGTGACGCCGGTGCGTGAATCGGTCGAGCCCGCGGCGGGTACGGGTCGCGGCCCGCGACGAGGTAGTGAAAATACCCCGTCGCGGGCCGGACTTGATCAGCGGCTCACCGAACGCGCCGCATCGGAGGGACGAACGGCCTCACAGGATGCACAAAAGGGAGCACGCCTTCGCCGAGGACCACGCCGAATGCGACGGCGGGGTACCGGCCGGCGCGTTGGCCGGGGTGTAGCTCACCTTCGCCTGGTTGGTGATCGGGAACAGGTTCAGCAGGGCGTGGGTTGCGCAGTACACCTGCTTCGTCTCGCCGGGTTGCAGGGTGAACGCGGCCGCCGCCTGGCACGAAGGCTCGACGCTGTCGACCACGTGCGTGCCGCTGATGCCCACCGGACCGTGGTCGGTCACCGTGATGCGCCAGTACGCGGTGGCGTCGAGCAGTCCGAGGATCCCCACCGGCGCTTGTTTCGCCCACGGTCCGGAACCGCCCGGTCCGCACTTCGCCGCACTGGCCGAGGTGCAGATCTCCTTTTCCACGGTCACCACGGGCGTGCAGGCGGTGCCCGGCGCGACGGGGACGTTCACCGTGTTCGAGGTGAAGGTGCCGGTCGGGTCCGTGCCGGTCGCGGTGTTCGCCACGCCGCTCACCGTGCAGTCCGTCGAGATCGTCGTGCGGAAGCACAACTGGGGCGCGTCGCCGGTGAAGTCGACGACGAGCTGAGGCTGGGCGCCCCCGGCGAAGTCGGCCGCACTCTTCAGCACGAGCGTGGTGGTCACCGTGAGCGAGGTGTGGGCGGTGGCCGACACCCCGCTCAAGTCGACCGAACCGTCCGGGGCGAAGCCCGGGGTGGTCACGACCGCACCGGCCTGGTCGACGACCGTGACCCGTGAAGCGGCCAGATCGACGTTCGCCGGCGTGATGCCGCTCAGCCGTGCGATTCCGTAACCCTGCACGTGGCCGCTGCCGCCGTCGCAGTAGAACCCGCCGGGCTTGAGCGTGACCTGGGCGCCGGAACGCAGGCACGGCGACGCGCCGGTGGCCGGGTCCATCGAGAACAGCACTCCGGCGTCACCGAGACCGATCAGGCAGCCGGTGGGCGGGTCGAAGGTGTAGCCGTAGTCCCGGGTGGCACCCACTCCCGGGTGCGTGATCGGCACCGGCAGCCCGGCGCACGCCGACGCGGTGGTCCAGTCGTGGCACAGCGTCACGCCGTTCGGGTACTGGCCGCCCCACAACGGGAGGTAGCTGCGTTGGTGGCCGGCGACGTCGGTGACCACCTCGGGGTTGAACGCGAGCACACCGTTCGGCACGGCCGCCATCGTGGCCGGCGCGGTCAGGGGCACGCCGGCCAGCGTGAAGCACGTGGTGGTATCCGGGGTGCCGGAGGTCGTCGAGCACACCCCGGCCGCGGTGCCGTCCGGGGCGAACGCGGTGTAGGCGTTGTAGGTGTAGTTGCCGGCCGGTCCGGTCGGGTGCGGGTTCGTCCAGCCCGCGCACGCGGTGTTCGTGGCCGGGTCGAAGCAGCCCAGCGCCGGCTGTCCCAGGTTGGGGTAGGACGAGGACGCGAAGACCTTGCCGGCCACGACGTCGACAGCTCCGTAGACGAGGTCCCCCGTGCTGCCCGGGAAGTCGCCGCTCGGGCGCACGATCGGCGCATACGGCTGGCCGGCGCACGCGGCGTGCGTGGCGAGCGACCAGCAGACGACCGCGCCGGTGGTGGCGACGCCGTAGAGGTTGCCGCCGGTCTCGACCAGCCCGGAGAGGCTGTTCACGGCCGAGGGCGATCCGCCGGTGGCCAGCAGTTGCCAGTAACCGCAGTTCGCCGCGGCGGCGAGGTCGAGGCAGCCCACGCCGATCGACGACGCGGTAACGGCTGGGTAGTAGACCTTCGAGCTCATGGCGGGGTCGCGCACGTACTGCGGGGTGAGGGTGGAGGCGATGTCACCGGTGTCGCCGCTGCCGAGCGGGCCCGGTGTGGTGTTCAGCGGCTTGGGCCACGGCCCGCCGGGGCAGCGCTGGCCCGTGGAGAGATCGCTGCAGACCAGCTTGCGGTTGGGGGCGGCGAGGTGGTGGAAGATGTTCCACGCCTGCAGGGTGCCGTCCGGGGTGCGCTGCAGGATCGGGGTGTACCCGTCGCCGCCGGTCGCGGTGGCGACCGCCTGCACGGGCGGCGTGAGCGCTCCCGACAGCGAAGTGGCGTCGGGTCCGGAACGCGGGTTGTCCGCCCGGACGGCGGCCGTTCCGGACGCGGGTTCGGCCGGGGTGAAGGTGCTTCCGTCGGCGGACCACGACGGCGTCCAGCCGGGGGGCACGTGCAGCGAGCCGGGTACGTAGGTCTGCCCGGCGCCGACGGCGTCGGTGATGGTGGCGGCGCCGGTGGTGGTGGCCTGGTCGTCGTAGGAGACGACCCAGGTCGGGGTGTCGCCGTGATCAGCGGGCGAACCCACGCCCCGCACGGATTTCGTGAGGGTCGAGCCCGGTGTGGTGGGTGCCGGATCGGCCGAGGCGACCGCGGGGAACGCGGCGGCCACCAGCAGCAGGGACAACGCCGGTACCCCGAAACCGCGCACACGTCTTCGCATGAATGGTCCTCGATTCGTTCGGGAAAGATTTCCAGGAATCGTCTTTCCTGGCCGAAGGAAAAGACTAGGCGGCGGTGGTCCTGGTCTGAACCGCGATCACCCGTGCGCCGGAAAACGAGACGCGAACAGCGCAGGATCCGGGGAAAACGTTTCCCTCGCAGGCAGTTCGGCGCCTCGCGTTCACTCGAAAGCGGTGGCCGTGTCCCTCATCCGGCCCTCTGTCGCGCGTTTTCGCGGTGGCGTGGCCGCATTACTCCACGTCGGATCAACCGCTTCGACCGAATGCCGAATGCGCGGCCCCGGTTCGCCGATTCCCGTTGCTCGGAATCGGCGCTACGGTGCCGTTCTTCGCCGGAATCGCCGCTTTCGTACCCTTCGGCCACCCGGCGGTGCCGCCGGATGCCCGTCGTATCCTGGCGGGGTGCCCCCACCGAAGACGCAGAGCGAGGTCGTGCTCGACGAACCGGTCTGGCGCGCCCGCGTGGCGGCACACGAACAGCGGGTCGACGAGTTGCTGGCCGAGCACCGGCAGCGCCGCCGCGCCGGCGTGAAACACCCCGTGCACGACTTCCTCTTCACCTACTACTCGTTCCGGCCGAACCAGCTGCGCCGCTGGTCGCCGGGCTACGGCGTCGTGCTCACCGGGGGAGGTGACCCGATCCCGCGGGCCGACGTCGAGGCGCGCCGCGACCGCATCGCCGGCATCCGCGCCCTGCTGGTCGCCACCGCCGCGCGCGAGCCCCACTTCGGCTGCTTCGGTTTGCACGAGTGGGCGATGGTCTACGGGCTCTCCGAGGACCAGGTCCGCCACACGAGCCACCCGCTGCGTCTCGGCCCGGCCGGCACCGACGGTGTGGTCGACTCCCACCGCATCGCCTGTTCGCACTTCGACGCATACCGCTTCTTCACACCCGCGGCGCGTCCGCTCAACTCGCTGAACCCGGCCGCGGACGACCGGCCGTCGTTCGAACAGCCGGCCTGCCTGCACGCCGGGATGGACCTCTACAAACACGCCTTCCGGTTGGCGCCGCTGATCCCGTCGGAGCTGGTCGCCGACTGCCTCGAGCTCGCGCGCGACATCCGGGTGCTCGACATGCGCGCCTCGCCGTACGACCTCACCGCCCTCGGGTACGAGCCGGTGCCGATCGAGACGGTGCACGGCAAGCAGGTGTACGCCGCCGCGCAGCGCGCCTTCGCCGAGCGGGGCGCGCCACTGCGGCAACGCCTGATCGAGGAGTGCGAACGGCTGCTGGCGGCGTGCTGACGTGCGCCGGCCCGCGGTGGGCCGG
>NZ_JBSGDT010000035.1:0-79845 GCF_053602515.1 Amycolatopsis sp. NPDC004368 | reverse complement strand
GATGGCCGTGGACAGGTCGTTCGCCGACTCCAGCAGCGAGATGCCCGAATAGGCCTTCGTCGAGTCCTGCGTCTGCGCGATCAACGGGTTGCTCATGAATCAGACACGCTGCCTGAAGCGTCGGTGGTTCACCTAAGGTTCACCGCGAGATGTCGATCACTTTTTCGCGCGTAAACCACGTGACAGCATCCTGCCGCGGCAGCGAGGCTGTGGCCCGTGCCCGACTCCTTCACCCTCTCCCGCCGCTGCGCGATGCGCTGGAACGCCCCGCTCGACGAGACCCACGCCGCCCTGCTGATCGAGCGGCTCGACGTCGGGAGCGGCACCGTCGCCGACCTCGGCGCCGGCTGGGGTGAGCTGCTGATCCGCGCGGTCGACGGCACGTCCGCCCGCGGCATCGCCGTGGACACTGACGAGGTGGCCCTCGACCGCGGCCGCGAAGCCGCGCGCGAACGTGGTGCCCGCGTCGAATTCGTCGAGCAGGACGCGGCGGCCTGGCGGGGCCACACCGACCGCGCGATCTGCATCGGCGCGTCCCACGCCTTCGGCGGCACCCGCGAAGCGCTGGCCGCGCTCGCCGGCGTCACCGACCGCCTGCTCTACGGCGACGGCTTCTGGGTCACCGACCCCGGCCCCACCGCCACGGAGATCCTCGGCGACGACATCCTCACGCTGCCCGCCTTGCTCGAAACGTGCCGCGAAACGGGCTGGCGTGTGCTGCACCTGAGCACCGCCGACCAGCGCGAATGGGACGACTTCGAGTCCACCTCACGCGCCGGCCGGCTCGAGTGGCTGCTGGCCCACCCCGATGACCCGCGCGCCGCCGAGACCCGCGAGTGGCTCGACACCCGCGAACGCGAGTACGTGACCACCTACCGCGGGGTGCTCGGCTTCGCCTACCTCGTGCTGGTGAAGTAGCCGAGACGGGTCGCCCGCGTCGAGTGCCTCAGTGGTGATTGACTGCAGTGGCCATTTACAGCAGGCGGCGTGGTTTTCGCCGATCGGGGCGTTCCAGCACCCGGCGGCGCGGCCCTGTCCGGCCAGGACATCGACCGGACCGTCGAGGTCGTGGCCTGCGTGGCATCCCGCAATCCTGGTCTCTTCGGGGCAGAGCAGCCTGTGTTTCGGTGTCAGCGCCGTCCCTGGCGCGCCAGCTGCGCCCGGAAATCCGCCAGCGGAGTGTCGGAGCCTGTCTTCGCCCGAGTCTCGGACGGGAGGGCTTCGTTCTTCCACCGGTAGTGGAGCATCGCGTCGATCGATGCCTGGAGCTCATCGAAGGTCGGCGTCATGGCCGGGTTGAACAGCACCGTGAGGTCCTGCTTGGGGAGGACGACGAAGGTCACCGGCACGCCGTCCTCGTCGCAAGCCGCCTGGACGATCTGCCGCCACGCCTCGGGGTCGATGAGCCCGTGGTAGGCCCACTCGTGGGGGAAAATCATCCATTCGCCGAGCTGTAGCTTGCCAACGATCTCGTACGCGTTGCCCGTCTTGTACGGAGCAGCAACCCGGGCCATGACCCGGCCCCCTTCCTAGGCCCGTAGGCCCTCGACGAGCGCCGCGAACGCGCTCCGGTTGGCCACCAGGACGGTCCGGCCCTCCTCCGGGACGCCGGCCTGCTTCGTGTCGCGGATGCCGATGAACGCTTCGGCGCTGCCGACCTCCACGCACGCGTTCTCCTCGTGGTGCGTCCTGGTGGCCTTCATCCAGCCCGTGAATTCCATCGTCACTCCCATCCCGCGGAGCGGAGCCCCGCGAGCTCGTCGAACTCTCCTTTTCGGACACCGTCCACGAACGCGTCCCATTCGCGGTTGGTGTAGACCAGGACACGATTGCTCTCGTCTCGAAGCATCGTGAATTCCTGGCCGTCATGGGCGACGGTGGCTCGGTACAGCGCCCGCCCGGGCGGCCCGTACGTCGTCCACCCCTCGCGCGGTGACAGCGCCAACTCTGCGGTCTGCCGCATCAGCTCGGCCGTCTCGTTCTGTTCCTTGATCGTCTGCATACCGCTCCCTCAACTCCGAGCACGGCTCGTCTTCGTCGTTCCGGACAAGGGACTTCCACCAGTCGCAGACCGCCTGCATCACCACGCACATGACGAACCCGGCGATCGTGATTCCGACGGTCAAAGCCCCGCCGAGCAGCACCGCCTTCACCGACAAGTCCACGGCGCTCCTCCTTCTGAGCTTGGTACGCCGACGGAGCCGGTGCGGAGGAGAACGTCCCCGGCCCCGTCGGCTGCGATTGAGCCTACATCTGAGTCTCAATTTGCGTCACCGCTAACAACCCGTCCGAATGGGTGGAAAGTGAGACTCAAACACTTACGGTGTGTGATTGCTCTGGCGCTGGGGCAAGATGTGCCCATGCTCGAAGAAGACCCCGGACCGATCGTCCAACGGCTCATCCTTGGTGAGCGCCTGCGGGTGAGGCGGGAGGCAAGCGGGAACGGGCTTGACGAAGCCAACGATCGGCTGGGCTGGTATCGCGGAAAGCTGTCGAAGATCGAGAACGGCACGCTGGGGCTCACCGAAAAGGAGCTCGCCGTGCTACTGGCGCTGTATGGCGTCACCGGTCCGGACGCGGCCCAGATCGTTCAGCTTGGTGTGGACGCTCGTCGACGCGCCGCGCCTGAGCGGGTGAGCGACTGGGCGAAGCAGTATGTTTCGCTGGAGCGGGCTGCATCGGAAATCAGGATGGTGTACTCCACGATCCCGGGCCTCCTTCACGTGAAGGCGTACGCGAAATCCGAGTTGTCGAGGTCGCCGGTGGTCGTGGCGACGAACATCGAGACGATGGCTGCCGCGCGGCAAGAGCGCGGAGACCGCCTGTTCCGACCCAACGCTCCGCAAGTGTCGGTCGTGCTTGGCGAAGAAGCCCTCTGGCGCATCGGGCCGGCGGAGCGGCCGGAACAGCTCGCGCGGCTTCGCAAGGTCTCGGACTTGCCGAATGTGACGATCCGAATCGTTCCGGTAACGGCTGGCCCACAGGCAGCTCTGAGCTGCCCGTTTACCCTGTTGTGGATCGAGAAGGCGAACGCCACCATCGCTTATGTGGAGACGCTGACGGGTGCCGACTACGTCAAAAGCACGGGCGCCTATAGCCTCGCGTTCGAGAAGGCGGAGGAGAGCGCCTTGACCGAGGACGAGACGCGGAGCCTGTTGGACCGTGTGATCTCGGGCCAAGATCGATAGGAGAACCCATGGAGAGCAAAGCCGGGCTCCAGTGGCGGAAGAGCAGCTTCAGCGGGGGCGCACAGCAGTGTGTGGAAGTCGCGGTCACCCCCGACGGAAGCAGGTACGTCCGCGATACCAAGGACCGGCCGGCCGGGCACCTGACGGCCACTTGTGACAGCTGGCTGGCGTTCATCGCCGAGGTCAGGACTGGCGAGTTCGACTGAGTCAGCGGGGACGCGACACCGACGGGGCATCTGGGCTGCGGCTTGGGTGCCCCGTTGTTCGGTCGACTCGAAGATCGACATCTTGAAGCGAGACCGGTCCCCAGGCCGGCGCGACTTGAGGCGCGGTCGGTGCGGCTCTCGCGGTCCAGGAGCCCGGCTCACCTGGGCGGCGTGAACTGGTGATCGCCGGGCAGCAAGAGTGAAGTAGCCGCTCACGCCTTCTGTCGGAACACCGGCTTCACCGGCCGCCCGCCCAGCCACGGCGACGGGTCGCCCGCGTCGAGCGCCTTGCGGTACACCACACAGGCCCCGGCCACGATCTCGACGGTCCGGTCGATGTCGGCGTCCGTCAGGGCCGCGCTGACCACGAACGACGGCCCCAGCACCCCGCCCGTCACGAGCTGGCGCAGGAAGAGCGTGCGGTAATCCTGCGAAGGCGCCCCGGACCCGTCGAGCGTGCCGAAGACCAGGTTGCTGTCGCGGCCGCGCACCACCACGTGGTCGGCCACACCGTGCGACTGCGCCACCTCGCGGACGCCGGCGGCCAGCCGGGCGCCGAGCGAGTGCAGGTGGGCGGTCACGTCTTCGGCCTCGTACGTGTCGATGACGGCGATGGCCGCGGCCAGCGAGTGCGTCTCGGCGCCGTGCGTGGTCGAGAGCAGGAACACCCGGTCCCGGGGGTCGCGCAGGCCGCCGAGCTCCATGAACTCGCGCTTGCCGGCCAGGGCCGACACGGCGAAGCCGTTGCCGAGCGCCTTGCCGAACGTGGAGAGGTCCGGCGTGACGCCGTAGAGGCCCTGCGCGCCGTGCTCGGAGAAGCGGAAGCCGGTGATCATCTCGTCGAACACGAGCAGCGCGCCGTGGCGGTGGGCGAGGTCGCGCAGGCCCGCGAGGTACCCGTCGGCCGGGTCCTGCTGCGTCGCCGCCTCCAGGATCAGGCAGGCGATCTCGCCTTCGTGCTGCTGCAGCACGGCCTCGGTCGCCGCGAGATCCCCGTACGGGAAGCGCACCGTGAGCGAGGAGATCTCGCCCGGGATGCCCGCCGCCATGGCCGTGGTGCCGATGAACCAGTCGTCGGTGGAGAAGAACGCGTGGTCGGCGCACAGGGCGACCAGCGGACGGCCCGTGACGGCCCGCGCGAGCCGCACGGCCGCCGTCGTCGCGTCGGAGCCGTTTTTCGTGAACTTGACCATGTCCGCGGTCGGCACCGTGGCCAGGAACCGCTCGGCCGCCTCCGCCTCCACAATGGACGGTCGCGCGAAGTTGCTGCCACGCTCGATCTCGCGGCGCACGGCCTCGGTCACGCGCGGGTGGGCGTGCCCGAGGCTCACCGACCGCAGACCCGAGCCGTACTCGATGTACTCGTTGCCGTCCACGTCCCAGACGTGCGCACCGCGGCCGTGGGAGATCACGGGTGCGAGGTGCTCGGGGTACTGGTCCTCACCCTTGGCGTACGTGTGCGCGCCACCGGGGATCACCCGGTGCAGCCGCTCGTTCGCGGCTCGAGAACGGGGCAGGTCCATTGTGGTCACCTTCTAGGTCTTCAGCGCCTCAGCCAGCGAGGGCGCGGTCTTGTCGCGTTCGGACATCAGCGTGGGCGGCAGCGGCCACGGAATGGCGAGCTCGGGGTCGTTGTAGGCGATACTGACGTCTTCGTCCGGATTGTGCACGCGATCGATGCGATATGAGACATCAGCGATATCGGAAAGTGCTTGAAACCCGTGTGCGCACCCCGCCGGGATGTAAATGCTCACCTGGGTGTCGCCGGACAGCCGGAATGTTTCCACGGCCCGGAAAGTCGGCGAATCCGGGCGCAGGTCCACGACCACGTCGAACACCTCGCCGAACGAGCAGCGCACCAGTTTCGCCTCGCCCGCGCCCGAGCGCAGGTGCATCGCGCGCACCACCCCCCGCACCGACCGCGACACGCTGTCCTGCACGAATGCGTCCGGGTCGATGCCCACAGACCGCGCCACGTCCGCGTCGAACGTGCGCGAGAAGAACCCGCGATCGTCGCGATGCGGCGTGGGCTGGAACAGGAAAAGGCCGGCGATGGCCGGCACGGGAATGGCTTTCATCGGGCCTCCGAAACGGGGAAGAGCGTGGCTGACAACAGAGCGAACTGGGATTTCAGCCGTTGTTTGTTGTCTTCGTTCTGCTCGGCCAGCCGCGCTCTCAGCTCGGGTGCCCGGCTTTCCAGCTCTTCGAACTGCGCGATCAGCCGGGTCACGTCGACCGACCGCGCTTCCTGGCAGAACTCGCCGAGGCCCATTTCGGCCATCAGCACGTCGTTCTTCTTCGCGTAGCCGATCGCGACGGTCGGTTTTCCGGCCTTCAACGCGCACAGCACGTTGTGGTAGCGCGTGGCCACGACCGAGCCGACGCCGGCCATCGCGGTCATCAGCTCACCGAGCGAGCCCGGCGGCGTCGCCGTGATGAGCGGCGACCTCACCGCGGCGACGATCTCGTCCACCACGGCGAGGTCGGCCTGGTCGCCGATGAACAGCCGCACGGGTCGTTCGCGCTCGACCAGGTAGCGCACGAACTGCGTCAGAGAATCCACATAGGACCGGTAGATCTCCTCACCCCGCGAGCGGTCTTCGTTTCCGCCGCGGTAGGCCATCACCCCCACGCCGACGGCGCGGGGGTCTTCGTCGGCTGACGGAGTCGGCAGCGCGAACGCCAGGTCCGGGTACACGCCGTCACCCGCCGTCCGCACACCCATGGCCGCCATGGCCGAGCGCGACAGCTCGTCGCGGTACGACCGGTAGGCGGCGAGCTGCGCGGCCTGGCGCACGAGGAACCGCGTGGCCGGCATGGTGATCCGGTCGGCACCCACGCTGACCAGCGCGACCTTGGTGCCGAACAGCCGCCCCAGCAGCGAGAGCAGGAACAACGCGTAGGGGAAACCCCACGGCCGCAACGGCAGCGTCGCCTCCAGCACCCCCATGCCCGGCACGATCACCACGTTCTGGCGGCGCACCCACCAAGCCGTGCGCGCCACGTCCACGATCTTCCCGAGCGCCTTCGTGGCGATCGAGCGGACCCCGGAGGCCGTGCGGTACTCGTCGGAGTTCCAGTTCAGCCGGGTCGCCGGGATGCCGTAGCGCGAGCTGACGATGTTCGGTCCACCGCAGAAGGCCGTCACCGCGGCTTCCGGGTGTTCGGCCCGCAGGAACCCGAGCACGGCTTCCAGCGAACCGTCGTTGCCGAGGTTGCCCGAGCCGAGCAACCCGAACACACCGACGCGTGTGGTCACGAAACCCGCCGTTCGCGTCCGGCCACCACGAGGTCGACGGTCAGCGACAGCTCGTCGGCCGCCACCGGCACGCGGTCCTCCACGCGCTCGCCGCCGCCGCCCGGGCGCGCCCGGGCGGTGAACCACTCGGCCAGGGCGAGGTAGCAGGCGCGGCGCTCGCGTGAAGACAGCGGCGCCGTGCGGATGCCGTGCACGTAACCCCACACGTACTCGGCCAGCAGGCGCGCCGTCGGGTTCGTGACCGGGTTGCCGCGCTTCGGGTCGAGGTTCGCGCACCGCGAGCGCTTGCTCGGGTTCGCGCGCTCGGCGCGGTCCGGGTGGTCGCGGCGGAAGTACAGCAGCTCGGGCACCTGGTGGAACGGCCCATGGAGCGCCAGCTCGGCCACGTACGTGCGGTCAGCGTGGTGGTAGCTGTCCATCGGCGTGACGCGGCGCAGCACCTCGGTGCGCATCACGCCGTAGAAGTCGTCGCCGCCGGGTTCGAACAGCAGGCTCTTGAACCGCGTCGACGGCCGCGGCGCGTCGGTCTTGTGCACGTAGTCCAGCGGCACGGTCACCGCGCCGTTCTCGTCGATGATCGCCTGGTGCGAGTGCGCCACGATGACCTCGGGCCGCTCGTCGAGCACCGCGATGCACTTGGCCAGCAGCTCGCGCCCGTAGAGGTCGTCGTGCGAGGCCCACTTGAAGAACTCGCCGCGCGCCATGTCCAGCAGCACGTTGTGGTTGGGCGTCGCGCCGATGTTGCGGGCCTGGCGCACGTAGCGGATGCGTGCGTCCTTCTCGGCGTACTGGCGGCAGATCTCCTCGGTGCCGTCGGCCGAGGCGTTGTCCGAGATGACCAGCTCGAAGTCCTCGTAGGTCTGGCCGAGCAACGCCTCGAGCGCCTCGCCCAGGAACTCCTCGCCGTTGTACACGGGCAGACCGATGGTCAGCCGGGGAACCGCGCTCATCGCGTTCTCATTTCTGTTTTTCCGTCTGCCGCCGAATGAAGCTCGTCTTTGCTGAAAGAACCCGACACCGGGTGGAACTCGAGGGACTGCTCGGCCGTGCGCGGGGCCGGCGTGGTGGGCACGTTCTCGGCGATGGCGAAGTGGTCCTTCAGCGCGATTCGCAGCTGCCACCACCACACGGCCGACCCGGTGATCGTCGCGATCGCGACACCCCACTCCGACCCGGCCGCCCCGCCGAGCGCGGCCCCGATCAGGCCGAACACCACGTAGAACACCGAAGCGATCAGCTGCGAGCGCAGGCTGCGCTTCGCCGTGCCCAGCGCGCGCAGGCCTGCGGTGGCCCCGGTCGTGAAGCTCGCGCCGACCACCGCGAACGTGACCGGAAGGATCAGCAGCGACGAGCTGTCCCACAGCGAGCCGAGCACGAAACGGCCCGCCTCGGCCGGGATGAGCAGCAGCAAGCCGAGGCCCCACGCCAGCGCGGCCGCGGCCTGCACCCCACCCAGCACCACGCAGAAGTGCCACAGCCGGTGCGGCGAACGCTGCAGCACCCGCGCGCCCTCGGCCACCGTGACCAGCGAAAGGCCCATCAGCAACGCGAGGAACGGCCCGAGCAGCTGCTCCGCACCGCGCACCGTGCCCACGGCAGCGAGGCCGGCGATCGCGCCCAGTCCGTATGCACGCAGCTGCGAAGACCCGCTGTTGCTCACGTTCTCCACGAGGTAGCGCACGCCCAGCTCACGGTGGTCCCGCAGCCACGAGCGCACCGCACCCAGTCGCGGCAGCACATTGGTCTGCACCCAGCCGAACGCCGCCGCGACCCCGGCCGAACAGCCCCAGGCCAGCAGGAACGCGACCACCGTGCCGTAGCGCGCGCCGATCACCAGCGCGGGGAACAGCGCGACGGCCTGGATGCCGTCGTTCACGAACGCCTTCTGTCCGGTGCCCGCGGCGAAGAAGCCGAACCGCCACGCGTCCTGCACCAGCAGGAACGGCAGCACGATCCCGAGCGCCACGAAGGCGCCGCCCAGCGACCCGCCCACGACCAGTCCGAACGCGACACTCACCAGCCCGCTCGCGACGCCCACCAGCAGCGCCGTGCCCACGGCCTGGCCGAGCGCCTCGCGCCAGCGCGCCCTGGCGACACCCGAGAACCGCACCATCAGCGGGTCGGTGGCCAGGCCGCGCGAGACGTTGAGGATCACGCCGTAGGTGACCCACGCGATGCTGAACAGGCCGAACGCCGTGGCGCCGAGCGAGCGCGCGACGTAGAGCCCCACCACGAAGTTGGTGAGGCTCGACACGGCCTGGTCGCCCAGGCCCCACGACAGGCGCCCCGCCATGGCGCGGACCGCTCGTGAGCGCAGGATCGCGGGCACCGGCCTCACTCCTTGAGCAGGCCGGCGACCTGCAGGGCCTGGGCCGCGGTGACCACGGCGCCGAACGGCAGGTCCGCGCGTTCGGCGATGTCGAGCAGGCTCGTCTCCCCGTCGGAGTAGGACAGCACCCACAGCATCGCCAGCTGCGCTTCCTTGGCGTCGCTGCGGCCGCCGAGCGAGTCGTACAGCCCGCGCTTGCCGAGCTGAGGTTCGCCGTAGGGGCTGAGGTTCACGTACCGGCGGTTGCGTTCCAGCACCGAGAACGCCGTGCGCAGCGTGTCGAGCGTGTCCTCCATGGCCTCGGGCGAGACGAACGCCGGGTCGTCCGCCGACGTGTGGTACTCCGGGTAGCCCGCGTACGGCGTGCGCGTGAGCGAGCCGACGCCGAGGTTGAAGCCGGGGGAGCAGAACTGCCGCTCGTCGTAGCCGTAGGGCGAGAACTCGCGGATCTCGTGCGGCTTGTCCTTGAGCACGTGGGCCATCACGCGGTCGATGTCGGCGTCACCACGGCGGCTGCGCTTGTACGTGAGCGAGCCGCGGTCGCCGGCGCACGCCAGCACCACGCCGTGCTTCACGCGGTCCACGCGCTCGGCGTTGCGGGCGAGCCAGGTGATCGCGCCGATCGTGCCCGGCATGAACAGGAAGCGGTACGTGAAGCGCGGCTTCTCCTCGGCCAGCTGCTGCGCCAGCGACACGGCCACCGCGATGCCCGCGAGGTTGTCGTTGGCCAGCGACGGGTGGCAGACGTGGCACGACACGATCACCTCGTCGCTCACCTCGCCGGGCACCACGTGCTCGCCGTAGGTGAGCGACCCGTCGGCCAGCGTCGAGTCGATCTTCACGTGGTAATCGCCCTCGGGCAACGCGTCGAGCACGTCCTGCGCGACGCAGAAACCCCAGGTGGGGGAGTAGTAGCTGGTGCGGTACGGCACCCACGAGGGGCTCTCGGGCAGCGTGTGCAGGCGCCCGCGCAGCTCGGCGAGGCTCATGGTCTCGTCCACCGGCACGCTGTAGCCGACCACGTGCAGGTTCAGCTGCCGGAAGTCGATCACTCGCCGGCCGGTGGCATCCGCGACGAACGCGTCGCGGATGTTCCACTCCTGCGGCACCGTCCAGTCGAGCACCTGCGTGCCGGTGGGCACCTCGTGGACCTGCAGGTCCAGGTGCTCACCGACGATCGCCAGCGTCTGCCGGACGCCGCGCCCCGTGATGCTCCGGCAGAGCGGGTAAAGCCGCTCCACCAGCGCGTGCATCTCGCCCCCCGTGAGCATCAGACGTGCCGCAGCGTGTCGTCGACGGCCCCCGCGGCCTGACGGTCGCTCAGCCAGTTGAGCCGCGTGAAGCGGCGCTCGAATTGGGCCTTGGTCAGCTCGTACGCGCGGTAGGCGTCGATCAGCTGCAGCGCGCCGTCCTTCACGCCCCACTCGCACTCGAAGCCGGGGATGGCTTCGCGGAAGCGGGAGAAGTCCACGCGGTACGAGCGCGGGTCGGCGCCGGCCTCACCGGTGATGCGCAGCTTGGAGCCCGGCACGGCCTCCACGACCTCCTGCGCGATCTCCGCCACCGTGACGTTGTTGCGCTCGGTGCCGATGTTGAACGCGCGGTTGTGCACGGCCTCGCGCGGCGTGTCGAGCGCGGCGGTGAACGCGCGCGCGATGTCGCGGGCGTGCACCAGTGGCCGCCACGGCGTGCCGTCCGACAGCACCAGCACCTCGCCCGAGAGGTAGGCGTGGCCGACGAGGTTGTTGAGCACGATGTCGGCGCGCAGCCGCGGCGAGAAGCCGAACGCGGTGGCGTTGCGCAGGTACACGGGGGTGAAGCTGTCGTCGGCGAGCTTCGAGACCTCGTCCTCCACGCGCACCTTCGACTCGGCGTACGGCGTGACCGGGCGCAGCGGCGCGTCCTCGTCGACCAGGCCGCCGCCCGAGGCGCCGTAGACCGAGCAGGTGGACGCGTAGAGGTACCGCGAAACACCGGCGTCCTTGGCGAGCGCGGCCAGGCGCACCGAGGCGTGGTGGTTGATGTCGTAGGTGAGCTCCGGCGCGAGCGAGCCCAGCGGGTCGTTGGACAGCGCGGCCAGGTGGATCACGGCGTCGAAGCCCTCGACGTGCTCGGGCTTCACGTCGCGCAGGTCCACCTTGATCGACGGCAGGTCCTTCGGCGCCGGCCCGAGCAGGCAGCCTTCGAACAGCCCGGAGTCGAGGCCGACGACGTCGTGCCCGGCTTCGGTGAGCACCGGCGCCATCACCGTGCCGAGGTATCCCGTGTGCCCGGTCAGCAACACCCGCATTTCAGTCAGCCCCTCAAATCGAGAACGAGTTTGTTCACTTCGAACGCTTCCGCGTACCGCTGCTGGCACTCGATGCCGCGGATGCGGGCGAGGCCGAGGAAGGCCTCGCGGTCGTACCAGGGGCGGTGCCGCTGGGAGGCGTAGTGCTCCTGCAGCAGTCGCACCTTCTGCTCCGCCACTTCGTCGGCGAGCGGTACATAGGCGGGCAGGCGGCCGAGGTCGCCGTCCCACTTCACGATCTCGTAGCCCAGCGCCAGGTACCCGCGGTAGACCGTGGGCACCAGCTGCGCGAGGCCGCGGTGGTCCTGGTGCGCGTCGACCGTGCGCGGCGCCAGGACCAGGTCCGGGTCCGTGCGCTGCTTGAGGTCTTCCAGCGCGTTCTTGGCCTCGTCCCAGTGCGCCGGGAGCCGGCCGTCGGGCAGCTTCAGCACCGTGACCTCGAGGTCGGCGCCCGGGCAGAACGCGGCGAGCGCCGCCCGTTCCTCCGCCTCGCGCTCGGTGCCGCCGCCCGAGAGCACGAGCGCGTCGACCCGCAGGCCCGGCCGCTGCTCGCACAGGGTGAGCAGCGTGCCGCCGGCGCCGATGGCGATGTCGTCGCAGTGCGCGCCCAGCGCGACGACGCTGTGCAGCTGCCGCGGAAGCAGGTTGATCACACCCGCACCCGGTCTCGTTCCCACAGCGCCCACGGCCGGTCGCCGCGGGTGTAGCCCTCGTCGAGCGCGAAGCGTTCCTTCACGGTGTCGGTCGGCTTCCAGAACCCGCGGTACGGGTAGGCCAGCAGCTTGCCGCGCTTCGCCAGCTCGCCACAGCCGTCGGCGACGAGGTCGCCGTTCTCCGGGATGTGGTCGAAGATCTCCTGGCGCAGCACGAAATACCCGCCGTTCTCCCACAGCGGCATGTCGCTGACCGGCGTGATCGCCCCGATCAGCCCGCCCTCGTCCATCTCCACGCAGTGGAACGACGACTGCGGCGGCACGACCATCATCGACGCGCCGGCGTCGGTCTGCTCGAAGCGCTCCACCATCTTGTCCAGGGGCGCGTCGGTGAGCACGTCTGCGTAGTTGGCGAGGAACATCTCGTCGCCGTCGAGGTACTGGCGCACCCGGCGCAGACGCTCGCCGATCGGCGACTCGATGCCGGTCTGCACGAACGAGATGGTCCAGTCGGAGATGTCGGTGGAGAGCAGCTCCGGCTTGCCGTCGCGGAGCACGAAGTCGTTGGACGTCGTCTCCTTGTAGTTGAGGAAGAACTCCTTGATGTGGTGGGCGCCGTAGCCCAGGCACAGCACGAACTCGGTGTGGCCGAAGTGCGCGTAGTAGCGCATCACGTGCCAGATGAGCGGTCTCGGGCCGACCATGGCCATCGGCTTGGGCACGTCGGAGGCGTCTCCGTTGCGCATCCGCATGCCGTAGCCGCCGCAGAACAGGACTACCTTCACTGCTTCACCTCGACGATCTCGAGACGGGGGATCGGGAACACGAGCCGCCCGCCCCAGTCGTCTACATAGGACAGCTGTTCGGTGAGTTCCTTCCTGAGGTTCCAGGGCAGGACGAGGACGTAGTCGGGCTGGTCGGCCGCGATCCGCTCGGGTTCGAGGATCGGGATCCGGGTGCCCGGGGTGAACCGGCCGTGCTTGTACGGGTTGCGGTCCACGGTGTAGGCGAGCACGTCGGGCCGGATGCCGCAGTGGTTCAGCAGCGTGTTGCCCTTGCCGGGCGCGCCGTAGCCCACCACGGTCTTGCCGTCCTTGGCCGCCTTGACCAGGAACTCCAGCAGGTCGAGGCGCACGCGCGTGACGCGCTCGGCGAACTCGGTGTAACCCGACAGCTCGTGCAGGCCGGCGGCCTTCTCGCGCTCCAGCACGTCGACCATCCGCGCGCTCGGCTCACCGGCGACCTCGATGGGCCGAGCCCACAGCCGGATCGAGCCGCCGTGCGTCGGCAGCAGCTCGACGTCCACAACGGACAGTCCGCCGACCGCGAGCGCGCGGCGCGCGGATTCCACCGTGTAGTACTGGAAGTGCTCGTGGTAGATCGTGTCGTACTGGTTCTCGCTGATCAGCGTGAG
Source organism: Amycolatopsis sp. NPDC004368 (assembly GCF_053602515.1). NCBI lineage: Bacteria > Bacillati > Actinomycetota > Actinomycetes > Pseudonocardiales > Pseudonocardiaceae > Amycolatopsis > Amycolatopsis sp. NPDC004368. The sequence continues at coordinate 66,506 of NZ_JBSGDT010000035.1, read as the reverse complement.
CAGGTGCTGCACCTCGATGCTGACCCAGCCGTCGTCGGCCACCAGGGCGCGCAGGCCGTGGGTGAAGCCGATGATGTCGGGGATGTGCGCGTACACGTTGTTCGCGGCGACCAGGTCGGCCGGCCCGTGTTCCTCACGCACGTCGCGCCCCGTCTCGGGGCTGAGGAACGCCGTCTTCGTCGGCACGCCCTTGTCGCGCGCGGCCTGCCCGACGTTCACCGACGGCTCGACGCCGAGGCACCGGATGCCCCGCTCGACGACGTGTTGCAGCAGGTAACCGTCGTTGCTCGCCACCTCGACCACGAACGAGTCGGGTCCGAGGCCGAGCCGCTCGACGGACTCGGTGACGAACGTCCTGGCGTGCTCGACCCACGACGTCGAGTACGACGAGAAGTACGCGTAGTCCGTGAACGTGTCCTCGGGCGTGATCAGCGGCGGGATCTGGGCCAGCCAGCACTCGGTACAGACCTGCAGGTGCAGCGGGTACGTGTTCTCGGGCTCGGCCAACTGCTCCGCGGTCAGGAACCGCTCACACGGCGGGGTCGCTCCGAGATCGACGACACTCACCAGAGCTGTCGAACCGCAGAGTCGGCATGTGGTCATCAACGGGCTCCTCGGCTCGCGGCTTGCGTGCTAGACACGTCGATGACCAGCGGGGGGTCGTTACAGCGAGCGCGCGGGGCCTCGGGCACCGAGTTCGAAATGAGATGTGAGCAGTGCTGTTGGCGTCGGCTCCGCCGACGCGTGCGAGATCGCCTTTGAGCCGGCTCCTTCCTGCCCGACATGGTCGGCCCGGGGGGCGCCCACATCGGGCAGGAAGAAACCGGCGCGATCTCGCCGGCGGTGTGCGCGGAGAGTCACCGGCGGGCGGCGTGCGTGAGTTTTTCCCCTACTCCACCAAAGGTTTGGTGATTCAGAACTTGTCGATGGCCGGGATCACGTCCGTGGCGAACTTCTCGATCACGGAGACGTTGGGCACCGCCGGGCACGCGCCGAGGGCCGCGTCGAAGCCGAGGCCGTGCAGGCGCTCCAGCTCGGCCACGAGCTCACCGGCCTTCTCGCCCTTCTCGCCGATGTCGAGCACGTGGTACACGGTCTTGGTGATCTCGTTGTAGTCGCGGCCCTCGTTCTCGCAGTGCTGCTTGAGCACCTCGAGCTTGTGCTCCACGTCGGGCGTGTTGAAGATGTTGCACGCGTCGGCGTACTTGGCGACGAAGCGCAGCGTCTTCTTTTCGCCGCCGCCGCCGATCATGATGGGCGGGTGGGGGCGCTGCAGCGACTGCGGCGAGTTCAGCAGGCGCTCGGCCTCGAAGTGCTTGCTCGAGAACGCGGCGTCGCCGTCTCCCCACATCTGCAGGATGTACTGGAGGTTCTCCTCGAGCAGCTCGAAGCGCTCGGCGGTGGACGGGAACGGGAAGCCGAGGCCCTTCGACTCCTCCTCGTTCCAGCCGGCGCCGATGCCGAGCACCGCGCGGCCGCCGGAGAGCACGTCCAGCGTGGTGATGGCCTTCGCGAGCAGGCCCGGGTGGCGGTAGATCACGCCGGTGATGACCGTGAGCAGCTTCGCGCGCTCGGTGTGCGCCGCGAGGAAGCCCAGCGCCGTGTAGGCCTCGAGCATGTCGTTCTCGCTCGGCCCGACACCGCGGATCTGGAAGAAGTGGTCCATCACGGCCAGGTACTCGAAGCCCGCCTGGTCGGCGGCGCGCGCGACAGCGGCGAGGTCGGAGCCGAGCTTCGCCGGCCCGCCCTCCCACGTGAAGTTGGGGATCTGAAGTCCGAGTTTCATGCCATCGACGGTATACCTGGAGTTGCACCAGGTGCGGGGTCAGAAGTTGTGGACCACGGAAACGGTCCCGTGCAAGGGATCCGTGACGTAGACGGCGCGTGAACGTTGATCGACAGCCACGTCGCCGGGGTTCACGCCGAGGCTCAGCTCACCCGTGAGCACGCCGGCTTTGCCGTCCACTCGCGACAGTCCGTTCTGGCCGCCGTTCGTGTACACCGTGTCGGTGCCCTGGTGCACCGCGATCGCCGACGCTTCGCTGCGCAGCAACACGGTCTTGCTCTGTGTGTGGGTCGAGGCGTCCAGAATGGACATGTGGTGGATCGCCGAGTTGGCCACGAACACGGCGCCGCTGGCCTGGTGCACCACCACGCCCGTGGGCGAGGCCCCCACACCGGTGCTGGCGGTGAACTTGCCGGCGTCGATGCCGTACACCTCGACCGAGTCGGTGGTGGGGCTGGTGCAGTAGGCCAGCCGCCGGCCGGTGTCGAGCGCCACACCGGCGAGCGTCGGCTTCGGCGACTTCACGACCTGCTGCGTGGTGAGGCTCAAGGTGTCGATCACGGCGAGCGTGCCCGCGCTGCCGCTCACGGCGTACACCTTGTTCGCCCCGGAGTCCACGGCGAGCGAAGACGCACCGGGGCCCGCCCCGACCACGCTCACCGTCTGGTGGCTCAACGCGTCGATCGCGATCACCGTGCCACCCGGCGGATTGGTGACGTACACGCGGTTGCCGTCCACGGCGACGTCACTCGGCTTCCCGCCGACCGGGATGATCGCGACCACGCGCGCCGCCGCCGGATCGATCACGGCGACCGAGCCGGAGTTCGAGTCGGTGACGTAGACCAGCCCCGTGACCGGACTCACCGCGATGGCCGTGAGCGCCCCGCCGACGTCGACCACGCTCACCTGCTCGGCCCAGGCGGTGCCGCCGAGCGCCGCCGTGGCCACACCCGCCGTGGCCAGGGCGAACAGCCCCCGACGGCTCAGCTCGGGACCGCGCATCCGCCACCTCCCGGAAACAGGAAACTTCCCCGACCCTAACCCGCTGGTGGATCATCCGAAGGAACTTCGCGTCGCCCGATCGCGTTGATTCCGGTGAGTAACCCCCCCCGAGTGCGGACGGAGGCGAGCCGCGGTGCACAAGCACCAGAACGGGCTGAAGACGGCGTTGCTGCTCGGCCTGCTGTCGGCGATCATCATCGGGATCAGCAGTCTCTTCGGACGCGGCGCGCTGATCATCGGCCTGGTGCTGGCCCTCGGGGTCAACGCGTACGCCTACTTCAACTCCGAGAAGCTCGCCCTCCGCGCCATGCGCGCGCGGCCCGTCTCGGAGGTCGAGCAGCCCGCGATGTACCGCATCGTGCGCGAGCTGGCCACCACCGCGCGCCAGCCGATGCCCGCGCTCTACCTCAGCCCCACGGTCGCACCCAACGCCTTCGCCACCGGCCGCAGCCCGCAGCACGCCGCCGTCTGCTGCACCACCGGCATCCTCGACCTGCTGGACGAGCGCGAACTGCGCGCGGTCCTCGGCCACGAGCTCTCCCACGTCTACAACCGGGACATCCTGATCTCGTGCGTCGCCGGCGCCCTGGCCAGCGTGGTGACCGTGCTCGCCAACCTGGCCTTCTTCTTCGGCGGCAACAGCCGCGACGGCAACCCGTTCGTCTCCCTGCTGCTCGTGCTGGTGGGCCCCATCGCGGCGTCCGTGATCAAGCTCGCCGTCAGCCGCTCCCGCGAATACCAGGCGGACGCCTCGGGCGCCGAACTCACCGGCGACCCGCTCGCCCTGGCCTCCGCCCTGCGCAAGCTGGAACGCGGCACTCGCGCCGCACCCTTGGCTCCCGAACCGGCGGTGGTCTCGCAGTCGCACCTGATGATCGCCAACCCGTTCCGCCCGGGCGCCGGGATGGCCAGGCTCTTCTCGACCCACCCCCCGATCGAGGACCGCATCCGCCGCCTGGAAAACCTGGCGCGGGGGCTCTGACCTGCGAGGGCGCTCGCGCTAACCCGCGGTCGCACCCATCGTCTGCGCCACAGCCATCACGTAATCCCCATACCCCGACTTCGCCAGCTTCGTCCCCAGCGCATAACACTCATCCGCCGTGATGAACCCCATCCGCAACGCGATCTCCTCCAGGCACGCGATGCGCACGCCGGTCCGGTGCTCCAGCACCTGCACGAACTGCCCCGCCTCCAGCAGCGAGTCGTGGGTGCCCGTGTCGAGCCAGGCGAAGCCGCGGCTGAGCTCGATGAGGGTGGCGCGGCCTTCGCGCAGGTAGGTGAGGTTGACGTCCGTGATTTCGAGCTCGCCGCGGTGCGAGGGCTTCAGCGAGCGCGAAATGTCGACGACCCCGTTGTCGTAGAAGTACAGCCCGGTGATCGCGTTGTTGGAGCGCGCCTTCACCGGCTTCTCCTCGATCGACACGAGCTTGCCCGACGCGTCGACCTCGCCGACGCCGTAGCGCTCGGGGTCCTTCACGCGGTAGCCGAACAGCACGCAGCCGTCCAGGTCGGTCGACGCGGCCTGCAGCGTGCGGGAGAAACCCTGGCCGTAGAAGATGTTGTCGCCCAGGACCAGGGCGACGGAGTCGTCGCCCACGAAGTTCGCGCCGATGACGAAGGCTTCGGCGAGGCCGTTGGGGCTGGGTTGCTCGGCGAAGGTGAACGAGAGGCCGAACTGGCTGCCGTCACCGAGCAGGCGCTGGAACACCGGCACGTCGTCGGGGGTGGAGATCACCAGGATCTCGCGGATTCCAGCCAGCATGAGCACCGAGATCGGGTAGTAGATCATCGGCTTGTCGTAGACCGGCAGCAGCTGCTTCGACACGGCCTGAGTGATCGGGTGCAGACGCGTCCCGCTGCCCCCCGCCAGCACGATGCCCTTCATCCGTCTCCTCACTCGCGGCGTTCACCTTGCCGGGTGAGTCTGTCAGCCCATCGGTCCCTTGCCGAAGTAGGCCTTGCAGCCGAGGTTGTACTCGGTGGCGATCTCCAGCACGTTCTTGCCGCCGTCCACGGGCAGCAGCGTCGACGAGTAGTTGGGGCAGAAGTTGTTGTAGATGCCGGTGATGAGGATGGGCGCGGGCAGCGGGTACCAGTTGCCCGCGCCGAGGTTGTCGTTGGCGAGCAGGGTCTGGCCGTTGCCGGCGATCGGCGTGCCCTTGGCGTTGGTGTAGATCTGCCCGACCATCACGAGCCGCACGCCGTTGGGCCCGCCCGGGAAGAGCGTGACGGTCTGCGCGTGCTGGAAGTAGTTGCCGCTGGCGGTGTTCACGCGGGTGCCCGGATCGGCCGGATCGCCCCAGTTCGCGCCGTCCGCAGAGATCTTGTAGTACGGGTCGCAGTAGCGGTCGCCGTAGTTGCAGATCTCGTAGCTGAACCAGTACCGGCCGTCGGGCAGCCGCCGGATGATCGGCATGCCCGGGCGCACGCGGTCGGGCGGGATGGCCAGCGTGAGCTGCTTGGTGCCCCAGTGGATGCCGTCGGTGGACGCGACGCGGTTGAGCACCTGCGCGTACTTCGGCGCCTGCGTCTCGTCGGCGTAGTGCAGCCACAGCGTGCCGCCCGCGTCGACGGTGAACTCCGGCTCCCAGATGCCGTCGTGGTTGTGCGACAGCGCGGCTTCGGACAGGTACGTCCAGCGCTTGCCGCCGTCGGCGCTGGCCCAGACCTTGATGCCGATGCGCCGCTGGGCCCCCGCGTCCTGCCGGTAGCTCGCCGCCCACAGCACGGTGCCCGCACGCAGCCGGCCGACGCGTTGCGGCAGCTCGTAGAGGGTGCCGCAGCATTCGCCGAGCTTGCCGTCGGGGTCGCGGATCTCGCCGATCTTGTGGAAGCTCGCGCCCTCGTCGGTGCTCTCCATGATCGGCGTGAACTTGCCGCCGCTGTCCTCACTCGTGAACGACGCGAGGATGTGCCCCTTGCCGAAGGGCGAGTACTGCAGCCGGATCAGCCGCGCGTACGAGCCGTACCCGTCCACCAGCAGCTGCTTGTCGACCACGGCCGACGCCGGCGTGAGCCCGGCGGCCAGCACCACCACTGACGTGAGGAAGGCGATCACGGGTGTCCAACGGCGCATCGACGAACCTCTCTCACGGGCGGGCCGCGCGATTACACCACGCAACCGGTCCGGTTCAGGTCCTTCTCTCGGCGTCTCCGCAGGTCAGCGTCGGGACTCCACCCGGTCGAGGGGTTTGATCCCCACGATCGGGTGGCAAGCGTCGGTAACGGATGGTCAAAGGGTGACGAAAGATCACCCGAGGGCCGCGCGGCGGCTCACGAGGGGGAATGTCTGATGACGCGCGTCCGCCGGCGTGTTGCCGTACTCGCGCTGACGGGCCTGCTCACGGCCTCGTGCGCCATCCAGCCGTCGGGTTACGGCGAGATCCTGGGCTCGCCGGCCTTCGACCCGCCGACGTCGTCGTCCTCACCGGCCCCGCCGCCCCGTCGCCTCGAAGCCCCGACGGAGACCCACACCGGCAAGGGCAATGCCACCGTGGCCCTGTCCTGGCCCACCGACGTCCCCGGCTACCTCACCTTCGACTGCCCCCGCTGCGACTCCAACATCTTCGTCCACACCGACGGCGACGAGTTCTCGCTGATCAACGCCATCGGCGCGTACCACGGCACGGTGTGGTTCAACGCCATCGAAGGCCGCGACCCGTCCCGCACCCTCACGATCACCGCGAACGCCTCGTGGACCGCCACCATCACCGACCACCGCACCCTCCCGACCGTCACGGCGGCCAAGCCCTACGCCGCCAAGGGCGACGCCGTCCTCGCCATCCCCGCCGGCGTCACCCACGCGAAGTTCCAGACGACCTCGAAGGGCCACTCCGCCGTCTGGATCCAGCGTGGCGGCACCATGGACCTCCCCGTGAACGAGATCGGCCCCGCCACCGTCGACTTCCCGGCCCCCGGCCCGACCCTCCTGGAAGTCGAGGCCTATGACGGCTCGTGGACGGTCACGGCGTCGTGAAGTCCGTCCGAGACAGCCGCAGAAGGCCAGGCAGCCGCGCGGCGTCGATCCACTGTGCGCGGTGCGCACCTCGGCCAGGGCGTCCACGTCGGATTCGGTCAGCGCCCCCTCGCCGTGCGGCCGGATCGACGCGGGCCAGCCGCGGAACGGAACCAGCGGAGTTCCGGCGGGGGTACGAGGAACGTGACGCTGCTCTCGTCGGACGAGCCGTGCGGGATCAGCGGTAGTTCGTGAACTGCAACGCGATCTCGAAATCCTTGCCCTTCAACAGGGCGATCACGTCCTGCAGCTGGTCCTTCTTCTTCCCCGACACCCGCAGCTGGTCGCCCTGGATCTGCGCCTGGACGCCCTTCGGCCCCTCGTCGCGGATGAACTTGGCGATCTGCTTCGCCTTGTCCGACGCGATGCCCTGCAGGATCTTGCCGCCGATCTTGTAGATCTTGCCGGACAGCGCGGGCTCGCCGGCCTCGAACGCCTTCAGCGAAATGTTCCGCTTGATCAGCTTTTCCTTGAAGACCTCCACGGCGGCGAGCGCCCGCTCCTCGGTCTCCGACTCGATCGTGAGCGCTTCCTCGCCGGACCACTCGATGCTCGTCCCGGTGCCACGGAAGTCGAACCGCGTGCCCAGCTCCTTGCTCGCCTGGTTCAGCGCGTTGTCCACCTCCTGGCGGTCGACCTTGCTCACCACGTCGAAAGAGGGATCCGCCACGTGTCCTCACACCTCGTACTCGCTCGTCAGGGGCCACCAGCCTAGCCCCTGCCACCCAGTTGATCCGCGCGTCGGGCCGTTGGGTATTCTTCTTCTCGGCCGGTCACCCGGCCATGGCAGGTTACCCAAGCGGCCAAAGGGATCTGACTGTAAATCAGACGGCTCAGCCTTCGGGGGTTCGAATCCCTCACCTGCCACACCAGCCAAATCACCCCCGTGACCAGCAAGAACAGGTCACGGGGGTGATCTTGTGCTGTGCGGCTGTGTGCGGACGTAGGCACCCCGTGACGACTGTCCGCCCCCTATTCGCCCCCGCGGGATTCGGGGCCTACGCGCCTCCGAGTGCCTTCATCAGGCGATCCCGGGCGGCCTGCTCGCCCCCGTCGAGACACTTCGCGTAGACGCGTAGCAGCACTGCCAAGCTGTGCCCGGCCCACTTCGCCACACGGGTCGGTTCGATCCCGGCGGCAAGCTGCGTCGAGACCGCTGCGTGGCGCAAGTCATACGGGCGCTTGCCAAGCGCGCTCGCGGTGACTTCCGTTGTGAACACGGCCTCCCGGCAGCGCGCCCACGCGCGGCCGTAGACCGTGCTGCCGATGCGACCGCCGTCGCGCTCGCCTCGAAACAGCCGGCCGTCCGCCGCTGTGCCAAAGGTGTTCATGTGGTCGTGAAGCAGCTCCGTGAGTTCCGGAGGGCTCGGTGCCGTCCTGCCGTGGTCCGCCGGCCGGTGCTTCAAAGGGCCTTCCTCGGACGGGTCGCCGCTGTCGGTCCACTCGCCACTGACTTCCGGGCGTGCGCCCTTCAAGTGGATGTCGCCCCAGCCAGATTCCGGAAGTACCAAGTCCTGCTTCTTGAGCTGGGCGGCCTCCTCTGGGCGGAGTGCCGCGTAGTACATGGCACCGAAGAACGCCCTAAGCCGCGGCGGCGCGGCTGCGATCAGCATGCGTGCCTGGATCGGGTTCACGACGGATTTTGGATCGACTTCGTGCAACACGAACTTCTGCTTCTTCACCTTGACCTCATCGAGGGGATTGGACGAGAGCGCCTTGAGCTCGACTACGGCGTAATCGATCAGCTCCCCGAGGGCGGTGCGGCGAATTCTGGTTGTGTTTCGAGCGGCCTCCTCGCCGTCCATTTTGAGTGCCAGTGCTCGTAGAACGGATCGAAGTACGTCGGGCTTCTCCAGGTCCGTCATGTTTCGGCTGGCCTTCTCGACGAAGTTCAGCGCGTGCCGTATCTCCGCTGCCTGCTCGCTGTCTCGGTGCTTGGTGTTGAACGCGATCTTCAGCGCCTTGCGCAGGACGCGTGTGTCACCGTCGTACTCCCGCTTGAGCATGGGAATGGTAGCGATCATCATCGATTCGGCCAGTGACGCACGGTACTTCGGCGACGCGTCGGGCCACTTCATGTCGATGTACGCGCACGCGCATTTGAAGAACGTCATGGAGCGCTGCGCTCGCAGCATCGTGACCGGGAGCCCCTCGCGAGTGTCGAACGCTTGGCCCTCCGACGCTGCTGTCACGAGCTTCGAGCGGAACGCCTTGGCGAGCCGCTCGCCGTCGAACGTCTTGCCGAACCTCTCCTCGGCCACAAGCCAGCGCACGCGGTACGTCGTCTTGGTTTTGCCCACGCGGGACTCGATTTCCCAGATTTTCACCTCGAACGTCGTCGCCATCAGGCGGCCTCCTCGCAGGACTCAAGCCAGTTTTCGAAGTCGATTTGCCGGACCCGAAGGGATCCGTTCGGCAATTTGATGCAGCGGGGCGCGCGGCCCTTGGCGCGCCATTCGTAGAAAGTCCGACGTGAGATGTCGAGTTCAGCGCACACGGCGTTGACGGTGAGGCTGTGGCGTGGGGCGGCCATTTCGGGGGTCCTCTCGCGCGGTGCTGGCGGTGGCGTGGGGCGCGATGAACATGGGTGCCTCCTGGGGGATCGGTAGCGGAAGACCGCTACGGGATTGGCTGGGCTGATCCGCTACGTCCGCTACAGCCGCTACATGCCTGGTCAGAGGCGTAGCGGGTACGTGGGGCGTAGCGCTCGTATCCGCTACAGCTCGGCCGGCGCCGGCGGGCCGGTCGAAGCGGGTGTAGCGGATGCGTCCGCTACGGCTTCGGTGTCCGCTACGCCCGTGACCTGCGGTGTAGCGGCTGTAGCGGACGTAGCGCTTGCGGGCAGGTAGCGGCTCCAGGCGTCGGCGAGCCCGCCGTCACCGTCGACGCGATAGCCCTTGGGGACCTTGCCGCCGGGCATGCGGACGTTCTTCGAGCGGATCCCGTAGGGCTCGAGTTCCTTCGCCAGCCGGCGGGAGTCGAGCACTTTGCCGTGCCCGTCGAGATCCCCCCAGGGCGCTTCGTCCAGCTCACACAGCGCGGTGAGGATTTCGGCGGTCGGCAACTCGGTGACGCCGCGGGCGGTGAAAAGCTCCCGGAGGTCGGCAAGCAGCCGGATACGCAGTCCCCCGCCGTTGCGGTCGACGCCGGCGGCAGCGACAAAGTGCGAGCAGGCGGCGCGAGCGGTGTCCGGCCAGTGGTCGCCGGCGGCGTCGGCGATCGCGATCAGGGGCCGCCAGATCTCGGCAGAGCGGTCCCGCACACCGTCGGGCATGTCCGGCCGGCCGCGGCTGACCTTGTCGGTCACGGTGCCGATCCACGCGGCGAGTTGCTCGCGCAGCGGCACGGCCTCGGCTTCCACGTCCTCCTCCCAGAACTCCTCCACCTCCTCGTCCGCGCGGCGGCGCCGCATGTGGATCGTGATCGCCCGGGTAGTGATGGTGTCGGGCATGTTCCCGGCGATCCCGGCCAGCGCCGCCGGCGCGTAGACCGGGAACCTCTGCACCTTCATCGCGCGGGCGTCCCCGACGCAGCGTGCGATGGTGGCCGACCGCTTGTAGCCGGCGTTGAGCAAGCCGCGGAGGTCCTCGTTGTTGCCGCCGTTCTTCGGGTTGAAGATCGTGTCCACCTCGTCGAACAGGATCGTGATCGGCCCGTCGTTGACCATGCGGAACAGCGCCGCGGTGGTTGCGGAGATCGTCATTTCCGGGGCCCGCACGAGATGCTGGGCGACTTCGAGCACGCGTGTCTTGCCACTGCCGGGTTCGACGCTGGACAGGATCAGTCGCGGTGTGACGTAGAAGTGGTCGACGGCGTGGGTGTGGGCGTACCAGAGCGCAAGCATGGGCGCGCAGTGCTCGGAGGGGAACGCGTTGAACCGCAACACGAAGTCCCGCACCCGGTCGAGCACCTCGTAGCCGGGCACCGCGGTGGCGTGGGCCGCGCGCCAGACGATCTGGCAGTTCTCCGAACAGAAGTCGTCGGAGGGTGAGGCGTCCAGCGCGCGGCCACACTGACAGCACGCGCCGCCACCTTCGGCGGCAACGGGTGCACCGATCGCCGCGTCGATCGCGGACACGGTGCTGTCCACACTGGTCATTAGGCTGCCTTTCCTCGTTCGGATGCGTGGGGCGCAACGGTGATGCCGAGCAGCGGAAGCAGGTAGCGCAGCGCGGCGGTGGCTTGCTGGGGAACGACACCGTTACCGGCGAGGCGGAGCATGTCCGCGCGGGTGAGACCAGGCACAGCCGTGATGTGGCCAGTGGGCAGCCCCATCATCCATTCGGGCAGAGCCGGGTTGAGCACCGCGCCGCCGCGCCGGCCGAGCACGGTCGGCACCGGCGCGGCCTGCCCGGTCACGCGCTCCCATCGGCGGATGGCGAGCTCGTACTCGCCCCACTGGACCGGAGCCGGGTCGCTGCCGAGGGCAAGGTGAGGTCGCCTTTCGAGCCGCGCTGGTTCGGTCCGCCCTTCGCCCCGTCGCTGGCCTTCGGCGTGGGCAGCAACAGGAACTCGATCGCGGTCAGGGAGGGGTCGTTGCGCCGGGTCTCCGCTTCGCTGACCCCACGCCGCGCGTCGGTCGCTTTGGGCGTCGGGAGCAGCGAGTCCAGCGACGGCCGGACCGCCGCGCCGGGCGAGGCACTCTGGTTGTGGCCGTACGGGCTCGCGGTCGGGGTGGGCAGCAGGTGCGACGCCACGTCGTCCAGGCTCACCGAGTGCCCGCCCTCCCGGCGCTTGTCCGGGTGCTGCGAGCCGCCGTTGGTCCCAAGGTTCGCGGTGGGTGTCGGCAGCAGCGATGAAGATCCGGTACCGGGTGTGGGGAGCTCCCACGGCGGAAGCGGGCAGGCCACACCAGACCGCGTCATACCCGAGGTCGGCCAGGTCTGCGAGAACGGCTCCGAGTGCCCGCACAGCAGGGCCATCCGGTCCGTCTCCCAGACACCACGGGCAGGGTTCCACGTCGCTATGGGCTGGGGCATGCAGCAGTCCTCTCACGTTCTCGATGAGCACGAGCTCCGGCCGGAGCGCGGCGGTGGCGTGGCGCATCACCGACCACAGCCCGGAGCGGGTGCCGGGCCGGATGCCGGCCTGCCGTCCGGCGGCAGACACGTCGGTGCAGGGGAACCCGCCGGTGAGCACGCGCACCGGTGGCACGGTCGCGAAGTCCGCCGTGGTGATGTCCCCGAGGTTCGGCGTGCCCGGCCAGTGATGCGCGAGCGCCTTCGACGCGCCCGGGTCGATGTCGCAGTGCCACACCACCCGGCCACCGAGGAGCGGCGCGACGGCGAGCTCGCACAGCCCGCCATAACCAGAGAACAGCGACCCGATCGGCAGAACGTCGTCCACGGTGGTCATCACGCTGCCTCTCCTCCACGGGCTACGGGGTTGCGGGCGCCGGCAGTCAGCCCGGCATCGACCACGCGGGCGACCTCGCGCGGGGTGCACTCGCACGGCGCGGCGACCATGTGACCGGCCGCGGCGATCAACTCGGTACGCGCAGTGGCGTGGTCGATCAACTCGGCACCGAGCTTGCGGCCAATCGTGTAGGCCGCGGACGAGAGCACCGTGTTGTGCTGCTCTGGCGCGGCCGTACGGACGCGATCGCACTCACCAGCGAGCGCGGCCAACCCGTACCGGTTCGGGTCCACAGCGCGGATCGCACGGGGCGCTGAGATCGCCGTAGACGCGCGTTCGGTGCACGCCTGGACCAACCACCCCGGCAGCTCGACCGGATCGGTCTCGTCGCACAGCTCCCAGCCCCCGACGTCGGCGACCGACCCGGGCCCCACCACGTACCCGCCGTGCGCTCGCACGTCGACGCGCGGGGCGAGCTGACCGGCACTGCTGCGCAGGTGAGTTCCGGCTGGCGCGAGGTAGTACAGGTGCCGACCGCCCGACGGCGTGGTGACGGTGTAGGTCGCCGGCAGCGGGCCGCCGCGCTCCTCAGCAAGCTCGGCCAGCGCGCTCGCCCCGTCCGGCCCGGGCTGACCGGGCTTGGGCTGGTCGAGGTCGATCACCACGAGACCGGCGGGGCCGGTGGCCACGGCCACGTTCCACAGGTCGGTGTCCCAACAGCGGCGGATACGGGCGGGATCGGTGGTGGCGCGGTGTTCCCAGTCCCGCACCGCCGGCTGCTTGCGCAGCGGAACGAGCGGGAACACCGGCCACCCCATCGCAGCGAGGTACAGCGCCCATTCCCGGAACGGGTTGCTGGCGTCCACTGTGGTCACCGGCCCTTCTTGGCGTTGTGGATGGCTTCGCAGACCGGGCACTTGTTCGGGAACAGCGGTGACTTGGTGCCGCTGCGCTGGACGGTGATGCCGCAGAGGGTGGTGAAGGTGCCGTTCCACCACGAGGTGGTGCCGCGGTGGGCGAGGGGTTTGCTGCTCATCGGGTGCCTTCCGGGTCGGTGGTGGTGGGCAGGTCGACGCGTCGAGCGGCGTCGGTGAGGATGCGGACGTGGTCGAACGCGACCCGGTCGCGGTTGCGCAGAATCCAGGCGAGCGGGAGCCAGCGGGCGATCCGTGCGTCGTCGCCGGCGGTCGGGCGGATGAGGGTGTGCAGGATGGTCCAGAATGCGCCGGTGACGTAGCGGCCGCGGGGGTCGCGGTCGGGCTGGTCGTAGACGCCGACTTCGCCGAACCGCTCGACCAGCAGCCCTGTTTCCTCGTGGAACTCACGCACCGCGGCGTCGCGGAAGGTTTCGCCGGGGTCGACGTGCCCGCCCGGGAGCGCCCAGTAGCCCTCGAACGGATTCCAGCGGCGCTGGATCATGAGCACGTGCCAGATGCCGGAGCGTTCGGCGAACGCGACGACGTCCCCGGTGAGGCGAGCCAGTTCAACGGTGTCGTGGGTGTCAGCCATCGATTCGGTTCCCTTCGTTGGTTACGGTGTGTGCCTGTTTTCGGCATGGGTGGGGTAGCGCGGTGTCCGGGGAGGGACCCGCGTCACGGGGTGTTCAAGTGGGGTTTTCGGTGGGTGATCAGGGGTTCGGGGAGCGACTCCCCGGGCTCCCTCGGGGGTTGTCGTCGCTGATCAGGTGAGGGAGGCGGGTCCCGGGGAGTCGGTGAGGGAGAACTCCCCGGGATTCGGTGCCTCCCTCACTCGGATCCTTCGGTGTCGTCGGCGTCGAGGCCAGCGATTTCGTCACGCTCTGCGATGGCTTCGCGGACGCGGTCGGCGCTGACCTTCATCGAGCCGCCGGACTTGTACGGGGCGGCGCCGTACTCGGACAGGAACGCGGTGAGCTTGTGCGGGGTCCAGTCCACATAGGTCGCGCGGTCGCGTTCGGTCAGGCGCTGCAACACCTCCTGCGTGCGCAACCGCGGCTCACCCCCGAGGACGGTGGCGATATCGGCGAGCGGGTCGACCACTGCGGCGGCCGGCGTCGGCGCGGGCTTGGCGTACCCGGCCTGCTCGCGCAACGCCTTGGCGCGCACCACGATCGGGGTGATCTGGTCGACGGCCTTGTCCTTGCGGATGTGGTGGGTGCGCAGCAGGCCGGGCCGGGAGGCGAACCCGGAGGCCATGGCGGTGCCAATGTCCTCGCCGGCGACCAGGGTGGTCGCGGTGATGCCCTGCTTGTGGGCGCCGGTGCCGAGGATCGCGTCGTTGCCCTGGTGGTCACCGATCGCGAAACACACCCGGTGCGACACGGTCTTGGCGAGGTCGCGGGGCAGGCTGTCGGCGCTGGGGGCGGGGGTGACGAAGATCAGGGTGATGCCGCACTTACGGGCCTTCATCATGACCTTGATCGCGAGCTCTTTGGCCTGCTCACCGAGCTTGTCGTGGCGGAACATCTCCTGGCACTCGTCGAACACGACGACCTTGGGGCGCATCCGCGGGTCGCGTTCGGCGATCTCGCGGGTCAGCTTGGTCTCGTCGCCGCCGAGGTCGGAGAGGATCTTGCCGCGCTCGGTGACCTCGTTGCGCAGGTTCTGCAACGCGGCGATCGCGGCCTCGACCTGCTCGTTCTCGTCGCCCTTGACGAACTCGTCCAGGACCGGGGCCATGGCGTCGTAGTCGGCGTTGAACGCCATCACATAGACCTCAATGGACACCAGCGGGTCGAGCATCGCGCCGCACAAAATGTTGTGCACCAATGAGGTTTTGCCCGAGCCCATGATCCCCGCCGCGGCGTAGTTCGAGGCCATGAGCCGCCCGGTGACCTCCTGTCCGCGCTGGTCCACGCCGACCGGCACGCCCTTGAAGTAGTCCGCGGTGCCGTCGGCGAGCAGCGGGTACGGGTCGACCGGTTTGGTGAGGATGCCCTGGTCAGCGACCCACAGGTCCAGCACGCCGGGCTGGTTTTTCGGCTCGGTGGGCCACACCTCGACCGGCAGGCGCACGAGGTTGTGCGCGAGCACGCTGCGCTTGTCGTTGATCATCTCGACGGTGACGCCAGGCGGGAGTTCGAGCTGGGTGCGCCAGCCCTTGCCGTCGCGGCCGGTGCCTTGCACCCACCGCGGGGTCCAGCCCTCTTTGAGCTTGCGGTTGAGCGGGGCGAGGTTGAGGTTGCGCAGCGCGTTGAGGATCGCGCCCTCGTCCGGCACCTGCTCACGGCCCTCACGGTCGGCGGACGGGGCGGCCCAGGTCATCGGGGTGGTGTGCTTGCGCCCGACGTTCCACAGGGCGATCAGGATCGCCCACGGCGCCACAGCCACGATCGGGGTCCACGAGATCGTGACCACCCACGCGACCCACTGGACCAGGTCCATCAGGGCCTTGATCGGCCCGAGCACGTCGGCGAGATCCTTGTTCGCAATGGCGATCACGATGCCGAGAGCGAGCAGCCCGGCGACCAGTGCCGCGGCGCCCATCACCACGGCCTTGATCAGCTTGCCGGGGGCGTCGAGCCATTCCATGCGCCGGCGGTGGCGCCGGTCGCGGGCCTGTTCGGCGCGGGTTTCCCACTCCTGCAACAGCTCCCAGTTGTTCGCCGCTTCCGCCGCGCGCAACATTCGCTCGTAACGGGAGTTCGTTTTGGCTTCCCACACGCGCTTGCAGATCACCCACGCCCCGGCGAACGGGTAGCAGGTGTGCCGGACCAGCGCGCGCCCGGCGGTCTTGGTCGCGTTGTGCGTGGCGACCTTCCGGCTCACCTGGTAGGCGACCACGGCGTCGCGGCGGTACGCGGCCCAGCGGGCTTGCGCCAGCTCCTTCTCCGACATACGGGCCCGGTACTCGTCGTCGGTGAGCACCTCGTCGGCTTCGAGCGCCTCGCCCTGCTCGGTCGGCACGGGCAGTCGGTGCACGGTGGCAAGCTCGCCGGCGACCGGGATCGTGTTCTCGGTATCCATGGTGGTGTCCTCCCGGGTCACTGGTGGTCGGCCTTGTAGTCGTCGCGGAGCTTGCGGGCCCACTCCGCCTTGCAGTGGATGGTTTTGCGGATCGACTCCGCCGACTTCGGGTTGATCGACACCGTCGGGTCGGCCAGCGCCGCGGTGAAGTCGGCGTGCGCCTGCTCGAAGGTGCGCTGTTTCGGTGCCCGGTGCGTCGACGTCGGCGGGGTCGACTTGCCCTGGTCAGCGGGCGGGTCGAGGGTCAGGACTGGGGCGTCGCCGATCGGGTCGTCCCCGGCCTGCTCGACCGGGTCGGCGGGCCGGTCCTGCACCGCGAGCCACGCGCTGACCTCGTCGGCGAGCACGTCCCCGACGTAGTCGCTCGGCTCGATCGCCGCGACCAGCCGGGCCTGGCCGTGGCGGCGGGTCAGGGTGTAGCGGCCCGGAGCGAATACCAGGCGTGCGGCCCCGTCCCGGTCGAGCTCCGCGACGGCGTGGCGTACCGCGACGGTGCGAACCTTCGCGATCTTGCGGGCAGCCTGCCGGGCGATCTTCGCGTCGTCTCGCTCGGCACGAGAGCGGCGCGGGGCGGCTACGGCGATCTGGTGGGCGATCACCCCGGCAACGGACACGATGCCCATGACCACGGCGGCGTCCCAGCCGCGGTGCAGGCCGTGCAGGACGTTGAGCGCGAACCCGACCCCGGCGAACACCCACACCCCGGTCTTGAGCGCCCACGTCGGCCGTTCGGGATGCCGGCGACTCGAGACCTCGACCGCGAGGGCGAACGCCCACATCCCGAGTTCCGACAGGGCCGGCAGGGCGTTGCCGGTCCAGTCGCCGTAGGTGCCCTGCCCGTAGTCGGCCATCGCCGGGATCGCCATCACAGCGGACACCAGGGCGAGCAGGTAGATGGGCAGCTTCACTCGGTGCTCGGACAGCCATGCACCGGCCGCGGCGAACGCGGCGGCGCGGGCGGCCTTGCGCTGGGTGCGGAGCTTGGCGGCGCGGTCGGCGGCGGCGTCCTGGTCGGCGCGGCGCTGCTCGGCACGCGCCGCGGTGGCGGTCAGGGTCCGGTCGAGCTTGGCCGCGGCGTCGGCGCGGCGCTGTGCGGCATTGGCGGCGCGGTCGGCGCGCCGGTCGTCGGCCCAGGTGCTCATCACGCACGCTCCCTGTTCTCGTCACGGTCGGCTGGGGCCGGCGCGTTTTCGGTGGTGGTGCTGGTGATCTGCCGCGGCGCGGCCCCGGCGGGCAGGGCGGTGCGGGTGCGGCGGGTGTGCAGCTCGTGCACGCCCCACGCCACGCCGACGCCGATGGAGCCGAGGGCCAGCCAGCCGGCGACCAGCCACCCGAGCACCAGCGGGGCGGCCACGGCGAGCAGTTCCGCGAAGTGCCAGGCGATCCACTGCGTGGCGGTCTCGGTGCGGGTGCAGGTGTGCCGAGTGGTCATGTCGGTCACCTCCGTTCAGCGGGGCGGGTAGATGCGGCCGGCGCGGGCCTTGGCGAGCAGGAAGGAGGTCTTCACGGCGCTCACGGCCAGCCAGATGCCGTATGCGCCGGCCGGCAGCACCACCCACACGGTCGGGAAGAACACGACCAGGGCGACCAGCACACCGACCTGCAAGACATGCCCGCGCAGCGTGGCCTGCGCGTCCCAGGCCACGGCCTCGCAGTACGCCTGGTGCTGCCAGGTCATCCACGTGCGGCTCTCGCGGCGGTTACGCATGGCGGGCCTCCCGGGTGCTCTCGTGCGGAAAGAACTGGTTGATCGGGCGGCGCGGCGGGCGGGACGCCTGCGCGGTGGCGTAGCGGTCCAGCTCGCCCATGACGCCCTCCAGCACTCGGGCGAGCAGCACGATCGGGATCCGGACCAGGTGCAGTAGCAGGAACAGGAGCACGGTGAGCGCGTGGCGGATCAGGGTCAACGTGCCGTAGCGGGACAGGACGTCGAAGGTGCTCACGACTGGCCACCGCCGTTCTGGCGGTCGGCCCAGTGCTGGCACCAGGCCAGCACGTCCGCGGCCGGCGAGGTCCATCCGATGGTGGGGTCGGTGTCGAATTCGCGGGCCGCGGCGACGGCGGCGGCCTGGTTGGAGATCGTCAGCGGCAGGATGGTGATCGGTCCGGAGTGGCCGAAGTTCATCGGACACCAGGAGTCCAGGCGGACACGGAGGGCGTTTCCGTCGATCTCCAGGGCCGGTGTCACCGCGAGGTTCGGGGCGATCTGGACGAACGGGCGGGCGAACGACACCACGGTGTCGCCGACCGTGATTTCGCAGTTCACCGCGACGGTGGCGTTGCCGGTGCACACGTAGCTGTCGAGCTTGAGGTAGTTGGTCATCGGTTCCCCTCCTGACGGGCGGCTTCGGCCCGGGCGCGGTCGAGTTCTGCCTGCTGGGTCTGGATCTCGTCGTGGAACACGCCGGAGTCGCTCACACGGCCACCTCGATCCGGTCGGCCTGCTCGATCTCGAAGCAGGTCCAGCACTGGCGGGTGCTGGTCGGCACGCAGTAGTCCTGCACTTCGGTGCAGTCGACGCAGGTGCGTCGGGCTTCCATCGCGTGGTCCATCTGCCCCGGCGCCGCGGTGCCCTTGAGCGCGGCGCGCTCGACTGAGAACAGCGGCGCGACGGTCTCCCGGGCGTAGGGCTTCAGGTGGCGGAACACCAGCAGCGCCACCGGGTCCTGTCCGTTGGGCCGCAACCCGGACTCCCGCAGCTGGGTCTTCGTGAGCAGCGTCGAGGGGGCCTCGCCCCACCCGAATACCGGCAGCCCGTCGCGGAAGCCGCGGCACAGGCACGCGTGGTGGGTGCGGCCGTCGAACACCGTCGTGATCTGCTGGCGGCGGTTGCGGGGGTTCATCGTGCGGTCACCTCGCGAACCTGGGCGGTTTCGATCTCCTGCTGGGCGAGCAGGCGCAGCTGCGTGGCGACGTCGAGGTAAGTCCGCACCCGGGGGCCCTTGACCGCGAGCGGCGCCCCGTTGTTGACGATCAGGAACCGGGCCATCAGGCACAGCTGCGCGGAGATCTCCTGCAACCGGCCAGCGATCTCCCGGGAGATCAGCCGGTTCAGCTCGTGCGGCGTGTAGGTGTAGGTCTCGGGCGCGGCCGGCGCTTCGTCGGCGGTGCGCGGGGCCTGGTGCGTGGCTACCATCTGGGATTCCTCCGTGCGGTCTTGCGGCTGGATGGTGGAACCCGGCGCGGCGTGCGCGTTCTTGGCGGAGTGAGCCGCCGCGTCGGGCTGGAAGAACAGGCGAGTCGTCATCAGCAACCCCGCTCAGGACGCGTGGTGCTGGGCCGCGGCGGTGATGTGCTCGCCGGCGGACGCGAGCAGCCTCACCGCGTCACGGGCGTCCTCCGCGGCGATGTCGGCGTACTGGCGGGCGTGCTCGACGGTGTCCTTGGCGCTCTTGAGCCACGCGCGGATCTCCTCCAGGTGGCTTCCCGAACCCAGGATCGCCGCGGCCTGTTCGCTCACGCTCGTAATGGCTTCCTCGGCCTGCGCCAGGGTGGCGATCCCCTCGGTGTTGTTCCCAAACGCGTCCAGGACACCGAACGGGAGGCTTTCGGTAAGGGCGCCCAGCTGGGCGGCCTGCTCGTTGATCGACATTGCGGGTACGTCCTTTCGTTGGTGAAACAGGTGGAAGTGCTGGTGTGGCGGGGTTTTCGTCAGGCGGCTTCGCCGTCGAGCGCGGCGAACGAGACGCGGGTGGGCAGCGAGCGCAGGACGGTGCGGCCGGCGCGGCGGCGGGTGCGGCTCGCGCGGCGCTGGTCGGTGAAGTCGCAGCGGAACGCGGCCTCGGCCGCGAACTCGTCTGCGGAGAGGTCCAGGTCCACCTGCTCGATCAGGGCGTCGATCACGGCTTCGGTCAGGCCGTCCGGGGACACGCCCTCGGCGGCGGCCTCGTCGACGTACACGCCGGCGGTGTCGAGCTTGCGACGGTTGATGTGTGTGGACCTCATCTGATCTCCTCTCGTTGGCTGACCTAATCCAACATAGGTCAGCATGTGTCAGTTGTAAGTCGGCCATTCGAGTGAACTATGTCGGTGTGTGTCAGAGCGGTACCCTGATCACATGGACGCGATCGGTGGGGCCGCATATCAGCGCGTAGCTGAGGCAATCCGCGAGCACATTCGAAGCGGTGTCTTGGAGACGGGCGACAAGCTTCCCGGCAACCGAGACCTTGCAGAACAGCACGGGGTCGCTCTTGCGACTGCTCAGAAAGCGGTTCGGTTGTTGCAGGACGAGGGGTGGGTGGCGACCACTCCGGCGGTCGGCGTCTTCGTCAGTGGCATTCCCGACGAATCAGCCAGCGTCGAGGCTCAGCTACGCGATTTGCGAGCAACAGTCGCGGATCTCGCTGCTCGGCTTGAGCGCATCGAAGGCGGAGCTAGCTAGCGATGGCGTGTCCGAACGACGCGAGCGCATCTCCAACGCTTCCCAGCCATCCGAACGCTGCACGGGCGAAGCTAGCGGCATCTGCGGGCTGCCTGATCACGACGACGAGCAGGCCCAGCAAGACCAACGTGCCGATGATCTTGCCTCGTGCGCTGCCGCTCTTCTCCTGGACAACCGGCGTCGTCTTGCGAGCCATGGTGATCTCCTTCTTGGCCAGTCCCGGCCGCTCCGTTCGGCGGCATATACAAAGAAAACCGCAGCTCACGGGACGTCGGAACCGCACTTACCGGGATCTTTCGAGACGTCCCCGGACACGTGCGCGTCCCGCGAAAACGTCCCAAACGTCCGCGCGTTCGATGGGAGTTCGACGTGGCCAATGACCGCCTACGGACGGCCATGCTCGCCGCCAACCTGGACGTCCACAGCTTGGCCGGAAAGGTCGGCGTCGACTGGAAGACGGTCGATCGCTGGATCGGCAAAGAACGCGTGCCACACCGCACGACGCGGCAAAAGGTCGTGGCGGTACTTGGTGGACGGGAAGAGGATCTGTGGCCCTCGCTGGCCGCAGACAGCCGTCCCGCGCAGAGCGAATCTGAACTCGTGCGCCTGTACGAGTCACGTTCTGCACTCACCGGCGCAGCGTGGGAAGCGCTGCTGAACAGCGTGCAGCACAGCATGGACGTGCTGGTGTTCTCGGGTGCCTTCCTCGTCGAGCAGTACAACTTCGTGCCGTTGGTGCGGCAGAAGGCCAAGGCGGGCGTTCGCTTCCGGCTGCTCGTCGGAGATGAGACGGCGCCAGCGGTTGTCCAGCGAGCCGTGGAGGAACGCACTCCGGGAGGACTCGAAGGGCGCGTGCAGCTGATGCGTCGTTACCTTGCCGACGTGGTCGACTTGGACGGCGTCGAGGTCCGCACGCACGGCGAGATCCTCTACAACTCGCTGTACCGGTTTGACGATGATCTGCTGGTCAACGGGCACGCGTTCGGTGCCCTGGCGGGGCAAAGCCCGGTGATGCACCTGCAACGACGACCGAATGGCCACATGTGGGAGCACTACATGCGGTCGTTCGAACGAACCTGGGACCTGGGCGTCCCGGAGAAGGCGTAGGGATCATGGCTCGCATCGACTACTTCGACGACCCGAACGCGCCGGCGGCCAATAGCGTGGTGCCGTCCGTGACCGTGGTCGTGCGCGACGAGCAGGGTCGGGTGCTGCTCATCCACAAGATCGACAACGACTTGTGGGCGCTCCCCGGTGGCGGGCACGACGTGGGGGAGAGGATCACCGATACAGCTGTTCGCGAGGCCAAGGAAGAGACCGGGGTGGACGTCGAGATCGTCCGCCTCGTCGGCACGTACACGGATCCGCGGCACGTCATGGCGTATGACGACGGCGAGGTTCGCCAACAGTTCTCACTTTGCTTCGAGGGCCGATGGGTCGGTGGTCAGCCTAGGGAGGATGGCACGGAGACTAAGGCAGTGCGCTGGGTTCGCCCGGCTGACCTGGATACGCTGCACATCCACCCGTCAATGCGGCTCAGGATTGATCACGCTCTCGAAGCGAACCGAAAAGCGCCGTATCTAGGCTAATGGGTTAGGCGAGTCTCTGTGCGCCTCACTGATTCCCTGAGTATCGGCGAGGCCTTAACCCACGTTCGGTGTACTGGGTCGTTGGGTGGGTAGCGTTTGAGGATCTCCTCAATCCTCTCGTCATACGTCAGTCGTTCACCGCTAGGGCCGGTCGTTAGATCAGCTGTCACTAATGCATCCAAGGCGGGCGAATTCTCGAACGGAAACTCGGCCAGTTCGTCAGCCAGGCCACGTTCTTCTGCCTCGAACCGCGCTCCGGAGTGGTGTGCCACGAGGTTTACGACTCTGGCCGGCCAGCCCTGGTTGCGGAGGTATCGAGCCCCGTCAAGCGGATGGAAATGGGTGTGACCAATCTCGGGTGCGTAGCCGATGTCGTGCAGCCATGCGGCAGCGACCAGGTGGTCGCCTTCGTTGACTGGCACGGCCGGCTTGAAGCTGCTGGCGCGCTCCGCAACACTTTGAACGTGCAGCCAACGTCGCCCGAGCGGGGCCACGAACTCCTCTGCGACGAGCGCTGCATCTGCGACTGTGAACATGCGCTCTACGTTACAGCGATCCGTGCGCCCGCAGCGAACAATCTTGAAACCCCGGTGGTCTGCTCCAATCGAATTCCTCAGTTCTTCTCTTTTGTTGCGTTCTGGACGAGGGAGGTCAATGCCTTCGCCACCTCCTCGATGGGGTGACCTGTTGAGGTTTCACCGGGGTTGTCGGCGTCCTTTTCGACAAAGAGTCGACGGGCCGCCTCAGTTTTGATTGCCATTTGCTCGGATTCCGGAAGTGTAATAATGAAAGGGTCGAGTGCCTTTAGGTCCAACTGTTTCGATTTCGCCAATCGCGATTGACGCTGATGTTGTGCAGATTCACGAGCTGAATAAAGGCCGCCGCCCAGTAGCGCTACGGCGCCAACAATGCGAATAACTGCTTGCTGCCAGAACCCGCCTGATGGATCTGGCTGTACAACGTGCCCAAGGAGAAGCCAGATGAAACTTCCAGAAAAGAACACGAGAGCAAGTCCTCGAAGCCAGTTTGCTGCCACCCGCTCCTGTTGCGCATACTTTCCGTAATCCGTCGCCGTTGCGGTCCACCCAACGGCGCCAACCAGTTCCTCGGCCTTCTTCTTGAGGGCTGTGAGTTCGTCAAGAGAAGCGTTTCCTTTTTTTGACTCTTCAAGGTAGAGTTCTTCAAACTTCTCATCATTGATCTTCTGGGATTCTGAAAACTTCTCCTGGCGATCTGCTATCTCATTCGAGAAACGACTTGACATGTCTCCGACGGCGGCATCAATTCGCTGAATCTCGCTGTCAATCGTCGAACTAAGCCGCTGAACTTGACTTTGAGCATCATTCAGGTGATTTCCGTAATCGAGTCGATTTTCTTCGACTTGACCTTTTAGAATTTCGATTTCATGCTTGAAATCTCCCGCCTCGACGAGTAGTTCTTCGAGCTTCTTTTGTGCTTGCAGCTGGAATTCTTCAGAGGTGCTCATGACGCCCCTGAAGTAGGAGTCCTTCAGTGGAGGCCAGGAAAGTGTGATTCTGGCTACTTCAACAAGTTGGGAGACGGCCTCATTTATGTATGCGTCGTTTCGATTGTTTTGAAAGTTTTTGAGATTCTGATCTGCATTCATTATATGGCCCTGTAGGGCCTGTAAATGTTGAGGGCGAAGTAGTGGGTTCCAGTTCTCTCGATGATCCGACAAGTTTGCAATCACGTCTCGGATGTACTCAAGTCCGTCTTCGCCGATGTTGCTGAGCGGGGGTTCTACTTCAGATGCGGTTTTTCTGATCGACTCGACAAAACGCCAAATATCGTGCGAAACATATTCTTGCTTACGTCGTGCGACGCTCATGGGCGACCCCTCTTCTACAACGAACCTCCCAGGGGATCGTTGGTTGACCCTTGTTCGTAACGGATGAGATAAAACAGTGATCTTTGCCCACAGTCGAGCGCGGTGTCCTGGCTGTGTCGCACACCTGGATGGCCGGCGGGACGCCGTGTCGCGTCCTTACGGTCTTGCTGTACGGGGAGGGTTCGGTGTCCTTCGTCGGGCGGCGCGCCATAGCCTTGCGGTATGGCAAATGCTCTTCGCTACGGGGAGATCCCGAGCGTGTCTGTTGGCGATACGTTCGCGAATTACGACGAGATGAACGCTGCCGGCGTCCACCGTGCATCCCAAGGGGGCATCTCAGGCGGCAGAGACGGCGCTGACTCAATCGTTGTGAACGGTGGGTATCCCGATGATCACGACGAGGGGCGACGAGATCATCTACACAGGTCAGGACGGTAGAGCTCCAAACTCGCGTACACGCCACGTTGCGGACCAACAGCTGGTACTCGGCAATGCAGGGCTGAAGCGGGCCTACGAAGAGCGCCAGCCTGTCCGCGTGATCCGCGGCTCAAACGGCGACGAGCGATTCTCGCCCCCGACCGGTTACCGGTACGAAGGCCTCTTCGGCATCACCGAGATGTGGCCGGAGGTCCGGGAGCAAGACGGCTTCCGCATCTGGCGGTTTCGGCTGGTCAAGCTCGGAACGGAGGCAGAGGCGGCGCCTACGTCGGATCCCGATGAGGCCGAAGACGACAACGTCTCGTGGACTGGTGGACACCGGACGTCGTTGGTCAAGGTCCGCCGCGGTCAGCGGGAGTTCCGGGCTGGCCTGCTGGAGAAGTACGGCCTTAACTGCGCTGTCACTGTCCCCGCGCCCCAAGCAGATCTTGCAAGCCGCCCACCTGAGGGCGTTCGCCGAGCATGGGACCCACAAGCGTAGGGAGGGGCTTCTCCTCCGGATAGACATCCACGGTCTGTTCGACGCTGGCCTCCTCGCGGTCGACACGGCGTACAACACGGTCGTCGTGGCGCCAAGCTTGCGGACGAACGCCACGTACGGCGCGCTCGCTGGCGCTGCGCTTGCGGTTCCGGATGTCTGATGCCGGACCGAACTGCGCTAGATGACCACCACCGAGCGGCTCGGGCGCGATGGGCCCTCGAAGAATGACCAGACCGCAGTACCCCCTATTTGCCCCCCGAGGGACCAGGTAGGCCGCTCGTTCGCAGGTCACAGGTTACGGAGCCTCTCGTCTGTAAATCAGACGGCTCAGCCTTCGGGGGTTCGAATCCCTCACCTGCCACACCAGCCAAATCACCCCCGTGACCAGCGTCAACAGGTCACGGGGGTGATCTCGTCTTGTCCGATGGCGACCGGGGCTTTCTCCAGCACAGTTGCCCAGGGGGTCACCACATGTCCAAGCGCTTCCTCCTGCTCACCGCCACCGCCGTTGCCGCGCTCGGCCTGACCGCATGCGGCACCAACGTGCCGCCCGCCAACGCGGGCCCCGGCCGCGTGCACCCGGAGATCGCGCCCATCACACCGCCGGCCGCCGCACCGGCGACCGGGGCACCCACCCACCTGGAGACGAAGCTCGGTCAGCCGGCCAGAATCAACACCAGGGACGGCAGCGAAGCGGCCGACTTCTGGATCACGAAAATCAGCGTGGACCCGAAGTGCGACCCCGACGGCCGGCGTGAGGTGGGCGGCAGGCACACGATCGTCCTGGACATCACCGTGAAGACCCACACCGACAAGGTCGCGGGACAGCGATTGAGCCCGTTCAGAACCCTGCCCGGCGGGATCAACCCGTTCTCGCTCTCGACCACTGGCCGCACCGGGGACGTAAGACGGATCGACACGGACGGGTGCGTGACGGCGCTCAAGGAGCTGCCGTCGCTGTATGTGCCTGGCCACACGTACACGGGGCAGCTCGCGTTCGCAACGCCGGACAAGAGCGGCAAGCTCCTGGTGACCGAGAGCTCCGGTTACTTTCAAGCCGGCGGGTGGGAATGGTCGTACTGACAAATCACCGCAACGCGAACCTTTTCGCCTGGTGCGTGGCGCAAGCCCCGCAGATTTGTTAACGCCACCGCTACCAGCCGGCCCAACGCCATTCCTCAACATGCGGAGCAAGCTCCGCCGCCACCGTGCCACCCAGGGCGACCGTGCCCTCATGGGACGCGTAAGCGAGCCAGTCGAGTGTCTCGTCGATCCACGTCCCCTCGGCGCCGGTGTAGGTGAGTTCGAGCAGGTCGGGTTCCAGCAGGTACTCGGGCCCGCGCTCGCGCAGCTCGACCACCCGCGGCCGGCCCAGCCGACGGAGCGCGAGCCGGACCAGGTCGGCTCCCGGGCCGTCCCACATGACTTCTGCGCGCAGGACCAACACGTCCGCCGGAACGGGGCCGGCCACCATGGGGTGCCAAGCGAGGTCGCTCGGGAGGCCCCACCGCGACGCCAGCCGTCGGCGCCAATCGGTGGACTCGTCCGGGCTCAGCACCCGCCGGTACCCCAGCGGCTCGGCGGTGAGGGGCGCGCCGTACATCCAGCTGGAGACCGTACGAGCGAACCGCCGGCGCTCCGCAGCCTCCAAGTCGCTGCCCCGCGGATCGGTGAACGGCGATTGTGCCTTCTCGGCCGCGCGCACCAAGGCGTCAGAAAGCGCGGGGGCGGGCGGGAGATCGTCGGGATCAAGCCGCTCGACCTCGACCAGCATCGCGGCCACCACGTTGTACTGCGGGAAAACCCACTTCGCTTCGAGGGAGTAACCGCCACTCGCCCGGCCCTGGTCGGGAATTCCGGCGTACCGGTCGACGAGCTCGGCGTACCGATCCATCAGGTACCGACGTGCCGTCGAATGCAGTTGCGCGGACTCCACGCCCGGGATTCTCGCGCACGCCCGGCGCCCTCGACGACCGCACCACCGCACTCACGCGGCTCGCCCGCCTGCCGGAGGCCCTCGAGCGCCGCCGTCAGGTCGTGATCGACATCGACATCCAATTACGACCAAACCAAACGATGCTCGGCCGCGTGGAGGCGCCGCCCCGAGACCAGGGGGCCGATATGAGTTTCAGTCTCGCCGTGTGGTTCGCGCCCGCGACCATGAGCGCAGCCGACGCCGCCACCACCCGCACCGACGTCCCCTCCCTCGACGACGTCGCGGAGGCATTCACCGGCTTCGCCACCGGCGACACCACCTGGCGCACCGGCTTCGAGTGGCGCAAGCTCGACTTCTGATCGATCCACAGCAGACAGACCACAGTGGACCGAAACACGTGAAAGGCCCCCGTCTCCACAAGGGAAACGGGGGCCAGACATCCATGATCAAGCGGCGGCGGGCACTTCCGACGAAGCCGGCGTCAACGCCAACTCCAGCACCTCACGGACGTTCGCCACAGCGTGAACGTCCAGCTGCGACAACACCTCCGCCGGCACGTCGTCCAGATCCGGCTCGTTGCGCTGCGGGATGATCACGGTCTTCATCCCCGCCCGGTGCGCGGCAAGCAGCTTCTGCTTGACCCCACCGATCGGCAGCACGCGACCGGTCAGCGAAACCTCGCCGGTCATCGCCACGTCCGCCCGGACCACGCGGCCCGAGAGCAGCGAGGCGAGCGCCGTCGTCATGGTGACGCCGGCCGAGGGGCCGTCCTTCGGCACCGCGCCCGCGGGGACGTGCACGTGGATGCCGCGGTCCTTCAGGTCGCTGACGGGCAGTTCGAGCTCCGCGCCGTGCGAGCGCAGGTACGAGAGCGCGATCTGCACCGACTCCTTCATCACGTCGCCGAGCTGGCCGGTGAGCTGCAGGCCCGTCGAGCCGCTCTCGGGGTCGTTCAGCGACGCCTCGATGTAGAGCACGTCACCGCCGGCGCCCGTCACGGCCAGGCCCGTTGCCACGCCGGGGATCGACGTGCGCTGGGTCGAGGTCGGCAGCGACGACTCCGGCACGTGGCGCGGGCGGCCCAGGTAGGTCTCCAGGTCCGAAGCACCAACAGCCACCGGCAGGGAAACCTGGTCCAGCGCCACCTTCGTCGCGATCTTGCGCAGCAGCTTGGCGATCGTCCGGTTCACGTCGCGCACGCCCGCCTCGCGGGTGTACTCGGCGGCGATCCGGCTGAACGCCTCGTCGGCGATCACCACGTCGCCGGACGTGAGGCCGGCGCGCTCCAGCTCGCGCGGGAGCAGGTGGTCACGGGCGATCGTCACCTTCTCGTGCTCGGTGTAGCCGTCGAGGGTGACGAGTTCCATGCGGTCGAGCAGCGGGCCGGGGATGGTCTCCAGCGCATTGGCCGTCGCGAGGAACACGACGTCGGACAGGTCGAGCTCCACCTCGAGGTAGTGGTCGCGGAACGTGTGGTTCTGCTCCGGGTCCAGCACCTCCAGCAACGCCGCCGTCGGGTCGCCGCGGTAGTCGGCGCCGACCTTGTCGATCTCGTCGAGCAGCACGACCGGGTTCATCGAGCCGGCCTCCTTGATGGCCCGCACGAGACGGCCGGGCAGCGCGCCGACGTACGTCCGACGGTGTCCGCGGATCTCCGCCTCGTCCCGGATACCGCCCAGGGCGACGCGCACGAACTTGCGCCCCATGGCCTTCGCCACGGACTCGCCCAGCGACGTCTTGCCGACCCCGG
Source organism: Amycolatopsis sp. NPDC004368 (assembly GCF_053602515.1). Taxonomy (NCBI): domain Bacteria; kingdom Bacillati; phylum Actinomycetota; class Actinomycetes; order Pseudonocardiales; family Pseudonocardiaceae; genus Amycolatopsis; species Amycolatopsis sp. NPDC004368. The sequence goes on along the minus strand of NZ_JBSGDT010000035.1, from coordinate 37,980 downwards.
GAGGGCCCGCGAGGGCGAGCACGGCACCCGACCGGCGTCCGCCGACCGGCCCGAGCCCCGACTCCGCGCGACGCTTGCGCACGGCCAAGTACTCGATGATGCGTTCCTTGACGTCGTCGAGGCCCGCGTGGTCCGCGTCGAGCACGGCGCGCGCGGCGGCGATGTCGTAGACGTCCTCGGTGCGTTCGTTCCAAGGCAGCTCCAGCACCGTGTCGAGCCACGTGCGGATCCAGCCGCCCTCGGGCGACTGCTCGGAGGTGCGCTCCAGCTTGTCGACCTCGGCCAGCGCGGCCTTCTTCACGTTGTCGGGCAGGTCGGCGGCCTCGACGCGGGCGCGGTAGTCGTCGTCCTCGGCGGTGCCGTCGAGCTCACCGAGCTCCTTGCGGATCGCCTCGAGCTGGCGGCGCAGCAGGAATTCCTTCTGCTGCTTGTCCATGCCCTCCTGGACGTCCTTGCGGATGGTGTCGGTCACCTCGAGCTCGGCGAGGTACTCCTTGCTCCACTCCATGGCCTTCTCGAGCCGCGTGCTCACGTCGAGCGTGGTGAGCAGCTCGATCTTCTGCTCCGCCTTCAGGTACGGCGCGTTGCCGGACAGGTCGGCCACCGCCGACGGGTCCTCCACCTGCTGGACGGCGTCGATCATCTGCCAGCCACCGCGTTGCTGCAGCAGCGAGATGACCACGGCCTTGTACTCAGACGCGAGCTGCGTCGAACGGTCGTCGGTGAACTCGACGGCCTCGTCGGCGTGGACCCAGCGCGCGGCGCCGGGGCCGTCCGCGATGCGGCCCACCACGGCGCGGCCGGTGCCGCGCAGCAGAACGGCGGCCTTGCCGCCGGGAACCCGGCCGATGCGCTCGACGGTGGCGACCGTGCCCATCTCGGCGTACTCGCCGTGGATGCGGGGGACGATCAGCACTTCGGCCTTGCTGGCCACGCCGGAGCGGATGCCGGGGAACGACGCCGTCGCCGGCGTCTTGGCCTGAGCGGACTCCACCGCGCCCCGGGTCTCGGCGTCGGTGAGGTCGAGCGGGACAACCATGCCCGGCAGCACGACGTCGTCATCGAGCGGGAGAACGGGCAGGAGGCGGGGATCTGACATGTGCACTCCTCGATTAGTTGAGTCTGCCTTGCTCAACTAACCAAGGGGCGGGTTTGTTTCCGACGGAGTGTTCGCTGGCAGCGATCACGCCTTCGTGCTGGTCAGGGGCACGTGGGCCGGGTCACGGCTTCTCGGCCACCCCACACCAGGCGAACGGCCGCGCTTCCGCCTCCACCGCGTTCAGCTCACGCTCCGGCCGCCAGTCCGGCAGGTGCACGATCCCCGGCTCCAGCAACGGCCACCCGCCGAAGAACGGGACGATGTCGTCGCGGTCGCGCATCCACACGGGGTTGCTGGTCTTGCGGTACTGCTCCACGAACCAGCGCAGTCCCTCCAGGGCGGCGCCGGAGCCGTCGCCCTCGCTCATCTGGGAGATGGAGAGCCAGCTGCCCGGTGCGAGGGCGTCGCGGTACTGCTTGACGAGGCCCTCGGGGTCGTCGTCCGGGCCGACGAAGTGCAGGACCGCCATCATCAGCAGGCACACCGGCCGCGAGAAGTCGATGAACTCGCGGGTGACGGGGGCGCGCAGCACGGACTTCGGGTCGCGCATGTCGGCCTGCAGGATGCCGGCCCAGTCGGTGGCGGCCTCTTCTTCGAGGATCAGCGTCGCGTGGGCGACGGCCACGGGCTCGTAATCCACGTACAACACGGTCGCGCGGTCGTCGTCGCCCAGTTCGGCGTCGATGACCTCGTGGACGTTGCCCGCGGTGGGCACGCCCGAGCCGAGGTCCACGAACTGCCGGATCCCGGCGGCCAGCGCGGCGCGAACCGTGCGGTTCATGAACTCGCGGTTCTGCTTCGCGCCCGGGCGCACGAGCGGCCACTGCTGTTCCACGCGCCGGCCGAACTCGCGGTCGACGGCCCAGTTCTGCGTGCCGCCGAGGTACCAGTCGTAGATCCGCGCCGCCGAGGGCTTCTCGGTGTCCACGCCCTCGGGCGCCTTCGGCGCGGCCGCCGGCTGCTCGCTCACGTCGGAACTCCCCTCGTCACGGAACGCCAAGCCTAGCGAGCACGCCCGACGAGCCCCCGACGGCCGCGCGGACCGAGAACTACCGCAGGGCCGGTCGACGCTGCCAGCCCGTCCACAACGGCCGGTACCCCTGCGCGTACCAGAACGGTGTCGACCGCGGATTCGCCGCGGCTGTGTGCAACAACACGACGTCCGCGCCGGCTTCGTCGAAGACCTGGTGAGCGTGGGCCGCCAGCGCCGTGCCGACACCGGCCGACCGCGCCGCCCCGGCCACCGCCAGCGAAGAGAGGTAGCCGATCCTCGACGCGGCCACGCGGTGCTGGATCCACGCCGTCTCGTCGGGCATCTGCAGCACGGCCAGGCCGAGCGCCTTCCCGTACAGCTCGGCGATCCACACCTGCGGCTCCGGTCGCTCCAGCAGCCGCAGCAGCTCCTTGCCCACGAGCTCGTCGATGCCCGGGCGCACGGTGACCCGGCCGAACTGCGAGTCGTATTGCTGCAGTTCCAGCATCAGGCGCACGGCCGTTTCGAGGTCGTCGGGCGTCGCGTGGCGGATGCAGACGCCGGGGGTCGTCGCGGGGCCGGAGGCGGCCATGCGCTGGGCGGGCCGCACCGCGATCACGCCGACGGGCGCGAAGCCGTGGCGCAGCATTTCGGTCACCCCGGCGGTGTCACGGCTGGGCCGGGAGACCACGGCCGAGCACTCGGGATCCCCCGGGCGGGCGATGGTCGACAGGTGTTCATCCCATCGAGTGAGCAGGGCGTCGAGGCCCGCGGCGGGGTCCGGGCCGGCGAGCTGGACCTCGAGCCGGTGCTCGGTCAGCGCCCGCCAGATCGACTGGGAGCTGTCGGGGCCGAGCTCGGTGCTGGTGGCCAGACCGGCGGCCGTCGTGTCCCCGACCTGCACCGACAGGAGGGTGGCGTCGTCGTGGACTTCGAAGGGGAGTGGCGCGGGGAGCAGCGCGTCCACCGTGGCGATGCGTGCCGCGTGCCCGGTGGCTGTCACGTCGTTGTGCATGTACTTCATTGTCGCCCCGCAGGACTCGGCAGAACCCCTGAACACACCCCAGGACGACAGATCAGGCACGAACGGGGAGTTTCACTCCTTGGTCCACGCAGGTCAGCGCCACACGCCCATTGTTAACCCTGGGGTGATCTCCTACTGTCTCGAAAGGGACACGGGTACGCCCTCCGGGGTACGGTATGGCCCTTGTCCACACCTGACGTCACGGACGAGCGCGACCGGTGGGCAGCCGGGAAGGAAGGTCGGATGCCGGACAGCAACGGCAGGCCTGATGCCGCCCCACGGGCGAAGCAGGGCAAGGGGGGCGCCGTTTCCGGGACCTTCACCGAGGCCCGAACGGACGAACGCCGGTTCCGCATCTACACCTTCGCCGTTCTCGGCCTGGGTCTGGTCACCGCGTTCGCGGTCGGTTCCTGGTTGCCCTTCCACGGTTCGGCCAAGCTCTGGTGGATCGGCCCGGTCCTCGCGCTCGCGTTCCTGCTCGCCGAACAGCTGGGCATCAACGTCGACGTCCGAAGCGGCATTTCGTGGACGATCTCGTTCACAGAAATTCCCCTGGTAATCGGTTTCTTCGTCGCGCCGTTCGAGGTCGTGCTGGCTGCGCACCTGGTCGCGGGCATCGGCACCCTGCTGGCCCGCAAGGTCGCCGGACGGGTCCTCTACAACGCGGGCGCGTTCCTGCTCGAGATCACCGGTGCGTTCGCCGTCGCCGGGCTCGTGAAGCAGGCGGTGGGCGGCGACGAGGCCATGCCGTGGGTCGCCGCGCTCGCCGGCACGCTCACCGCGCCGCTGGTCAGCACGCTGCTGGCGCTGGCCGCCGTGCGCGTGCTGCGCCGCCGCATGCGCGTGAGCACCGCCATCCGCCTCACCGGCCGCATCCTCGTGGTGGGCTTCGTGAACGCGTCGGTGGGCCTGAGCGGTTACCTCGTGATCGCGAGCACCCCGCAGGCGTGGCCGCTGGTGCTGGCCGTGTTCCTCGGTCTCACCGCGCTGTACTGGGCCTACTCCGACCTCCTGCGCGAGCAGCGGGACATGGAGGCGCTGTCCGACGTGAGCCTCATGGTCGCGCGGTCGGGCCAACAGGCCGCCGCGCGTCCGGCCGGGCGCGCCGACGAGCTCGTGGGCGGCGTCGACGTGCGCGAGTGGGCCACGATCGCCGAGCGCATCAAGGACCAGCTGGCCGCCGGCCGCGTCGTGCTGCGGCTGCGCCTGGAGGCCAAGGACACCATGCGCGTGGTCGTGGCGGGCGACGAGCTGCCGCCCGTCGACCCGGGTGCGGACGACCCGCTGCAGCGCCTGCCCGGCGCCCACGTGCGCCACTTCCGCATCACCGAGGCCAACCCCGACGTCCGCGCGGCGCTGCTCAACCGCGGCGCGCAGGAAGCGCTCGTGGTGCCGCTGCGCAGTGCCAACCAGCTGCTGGGTGTCGTCGAGGCCCACGACCGGCTCTCCCGCTGGCGCGGCTTCGGCAAGTACGACGTGCAGCTGCTCGGCACGATGGCCAGCCACCTCGCCACGTCGCTCGACAACCGCCGGCTGCTCGCGACCCTGCGCCACGACGCCTACCACGACCCGCTCACCGGCCACCTCAACCGGCCGGGCTTCCAGCAGGTCGCCAAGGAGCCGCTGCGCGACTTCGCCAACGCCGTGGTGCTGCGCATCGACCTCGACGTCTTCTCCACCGTCAGCGACGCGCTGGGCTACTCGTGGGCCGACCGCATGGTGATCGCCGCGGGCCGCCGGATCCGCGACGCGCTGGGCCCGGACGTGCCGCTCGCCCGCCTCGAAGGCGCCTCCTTCGCGGCCCTGCTCGTGGGCTGCACGCCGGAAAACGCCCACGCCGCGGCCGAACGCCTGCGCGTGCAGCTCTCGGCGCCCTACCCCGTCGACCGCCTTTCGGTCGAGGCCAACGCGATGATCGGCTACGCCACCGCGTCGGCCGAGGAGGGCGGCGAGCCCGTGGACGTCGACGGCCTGCTGCAGCGCGCCGACGTCGCCGTGCGCGCCACCCGCGGCGGCGAAGAGGTGCGCGGCTACGTACCCAGCATGGGCCAGATCTTCCTGCGCCGCTTCCAGATGGTCACGCAGTTCCGCCAGTCGCTGGAAGACGGCCACGTCTCCGTGCACTACCAGCCGAAGATCACGCTGCCCAACCGTCAGGTGCAGGGCGTCGAGGCGCTGGTGCGCTGGGTGCACCCGGAGTTCGGCCGGCTCGGGCCGGACGAGTTCGTGCCCGCCATCGAGGCGGCCGGCCTGATCGGGGTGCTGACGTCGTTCGTGCTGGAGGCGTCGCTCAAGCGCGTGCGCAAGTGGCTGGACGAGGGCCTGCGCATCTCCGCGGCCGTGAACCTGTCCGTGCGCAACTTGGCCGACGAGGACTTCCCGGCGAAGGTGCAGCGCGAGCTGGAGCGCTACGACGTGCCGCCCGAGCTGCTCACGTTCGAGCTCACGGAGTCCGGCGTGATGTCCGACCCGCAGAAGGCCCTGCCGATCCTGCGGGAGCTGCACTCGCTGGGCATCGTGCTCGCCGTGGACGACTTCGGCACGGGGTACTCGTCACTGGCGTACCTGCGCCAGCTGCCGGTGGACCAGGTGAAGATCGACAAGAGCTTCGTGCTGGGCATGGGCACCGATCTCGGCGACCTGGCCGTGGTGCGGTCGATCGTCGAGCTGGGGCACTCGCTGGGCCTCACGGTGGTCGCCGAAGGCGTCGAGGAGGACGTCGCGCGGGATCAGCTCGAGGCCATGGGGTGTGACGTTGCCCAGGGGTACCTGATCTCGCGTCCGCTGCCGGAGGACCGGCTGGAGGCGTGGCTGCAGGCCCGCACGGCACGGTCGCCCGGCCGCCACTCGGAGACGGTGCTGACCCTGTTGACCTGAGGTTTTGCTTTAAGGGGACCCGGGTGCACAGCCGGGTGAACCCCCTTGCTAATCTTTCCAAGTCCTCGCGAGAGGCAGGCCCCTTTAGCTCAGTCGGCAGAGCGTCTCCATGGTAAGGAGAAGGTCTACGGTTCGATTCCGTAAAGGGGCTCGCGAGTTGGGCGAGCTATGCTTGCGGGAAACGCAAGCCTAGCTCGCTTCGCGGCGTCCATCTGGGGGTCGAACCCCCAGGCCCCCGCCAAGGGGCTCCGCCCCCTGGACCCCAGTGGGTTGAGTTAGGCAGGGTGGGCGTTGGTTACGGCGGTGTAGCTCAGTTGGCAGAGCAAGCGGCTCATAATCGCTGTGTCGCCGGTTCAAGTCCGGCCACCGCTACGCAGCTGAGGGGATTGTGCTCGCAGAACGCGCGAGCCACAGCCGCTCCGCTTGAACCCTGGGGGTCGAACCCCCAGACCCCCGCCAGGGGGCAAGCCCCCTGGACCCCCGCACCGCGCGGTTAGCGGCGCGGGTGCGGGTTCGGTACTGAGAGAGAAGGAAACGCTGTGGCTGCCACCGACGTGCGACCCAAGATCACGCTGGCGTGCGAAGAGTGCAAGCACCGCAACTACATCACCAAGAAGAACCGGCGCAACGACCCGGACCGCTTGGAGATGAAGAAGTTCTGCCCGAACTGCGGTACGCACCGGACTCACAAAGAGACCCGCTGACGTAGCGGTTCTCGTCCAGCTTCGAACAGCCGTCCCGGCCTCCCGCCGGGACGGCTTTTCGCTGTTCGGGGCGACCTTTCAGGGGCGCGCCGAGCGTCGGCTAGCCTCGGCGGGTGCCTTTGGACCAGTCGTTCACCGGACGGAGCTACCCGCCCGCCGGCCAGTACGCGGTGAGCCGCGAGAAGATCCTGGAGTTCGCCGACGCGATCGGTGACCCCAACCCCCTCTACCGCGACCCGGAGGCGGCCCGCGCGGCCGGCCACCCGGACGTGGTCGCGCCCCCGACGTTCCTCACGATCCTGAACCTGCCCAAGGTCAACGGGATCGTCGCGGACCCGGAGCTCGGGCTCGACTACTCGCGCATGGTCCACGGCGACCAGGGCTTCACCTACGAGCGCCCGGTGTACGCGGGCGACGTGCTGGAAATCGGCGCGAAGATCGAGAACATCATGGCGCGCGCCGGCAACGACTTCCTCACCGTCAGCGCCCGGATCACCGACGCCGACGGCAAACTGGTCTGCACCACCCGGGCCCAGCTCGTGGTGCGAGGGGAGGACGCGTGAACGTCGGCGACGAACTGCCCCCGATCGAGGTCCGCGTCACGCGCGAGCAGCTGGTCCGCTACGCGGGCGCCGCGCTCGACTTCAACCCGATCCACTGGAACGAGCGCTTCGCCAAGGAAGTCGGCCTGCCCGACGTGATCGCCCACGGCATGCTCACCATGGCGCTCGCGGGCCGCGTCGTCAGCGACTGGCTCGGCGACCCCTCGCGCCTACTGGACTTCAGCGCCCGCTTCACCCGCCCCGTCGTGGTGCCCGACGACGCCGAGGGCGCCTTCGTGCAGCTCAGCGGCAAGGTCGGCGCGATCTCGGAGGACGGTGTCGCCCGCGTGGACCTGGTCGTGAAGTACGACGGCAAGGCCGTGCTGGGCAAGCCGCAGGCGCTCATCCGCGTCTGACGCGGCGCAGCGCCGCCGGGTCACGGCCCGCTTCGCCGGCCGCCTGCGTGCTGGTCGTCCACATCCCGGTCAGCACTTCGTCCATGTCGGGGAAGTACGCCGGCAGCCAGCCGTCGGCGATCCGGCCGACGCGGTGCAGGGCCGCCGGTGCCGCCGCACCGAGCCGGATCGGCGGGCCCGGCCGCTGCGCCGAGGTCAGCGAAAAGGTGGACTTCCGGGATGTGCCATCGCGCGCTTTCGTGCCCGACCGGGCCGTCGGTCCAGATCTTGCGCAGGACTTCGATCTGCTCCTCCCGGCGCTCGCCGCGGCGAGGGCGACGAACGGGTCGCCGAAGTGCAGGAGCTCCTGGGGGAAGGGGTTCTCCGCGGTGCCGGAGCCGGGGTAGTGGTCCGACGGCGCGAGCGGCTTGATCACGCGGTCGCTCACCCACGGGGACGCGTAGCCGATCTCTTCCGCCTTGGCGTCATCTCACCTCTGTGAGCCGGGACTGCGGACGAGCGTGACACGGTCGGTGCGCCAGACCGGTTCACCGCCCGCTGCCCGAAAGGCCAGGCCGGGCTGCCTCAGCTCACCACCGACTCGACGGCCGCCGCCATGCCCGCCTCGCCCCGCGCGTTGGGGTGCAGCGGGGCGGCGGCCGACGTCGGCACCAGGCCCTCGACCCAGCGCGTGCCCGAGCCCGTGCACACGTCGTGGCCCTTGCTCGGGTCCGCCGTGTCGGCGTACCCGGCGTCGTGGGCCTTGGCCTGGTCTTCGAGCACGTCGTTGAGGTGCTTCAGCGAATCCCGCAGGTACGCCACATCGCCGGAGCCGACGGGCAGCGCGGGCCAGCAGACGCCGCCGTCGGGCAGCACGGTCGGGTAGCCCACCACCACGACGCGGGCCTTCGGGGCCTGGGCGTGGATCTTGTCGAGCACCGCGCCGACCTTGCCCGCCACCGCGTCGATGCGGTCGGCGAGCTGGTCGTGGCCGCCCGCGGTGAGGCGGTCGTGGCAGGGCGCGCCGTCGCGGTTCGTGGTCGCGCAGCTGGGCGCCAGCGCGATGAAGCCGACGTCGTTGCCGCCGATCCCGAGCGTCACCAGCGTGGTGGCCGACGTCACGGAATCCAGCTGCGGCGGGTTCGTGCCGTTGTGGGTCGACTGGGAGCCCGTGAGGTCCGACGTGGTGGCGCCGCTGCAGCTGACGTCCACGAACTGCGCCGGCTTGATCTTCGCGGCCACCAGGTGCGGGTAGTTGTTGTCCGAACGGTCGCAGCCCGCGGGCGTGCCCGCCGCGCGGCCCGTGCGCGGGGCCGAGGTGTAGGAGTCGCCGAGTGCCACGTAGCGGCCCGTGCCGCCCCCGGTGGCCGCGCCCGACGGCGGCTCGGTCGACGACCCGTGCCTCGACTTGTAGTACCCCACGCCGAGCAGCGCGACCACGACCACCAGGATCAGCAGTCCGCACCCGCCGCTCTTCTTCGCCGCCACCTGATCGTTTCTACCGGTCCGCGACCCGCGTGACGACGGGTATCCGGGTGACCCCTACCGGTCGACGGCGGCGCGCAGCTCGGCGGCGAGCTCCAGCGCGTGGTCCGGGCTGTCGGCGATGTAGTGCAGGTCCACGAACACCTCGGTGAACCCCTCGTCGGCCACGCCCTTCACCGCGGATGCGACATCCGTCAAGGTCACCACGGGCGTGCCCTCGCGCGGGTTGATCCGCAACGGGCGGCGCAGCGCCGCCGGATCGCGCCCGGCCTCGGTGGCGGCCGCGCTGATCACGGACCACATCCGGTGCAGGTACTGCGGCGGCATCAGCGTGGGCAGCCATCCGTCGGCGGTCGTGCCGACGCGGCGCAGGGACCGTTCGGACCAGCCGCCGACCAGGATGGGCGGATGCGGGTTCTGCGCGGGCCGCAGGCCGAGGTGGGAGTCGGGAATCTGCCAGCGCTCGCCGTCGTGGCCGGCCGGGTCGGCGGTCCAGAGCGCGCGCACGGCCTCGATGAGCTCGTCGAGGCGGCCACCGCGCCCGGCCCACGGTGCGCCGGCCGCGGTGTACTCGTCGCGCAGCCAGCCGAGGCCGAACCCGGCGTCGAGGCGGCCGCCCGAGAGCAGGTCGAGCGACGTGAGCGTGCGGGCGAGCAGCACGGGCGAGTAGACGGGCGCCGAGAGCGTGCTCATGCCCAGCCGCGCGGTGCGCGTGGCGCCGGCGGCGGCGGTCAGCGCGACGAACGGATCGACGAAGTGGATGAACTCCGGCGGGTACGGGCGCTCGGGTGTCCCGCCGCCCGGGTACAGGTCCGACGGCTCGACCGGCGTGAGCACCCGGTCACCGACCCACAGCGAAGCGTAGCCGAGCTCCTCGGCCGCGGCGGCGAATCCGGCGATGGCGGTGGGATCGGCGAGCTTGCCGTACTGCGGCAGGGCGAGTCCGAGTCGCAACGCGGTCACCGGGCCTCCTCGGGGACGACTTTCCTTGGGGGACAACGAAGATCACGCACCGGCTCGCGGCCCTCGCTGTGCCGCGTGGGAATTTTCCCGTCGCCGCCGGGATTTAACTGGTGGGGCAAGGATTTCCGGTGGCCTCGCGAGTGCGGCTCGATGCCGCGTTCACCGACCGCGGAATGGGCTTCGACCACCGGGCGGACGGTCGTTTCCCGATTAATCGCGGACGGGCGCATGCGGCCATCCTGGCACGGCGCGGCGGCGCGTGCCGGTCACGTTCCCGGCTCGCTCGACCAGGGCGCCGGGGGGCCGGTGCGGGCCCACCCGACGAACGAGGGGGGCGCGGTTGCGGGCCCCGATCAGGCTTGCCGTAGACTTCGGAACTCGGAACGCACTACGGTCATCCCCGCCGGATGGTGGGGACGATGGAATGCGTCCTCCGGAGCATGGGAAACCAGGCTCCACAGGGGTGTAGCTCAATTGGCAGAGCAGCGGTCTCCAAAACCGCAGGTTGCAGGTTCAAGTCCTGTCACCCCTGCGTACGGGTACTGGTGGAGCGGAGGAGTGGTCGTGAGCGACAGCGACGCCAGCGGCGAGCACGAGCAGGACGAGTCGGGCAAGACGCCCGGGGTCGAGTCCCGCCCGGCGACCGCCGCGGCTCGGCGCGAGCGCCGCGCTTCCGCCCGCCCGTCCGGCAAGTCCGAGGCGCGATCGGGCGGCACGCGTCCGTCCGGCAAGGCGGGCGACAAGGTCGCGAAGCCCGCCGCCGACGCCAAGGGCGCGCCGACCCCGAAGCGTGACCAGAAGCCGAAGAAGGCGTCGGTCTTCGCGCGGATCATGCGGTTCATCCGCGAGGTCTGGGCGGAGCTGCGCAAGGTCATCTGGCCCAACCGCAAGCAGATGGTCACCTACACCGCAGTCGTGCTGGTGTTCGTGGTGTTCATGGTGGCCCTCGTGAGCGGCCTCGACCTGGCCTTCAAGCAGGTCATCGGGCTGGTCTTCGGCTGACGCCGGAGGCGCGCGCCACCGTGCGCCGCGCGGGCCGGCCTGCCCGAGCCCGGCAAATGATCAACTGAGAGGACGGAACGTGACCTCCGACAACGGCACAGGAGCCGGTCGCGACCTGACCGAGCTTTCCGACGAGCAGGTGCACGCGGCACTCGGCGACGAGGAGTCCGCTCACCTCGAGCCCGTCGAGGTGCCCGAGGTCGACGCCGTCGAAGAAGGCGCGGAAGACGGCGCCGACGAGGCTGACGAGACCGAAGCGGCCGACGAGGACACGGCTGACGAGGACTCGGCCGATGAGGACTCCGGAGACTCCGCGGATGTCGTCGTCGACGAGACCGAGCCGGCCGCCGAATCCGGCGACCCGGTCGCCGCGCTGCGCGCCGAGCTGATGGCCGCGCCGGGCGAGTGGTACGTCGTGCACAGCTACGCCGGCTACGAGAACAAGGTCAAGACGAACCTCGAGACCCGCACCACGACGCTCGACGTCGAGGACTACATCTTCCAGATCGAGGTGCCGACCGAAGAGGTCACCGAGATCAAGAACGGCCAGCGCAAGCAGGTGCAGCGCAAGGTGCTGCCCGGCTACATCCTGGTCCGGATGGACCTGAACGACGCGTCGTGGAGCGCGGTGCGCAACACGCCCGGCGTCACCGGGTTCGTCGGCGCGACCTCGCGTCCGTCGCCGCTGACCGTGGACGAGGTGCTGAAGTTCCTCGCCCCGCAGGTCGAGAAGGAAGCCCCGGCGAAGGCCGGCAAGGGCGAGACCGCCGCGGCCGCCACGCCGTCGGCCGGCGGTGCCGTCGAGGTCGACTTCGAGGTCGGCGAGTCGGTCACCGTCATGGACGGCCCGTTCGCCACGCTGCCCGCGACGATCTCCGAGGTCAACGTCGACGGACAGAAGCTGAAGGTCCTGGTGTCGATCTTCGGCCGGGAGACCCCGGTCGAGCTGTCGTTCAACCAGGTCTCCAAGATCTGACGGTCGGGAACACCGACCGGCAGTCCCCGCGTACTGGCAGGTGTGCGGGGGACTCACGTCAGTAAGAAGGACACAAGGTAATGCCTCCCAAGAAGAAGAAGCTTGCGGCGATCATCAAGCTGCAGATCAAGGCGGGCCAGGCCAACCCGGCCCCGCCGGTCGGCCCGGCGCTGGGCCAGCACGGCGTCAACATCATGGAGTTCTGCAAGGCCTACAACGCCGCGACCGAGTCGCAGCGCGGGGACGTCGTCCCGGTCGAGATCTCCGTGTACGAAGACCGGTCGTTCGACTTCAAGCTGAAGACGCCGCCGGCCGCCAAGCTGCTGCTCAAGGCCGCGGGCGTGGAGAAGGGCTCCGGCGAGCCGCACAAGACCAAGGTCGCCAAGGTCACCTGGGACCAGGTCCGCGAGATCGCCAAGACCAAGGAGACCGACCTCAACGCCCACGACATCGACCAGGCGGCGAAGATCATCGCCGGCACCGCCCGCTCCATGGGCATCACGGTCGAGGGCTGAGTTTCTCCGCGAGCAACACCCCGTGGGAGAGCCAGTGCTGGCTCTGATCACCACACTGATCCGTTTTCGAAGTTAAGGACAGAAGCATGACCAAGCACAGCAAGGCTTACCGCCAGGCTGCGGAGCTCATCGACAAGGAGCGTCTCTACGCTCCGCTCGAGGCCGCGAAGCTGGCGAAGGAGACCTCGAAGACCAAGATGGACGCGACCGTCGAGGTCGCGATGCGTCTGGGCGTCGACCCGCGCAAGGCCGACCAGATGGTCCGCGGCACCGTGAACCTGCCGCACGGTACCGGTAAGACCGCTCGTGTCATCGTGTTCGCCGTCGGTGACAAGGCCGCCGAGGCCGAGGCCGCCGGCGCGGACGCGGTCGGCACGGACGAGCTGATCGAGCGCATCCAGGGTGGCTGGCTCGACTTCGACGCCGCCATCGCGACGCCCGACCAGATGGCCAAGGTCGGTCGCATCGCCCGCATCCTCGGCCCGCGTGGCCTGATGCCGAACCCGAAGACCGGCACCGTGACCCCCGCGGTCGCGAAGGCGGTTCAGGACATCAAGGGCGGTAAGATCAACTTCCGCGTCGACAAGCAGGCCAACCTGCACCTGGTGATCGGCAAGGCGTCGTTCGACACCGAGAAGCTGGTGGAGAACTACGCGGCCGCGCTGGACGAGATCCTGCGCGCCAAGCCGTCGTCGGCCAAGGGCCGTTACGTCAAGAAGATCACCTTCACCACCACGATGGGCCCGGGCATCCCGGTCGACCCGCTGCGGACGCGCAACCTCCTGAGCGAGGACGCGGCCGTCTGAGTCGCACATCACGCGAAAGGGCGGTCACGCAACGTGCGTGACCGCCCTTTTTTCGTGTCTCATGGAGCCATGCCGACGACGACGTTCACCGCTCCCGACGGGCTCCGCCTGAGCTACACGGTGTGGGAGGGCGACGGCCGGCACCGTCGCCCGGTCGTGCTGCAACACGGCTTCGCCGCGGACGCGCATGTGAACTGGGTCGGCACCGGCGTCGTCCGCACCCTGGTCGACGCCGGGTTCACCGTCATCGGCCTCGACGCTCGTGGCCACGGCGCCTCCGACAAACCGCACGACCCCGCCCGCTACGGCCAGGACGTGATGGCCCGCGACATCTCCGCGCTGCTCGACGAGCTCGACCTCGAAGAAGTCTCCCTGGCCGGCTACTCGATGGGCGCCATCGTCGCCCTCATCACCGCCACCGCGGACAAACGCGTCCGCTGCCTCGCCACCGGCGGCATCGGCGCGGGCATCATCGACTTCGGCGGCGTGGACGCGCGCGTGGTCAGCCCCGAGCAGCTCGCCGAAGGCCTGGTGGTCGAGAACCACGCCGACGTCCCCGCCGAGGTCCGCCCCTTCCGCCGCCTGGCCCGCCGCACCGGCGCCGACGTCGAGGCCCTCGCCGCGGTGCTGCGCGCCTCCCGCCGCACGTCCATCCCGCTCACGGAGATCACCGTGCCCACCTTGATCCTCGCCGGCGAACGCGACCAGCTCGCGGCCCAGCCCGAGCGCCTCGCCATCGGCATCGCGGGCGCCCGCCTGGTCCGCGTCCCGGGCGACCACATGACGGCGGTGGCGGACCCCGCGTTCGCCCGCGCGCTGGCGGACTTCTTCGCCTATTCGGACACCGGGGAGACGCGGTTCGCGATCTCCTCGCCGGTGTAACCGCTCAGCTGGGCGTGGTCGTGGCTGGACTGCTCGCCGCGAGCGTGGGTGGACTGACCTGAGTTGTCCACAGGCGGTTGGGGTGAGCGCTGGTTGTCCACAGATTGCCTGTCGGGCGTTTTCGGGCCGCTGAGCTCGGTAAACTGGAACAGGGCAGCCCCCCGAGGAGGGCGGGGGCAGCCCGGGGGCAGCCGTCGCGCGGGCACGCGAAGGAGCCCGACACCCGGGTGGGGTGGAGCTGCTCGCCGAATCGGGTCGGATTCGTGAGCAGGGTGTGCGGTGGTCGACTCCGGGCACGTCATGGAGACGATGGCCGCGGTGGCCGTGTCCGTCGGGGAGTCGGGGTGGTGGCGGCCTCGTCGCACCGTCCGAAGTGGTCGGCGCGCGGCTGCCCGGCTTGCTCAGGACGTGGGGGGAGTGGAACTCGACGCGGGTCCGCATTGCTCCGGACCCGGGGAGTGGCCCGTGATCAGCCACTGGCCCTTGTCCACTTGGGTCACGGTGAACACGCCGAGCGCCGGCCCGCCCGCGATGGGGTAGTCGCACGAGTCGATGGTCACCGTGCCCGCGGGCGGCGCGCCGGAGACGTAGGAGGGCAGTGACTCGGCGTAGTCGTTCTGGTTGGTGACCTGGGCGTGCAGCTTCTCCACGGCCACCTTGCAGTCGGGCTGGCCGACGTCCTGGGCGAACTTCGTCTGCACGGGCTCGTCGAACCGACCGCACGCGTCTTCGACCCGCCCCTGGGCGATGTTGTGGAAGACGAAGCGGACGGCCTCGTACGGGTTGGTCGAGAAGATGTGGTTCGTGTGGTACGTCCCGCCGCCCTCGGCGGCGATCTGGGCCGAGGACTTGCCCTCGTCGCTCGGGAAGAAGTGGCGGTAGGCCCACGTGGCGGCGATGCCGAGGATCACCAGCACGATGATCCAGCCCAGGATCTTGCCGCCGAGACGCTTCAGCCAGCGGGGGACCGGGCGTTTGCGGCGGGGCCGTTCGTAGGGTTCGAGTTCGCCCCGGTCGTGCGGGGGCATGGGGGGCTGCCGGCCGGCCTGGGTTTGCGGCTGCCGCGACCCCGTGGGGACGAGCCCGGCGTCGGGTGCGGGGGCCGGCTGGTTGCCTTGCTGGGCTTGGGTGAAGCGCAGGTAGTCCTGGAACTGCTGGAACTGGCGGAACTGCTCCAGCTGCGCCGGGTCCAGCGGAGGCTGCTCGCCTGAGGAGGGCAGCGCGGGGAGGTTCTCCTGCTGCGGCTTCCCGGAGGGCTGCGGCAACCACGCCGGTACCGGTTGCGTGCCGTCGCCGGGTTGGGGGCCGGGGCCGGGTGGGAGGTCCGGCTGTCCGTGATCACGCTGCTCCGCCACGTCACCAATGATGCCCGCTCGCCGGGGAAAGGCCGAGTCCGGGAGGCTTGTCGCTGGTCAAGGGAGGGGGCCCGTGAACCCTGCCGAGAGAGCAAGGTAGGCTTGACGACGGTTCTACCGAAGACCGCTGGTTTTCCGGCTGCCCCACGGCACTCGGAACGAAGGTCCCGCGAAACACGGCGGGCGGCCCGCGCAGGAGGAACGAGGTTCGGCCTTCTCCCAGGAGAAGCGTGACGCCCCGTGCTGACTGCGCGTGGGCGTTTTTTGTCGTTTCGAGCGGGCCTCTCGACGGACCAGTGGAATCCACTAGCCAAGAGAGGAGGCGACCATGGCGAAGCCCGACAAGGTGGCGGCCGTCGCCGAGATCGCGGAGAGCTTCCGCAGCAGCTCGGCCACCGTCGTTACCCAGTACACCGGCCTCTCCGTGTCCCAGCTGTCCCAGCTGCGCCGCGCTCTCGGCACCAGTGCCAAGTACCGGGTCGCGAAGAACACCCTCGTGAAGCGTGCCGCCGAGGACGCCGGCGTTCAGGGTCTGGACGACCTGTTCGTGGGCGCCACCGCGATCGCCTTCGTCGAAGGTGAGCCGGTCGACGCCGCGAAGGCGCTTCGCGACTTCGCGAAGGACAACAACGCGCTTGTCATCAAGGGCGGCTACATGGACGGCAAGCCGCTGTCCGTGGACGAGATCACCAAGATCGCCGATCTCGACAGCCGTGAGGTCCTGCTCGCCAAGGCCGCGGGCGCGTTCAAGGCGAAGCTGTCCCAGGCCGCCGCGCTGTTCCAGGCGCCGGCGTCCCAGGTCGCCCGCCTGGCTGCTGCCCTGCAGGAGAAGCAGGGCGACGCCGCCGGTACCGAAGCAGCCGAAGCACCCGCCGAGAGCTGATCCACCCCCACCCCGAACCTCGAGTTCGTTTTTCTGAGAGGAAGCCATCATGGCGAAGCTGAGCACCGCCGAGCTGATCGACGCCTTCAAGGAGCTCACCCTTCTTGAGCTGTCGGACTTCGTGAAGGAGTTCGAGACCACCTTCGACGTCACCGCCGCCGCCCCGGTCGCCGTGGCCGCCGCCGCCGGCCCCGCCGGTGCCGCCCCGGCCGCCGCCGAGGAGCAGGACGAGTTCGACGTCGTCCTCGAGTCCGCCGGTGACAAGAAGATCCAGGTCATCAAGGTCGTCCGTGAGGTCGTCTCGGGCCTGGGCCTGAAGGAGGCCAAGGAGCTGGTCGAGGCCGCTCCCAAGGCCCTCCTGGAGAAGGTCGACAAGGAGGCCGCCGACGCCGCCAAGGAGAAGCTCGAGGCCGCCGGCGCCAAGATCACCATCAAGTGATCCCGGGCGCGTTGGCGCCTACCGCACCACCTCGTGAAGGGGCGGGCATCCGACAGGGTGCCCGCCCCTTTCCTTTTGATCGGCCCCCTTGCACACACAGTGGCCGGTTCGCCCGGTTGGAGCAGGCGTCACCCGTTGGTTTGGGCCATCTGGATCTGCGCCCGGAAGTGACGTGCACTACCGTGCTGCCAGCGGTCACCTGACAACGCCACGAACGGGTGAGGTGCTCACCGGCCTCGGCAGGGTCGAAAACTGGTGAGTAACCTGTTCGCACTCAGCTCGTTGCACCTGGTTGACGCGGAGATCGCGGCGCGCATCGGCGCGGGCTCCGCTGCAGTGGCGGCGGGGCGGCGATGCGCGACGACGCGGAACAGCTCCTGGAGGTGTGATGGGCGCCGAGGTGGTCATCGAAGGTCTGACGAAGTCCTTCGGCAGGCAGACCATCTGGCGGGACGTGACGCTGACCCTCCCGCCGGGTGAGGTGTCCGCGATGCTCGGCCCGTCGGGAACCGGCAAGTCGGTGTTCCTCAAGTCCATGATCGGCCTGCTGAAGCCCGACAAGGGCCGCTGCGTGATCAACGGCGTGGACATCGTCACGTGTTCCGAGCACAAGCTCTACGAGATCCGGAAGCTCTTCGGCGTCCTGTTCCAGGACGGTGCGCTGTTCGGCTCGATGAACCTCTACGACAACGTGGCCTTCCCGCTGCGGGAGCACACGAAGAAGTCCGAGACCGAGATCCGCCGCATCGTCGGTGAAAAGCTGGAGATGACGGGCCTGGCCGGTGCGGACAAGAAGCTGCCCGGCGAGATCTCCGGCGGTATGCGCAAGCGCGCGGGCCTCGCGCGGGCGCTGGTGCTCGACCCGCAGATCATCCTCGTCGACGAACCCGACTCCGGTCTGGACCCCGTGCGCACCGCGTACATCTCGCAGCTGCTGATCGACCTCAACACCCAGATCGACGCGACGATCCTCATCGTCTCCCACAACATCAACCTCGCGCGCACCGTGCCCGACAACCTGGGCATGCTGTTCCGCAAGGAGCTCGTGATGTTCGGCCCCCGCGAGGTGCTGCTCACGAGCGACGAGCCCGTGGTCGAGCAGTTTCTCAACGGCCGCAAGCGCGGACCCATCGGCATGTCCGAGGAGAAGGACACGGCCACGATGGCGCGCGAGGAAGCCGAAGCCGCCGCGGGGCACTCCGACGGGTCGCCCGACGAGGACGTGCGCGGGGTCGTGCCGCAGATGCAGCCGAGCCCCGGCCTGCCCGAGCGGGCGGGCGCGCGGCGGCGGATGGACCGCGTGATGCGGATCCTGCACACGCTCCCGGCCAACGCGCAGGAGGGCATCATCGAGTCCCTCACGCCAGAAGAGCAGCGTCACTACAACGTCCAAGCGAACGTGCACGCGACCACCCCGAACATGCACAACCGACCCGGATCCGAGGACACGCAGCAGTTCCCCCGGATCCAAGACCGCGGGCCGGTGCCGAACCAGCACCAGGGCCAGCTGCCCGCCGACCAGGTCGCCCGCATCCCCGGCGGCACCCCGAGGCCCGGCGGCTTCGGCCCGCGGCAGAACGGGCCGGGTGGCGCGTGAGCTCGAACGCAGCACCGGCGAAGATCCCCGGGGCGGGCATGCTCCGCGAGACCGGAAACCTGTTCGCCCTCGGTCTCGAGATCATCCGCGGCATGTTCCAGCGCCCGTTCCAGCTGCGGGAGTTCATCCAGCAGGCCTGGTTCGTCGCCAGCGTCACGATCCTGCCGACGGCGCTGGTCGCGATCCCGTTCGGTGCGGTCATCTCGCTGCAGTTCGGCGCGCTGGCCCGGCAGCTCGGCGCGCAGTCCTACACCGGCGCCGGTTCCGTGCTCGCCACCGTGCAGCAGGCGAGCCCGCTCGTCACGGCGCTGCTGGTGGCCGGCGCCGGCGGCAGCGCGGTCTGCGCGGACATCGGCGCCCGCACCATCCGCGAGGAGATCGACGCGATGGAGGTGCTGGGCGTCTCCGCGGTCCAGCGCCTGATCGTGCCGCGCACACTCGCCATGATGCTCGTGGCCCTCCTGCTCAACGGCATGGTCAGCGTCATCGGCGTGCTCGGCGGCTACTTCTTCAACGTCATCCTCCAGGGCGGCACGCCGGGCGCCTACCTGGCGAGCTTTTCGGCGCTGGCACAGGAGTCCGACCTCTGGGTCGGTGAGCTGAAGGCCTTGATCTTCGGCTTCATCGCCGCGGTCGTGGCCGCGTACCGGGGCCTGCACCCCAGTGGTGGCCCGAAGGGCGTGGGCGACGCGGTGAACCAGTCGGTGGTCATCACGTTCCTGCTGCTGTTCGTCGTGAACTTCGTGATCACGCTGATCTACCTGCAGATCGTGCCCGGAAAGCTGGACTGACATGACGTTCATCTCGGGTGCCAAGCGCGTCGCCCACCGTCCGCTGGAGACCCTGGACACCCTGGGCGACCAGATGTCCTTCTACGGCCGCGCGCTGCTGTGGACGCCGCGCACGCTGCGCCGCTACATGAAGGAAGTCCTGCGCCTGCTCGCCGAGGTCAGCTTCGGCTCCGGCTCGCTCGCGGTCATCGGCGGCACCGTCGGCGTGATGGTCGGCCTCACGCTCTTCACGGGTGTCCTCGTGGGCCTGCAGGGCTACTCGGCCCTGAACTCGATCGGCACGAGTGCGTTCACCGGCTTCCTCACGGCGTTCTTCAACACCCGCGAGATCGCGCCGCTGGTCGCCGGTCTCGCGCTGAGCGCCACCGTCGGCGCCGGCTTCACGGCGCAGCTGGGCGCCATGCGCATCTCCGAGGAGATCGACGCGCTGGAAGTGATGGGCGTGCCGAGCCTGCCGTACCTGGTGACCACGCGGATCATCGCCGGGTTCGTGGCCGTGATCCCGCTCTACATCATCGGGCTGCTGAGCAGCTACCTCGCGTCGCGGCTGGTGGTCATCTACATCTACGGCCAGTCGGCGGGCACCTACGACCACTACTTCGATCTTTTCCTACCACCGCAAGACGTCTTGTACTCGTTCATCAAGGTGCTCATCTTCAGCATCTTGATCATTCTCTCGCACTGCTACTTCGGCTACCGCGCCTCCGGTGGGCCGGCGGGCGTGGGTGTGGCCGTGGGCCGCGCGGTGCGCCTTTCCATCGTCACGGTTTCGATCGTGAACTTCTTCATCGGTTTCGCGATCTGGGGAACCGACGTCACGGTGAGGATTGCGGGATGATCACACTACGGCGGAGGCTCTTGGGTCTGCTGCTCGTGGCGCTGCTCGTGGGGGGTGTGGCCCTGAGCATCGCCTTGTACAACAAGGCGTTCACCAAGTTCGTGACGGTGAAGCTCGACGCCGACAGCATCGGCAACCAGCTGCTGGAGCAGTCGGACGTGAAGGTGCGCGGCCTGATCGTGGGGTCGGTCAAGACCATCGCCGCCACTCCCGAGGGCGCCGAGCTCACGCTGGACCTGCAGCCCGACTACGTGAAGCTGATCCCGGAGAACGTCTCCGCGCGCTTCCTGCCCAAGACGCTCTTCGGCGAGCGGTACGTGTCGCTGGAGATCCCGAAGAACCCCTCCGCCAAGACGCTCTCCGACGGCGACGTGATCCCGCAGGACCGCACGTCGGGCGCGATCGAGCTGGAGCAGGCGCTGCAGCACCTCCTGCCGGTGCTTCAAGCCGTGCAGCCGCAGAAGCTCTCGAGCACGCTCACCGCGATCTCCACCGCACTGCAGGGCCGCGGCAAACCGCTCGGCGAGACGCTTTCGCAGCTGGGCGACTACATCGGCAAGCTCAACCCGCACGAACCGCAGCTGCAGCACAACCTCAAGGCACTGGCGGAGTTCTCCGACAACCTGAGCGCGTCGGCGCCGGATCTGGTGCAGAGCCTCGACAACCTGAGCACGACCACCCGCACCGTGGTGGACGAGCAGCAGAACCTGGCGAGCCTCTACGGCAACCTCACGACGGCTTCGCAGGACCTGCAGTCGTTCCTGGAAGCCAACTCGAAGAACATCATCAGCCTCGCCGACACCGCGCGGCCCACGGCCGAGCTGCTCGCCAAGTACGCGCCGGAGTACCCGTGCGTGATCGGGCAGATGGCGAAGCTCGTGCCGGTCGTGGACAAGGCACTGGGCAAGGGGTCGAAGGAGCCCGGCCTGCACGCGACGATCGAAGTGGTCGTGAACCGCGGTCCGTACAAGGCCGGTCAGGACGAGCCGAGGTTCGAGGACAAGCGCGGTCCGCGCTGCTACGACCTCAAGAACCTGCCGAACCCGTTCCCGCAGCAACCGCCCGACGGTGCGTTCAAGGACGGCACCAAACCCACCTCGGGCTCGAACTCCCACAGCACCGGCCTCAACCCGGCCAACTTCCTCGCCGACGCCACCGGTCTCGGTGGCGGCACGAGCGGGGGCGACCCGGCGTACTCGGGCGCGGAGAACGACTTCCTCGGCCAGCTCGTGGGCCCGCAGGTCGGCATGGGCGAAGGTGACTTCCCCGGCTGGGGCTCGCTGCTCGTCGGCCCGCTCTACCGCGGAGCGGAGGTGACGGTGAAGTGAGGGGACTGGCCGCACCGCTGATCAAGCTGTCGATCTTCGTGGTGATCACCGTGCTGTTCACGGCCGTGCTCGGCGTGAGCATCGCGAACATCGACACGACCAGCACGAAGGACTACTCGGCTCGCTTCACCGACGCGACGCTGCTGCTGGGCGGCGACGACGTGCGCATCGCCGGCGTCCGCGTGGGCACGGTGAAGGACGTGAAGATCGTCGACAAGCGCCAGGCGCAGGTCGACTTCGAGGTCGACGCCGGGCGGCGGCTGCCGGCGGGTGTCACCGCGCAGATCAAGTTCCGCAACCTCGTCGGCCAGCGCTACCTCTCGCTCGGCGAGGGCACGGACACCTCCGGCAAGACGCTTCCGCCGGGCGGCTCGATCCCGCTGGAGCGCACCACGCCGGCACTGGACCTGACCGAGCTGTTCAACGGGTTCAAGCCGCTGTTCACCGCGCTGAACCCCGACGACGTCAACAAGCTCTCCTACGAGGTCATCCAGGTCCTGCAGGGCGAGGGCGGCACCGTCGAGAGCTTGCTGTCGCACACGGCGTCGCTGGCCACCACGATCGCCGACAAGGACAAGGTGATCGGCGAGGTCATCGACAACCTCAACTCGGTGCTCGACACGGTCAACGCCCACACGCCGCAGCTGAGCGACCTGATCGTGAAGCTGCAGCAG
Source organism: Amycolatopsis sp. NPDC004368 (assembly GCF_053602515.1). Taxonomy (NCBI): domain Bacteria; kingdom Bacillati; phylum Actinomycetota; class Actinomycetes; order Pseudonocardiales; family Pseudonocardiaceae; genus Amycolatopsis; species Amycolatopsis sp. NPDC004368. The sequence continues at coordinate 15,832 of NZ_JBSGDT010000035.1, read as the reverse complement.
CTGGTGTCGGGCCTCGCCCAGGACCGCAAGCCGATCGGAGACGCGATCGACAGCCTCGGCACGCTGGCCCAGACCACCGCAGGCCTCCTCGGCGACGCGCGCCAGCCCTTGAAGGACGACATCGGCGCGCTCGGCGACCTGGCGGGCAAGCTCAACAAGAACGAGCCGACGCTGGAGCACTTCCTCCAGTTCCTGCCGACGAAGGTGAGTACGCTGACGCGCACCGCCGACTACGGCTCCTGGTTCAACTTCTACGCCTGCGAGGTCAAGGGCAGCGTCGCCCTGCCGCCGCTGATCAACGAACCGATCGACGTGCCGCTGCTGCCGTCCAACCGGGAGAGGTGCAGCGGATGAAGTCGTTCCAGAAGCGCAACCCCGTCCCGATCGCGCTGATCGGGCTCGCGGTGCTCGTGCTCGGCTTTGTCGCCGCGCTCAACTCCGACGACCTGCCGGTGATCGGCGGCGGCACCACCTACAGCGCCGACTTCTCCGAGGCCGCCGGCCTCACGACCGACAACGACGTGCGCATCGCCGGCGTGAAGGTCGGCAAGGTGTCGCAGATCAAGCTCGACGGCGCCAGCGTCAAGGTTTCCTTCAAGGTCAAGGACGCCTGGCTCGGCGACAAGACCACGGCAGCCATCAAGATCAAGACGCTGCTGGGCCAGAAGTACCTGTCGCTCGACCCGCAGGGTGCGGGCACGCTCAACCCGAGCCAGACCATCCCGCGCGACCGCACGATGTCGCCTTATGACGTGCTCGACGCGTTCCGCGGCCTCTCGCAGACCGTCGACGACATCAACACCGACCAGCTCGCGAAGAGCTTCGACACGATCACGCAGACGTTCGCCAACACGCCGGAAGACGTGAAGGGCGCGCTCTCGGGCCTCTCCAAGCTGTCGGACACCATCGCCTCGCGCGACGCGCAGCTGTCGAACCTGCTGGCCAACACCCGTGAGGTGTCGCAGACGCTGGTCGACCGCGACGCCGAGGTGCAGAAGCTGATCACCGACGGCAACCAGCTGCTCGACGAGATCTCGAAGCGCGAGCAGGCCATCACCGCGCTGCTCGACGGCTCCAAGGAGCTCGCCACGCAGCTGCAGGGCCTGGTCGACGACAACGACAAGCAGCTCGACCCCGTGCTCACGCAGCTCGACCAGCTCACGTCGATGCTGCAGCGCAACCAGGACTCGCTCGCGCAGGGCATCGCGAAGTTCGCGCCGTTCGTGCGTGTGTTCACCAACACCATCGGCACCGGGCACTGGTTCGACAACTACATCTGCGGCCTGGTGGCGCCGTCGTTCGGCCCGCTCAACCAAGAGGGGTGCTACACGAAATGAGTGACACCCGGTTCGGCCAGTCGCTCCTGAGGGGCGCCTCGATCGCCGTCGTGCTCGCGCTCGTGGTCGCCGGCGGCATCTGGTGGACGCTCAAGGACGCCGGCCGCACGCACCTGACCGCCTACTTCTCCGGCGCCGTCGGCCTCTACGAGGGCAACAGCGTGCGGATGCTCGGCGTCGACCTCGGCACGGTCACCAAGGTCCAGCCCATGGGCAACCAGGTCCGCGTGGACTTCGAGTACGACCGTTCGGTGCCGGTGCCCGCCGACGCGAAGGCGCTGATCGTGGCGCCGTCGCTGGTCAGCGACCGCTACATCCAGCTCGCCCCCGCCTACACCGGCGGCCCGAAGATCTCCGACGGCGCCGTGATCCCGCTCGACCGCACCGAGGTGCCGCTCGAGGTCGACCAGCTCGCCGCCAGCCTCGCGAAGGTGAGCGAGACGCTCGGACCCAACGGCGCCAACAAGAACGGCTCGCTGTCGGACCTGCTCAACACGGTCGCGAAGAACGTGGACGGCAACGGCCAGGCCCTGCACGACACGATCGCCAAGCTCGGCCAGGCGTCCGGCACGCTCGCCGGCAACAAGGACGACCTGTTCCAGACCGTGCAGAACCTCGGCCAGTTCTCCCAGACGCTGGTCAACAGCGACGGCCAGGTGCGCCAGTTCGAAAGCCAGCTCGCCGACGTGAGCGGGTACCTGGCGGGGGAAAAGGACGACCTCGCCGCCACCGTGCAGCAGCTGAGCACCACGCTGCAGTCGGTGCAGACGTTCATCGAGCAGAACCGCGGCCGGTTGAAGTCCAATGTGGACAAACTGGCCGGCGTGACCAAGGTGCTCGTGGACCAGCGCAGCGCGCTCGCCGAGATCCTCGACGTGGCGCCGGTGGCGCTGTCGAACCTCGTCAACGTCTACAACGGTTCCTCCGGCACGCTCGACGCGCGGCCGAACCTCAACGAGCTCACGCAGCCGCCGCTGGTGATGGTGTGCAACCTGCTCAAGCAGACGCCCGACGCGCTCAAGCTGCTCGGTGACACCTGCGGCTCGATCGCCGGTGTGGTCGACGGCCTCGTGCCGCTGCCGTCCACCGCCCAGGTGGTGCAGTCACTGCAGAACGGCAAGCTGCCGCCACTGCCGCTCCCGCTCGCGGGCCAGGTCTACGGGACGGGGAGCTGAGCATGAAGCGCCTCAGGAGGTTCGCCGCCGCCGGCGTGGTCACCACGGTGTCCGCGCTGGTGCTGTCGGGCTGTGGATTCACCGGCATCTACGACGTTCCGCTGCCGGGCGGCGCCGATCTCGGCAGCCACCCGTACAAGGTCAAGGTGCAGTTCTCCGACGTGCTCGACCTCGTGCCGCAGGCCGGCGTGAAGGTCAACGAGGTGCCGGTCGGGCAGGTCGAGTCCGTCGGCCTCACCCCCGACGGCTGGCACGCCGAGGTCACCGTGGAGATCAACGGCGACGTGAAACTGCCGGCCAACGCGCTGGCCAACGTGAAGCAGTCGAGCCTGCTCGGCGAGAAGTACGTGGAGCTGTCCTCACCCGGCGACGGCCAGGCGCAGGGCACGCTCGCGAACGACGCCACGATCCCGCTCGCGCGCACCGGCCGCGACGTCGAGGTCGAAGAGGTGCTCGGCGCGCTGTCGCTGCTGCTCAACGGCGGTGGCGTCGACCAGCTCAACACCATCACCGAGGAGCTCAACAACGCGACGTCGGGCAAGGAGCCCGACATCAAGGCGTTGCTGGACAACGCCAACGAGCTCGTGACGAACCTCGACGAGCAGTCGCGCAACATCACCCGCGCGCTCGACGGGCTCGACCGGCTGTCGATGACCCTCAAGGACCAGAAGGACAAGCTGGTGGGCGCCGTCGACAACCTCGGCCCCGGCATCGGGGTGCTGGAGCAGCAGCGCGGCCAGCTCGTGACCATGCTCAACGCGCTGAACAACCTCTCCGGCGTCGCCACCGACACGGTGAACAAGAGCAAGGCGGACCTCGTGGCCGACCTCAAGGCCCTCACGCCGACGTTGCAGAAGCTCGGCGAAGCGGGCAACGACCTGCCGCAGGCGCTGCAGATCCTGCTGACCTTCCCGTTCACCGACCAGGCCTACGACGACGTGAAGGGCGACTACTTCAACCTCTTCGCGAAGGTCGACCTGAACCTCAAGGACATCATCGACAACCTGGGCCGCAGCCGGGACAACCCGCTGTCGAACCTGCTGCCGGTGCCGGGCCTGACAGGCGGCGTGAGCGGCACGCCGGGTGACCAGCCGCCGCCGCTGTCGTTCCCCAGTGACTCCGGCTCGGGCACGAAGAAGCCGAGCTCGACCGGTGGCCAGGGTGGCGGGCAGCCGTCGCAGGGCGGGCTGTCGGGGCTCTTCGGGATCCTCTCGGGAGGTGCGGGCTGATGTTGCTGCGCAAGACGAAGATCCAGCTCGTGGCCTTCGCGATCATCTCGATCGTGGCGCTCGTCTACGCCCTGGTCCGCTTCGCCGGCCTCGGCACGGTGTTCGGCGACAGCGGCTACACGGTGAAGCTGCAGCTCAACGAGTCGGGCGGCATCTTCACCAACGCCGAGGTGACCTACCGCGGCTTCAACATCGGGCGCGTGGGCCAGCTGCGGCTGACCCAGAACGGGCTCGAGGCCGACCTGAACATCGACCCGTCGGCTCCGCAGGTGCCCGCGGACCTCGACGCCGTGGTCGCCAACCGCTCGGCCGTCGGTGAGCAGTACGTGGACCTGCGGCCGAAGAACGACAAGGGCCCGTACCTCGCGGGCGGTTCGGTGATCCCGGCGTCGAAGACCACCGTGCCGGTCAGCACCGACCGGCTGCTGGCCGACCTCGACTCGCTCGCCGCCTCGGTGCCCACCGACTCGCTGCGCACGGTCGTGGACGAGTCCTACGACGCGTTCCGCGGCACCGGCGGCGACCTGCAGCAGCTGCTCGACACCGCGCAGAGCTTCACCGCCACGGCCCAGCAGTACCTGCCCCAGACCGTGCAGCTGCTCGACGCCGGCGGCCGGGCGCTGGACACGCAGAACCACGAGGCCTCGAACTTCGCGGACTTCTCGAAGAACCTCAACGAGCTCACCGGCACGCTGAAGAACTCCGACGGCGACCTGCGCAAGCTCATCGGCATCACCCCGCAGCTCGCGACGCAGATCGACCAGCTAATCAACGAGACCGGACCGGGCCTCGGCGCGCTCACCGCGAACCTGCTGACCACCTCCAACCTCACCGTGACCCGCCTCGACGGCATCGAGCAGGGCCTGGTGACCTACCCGGCGCTCGCGGCGGCCGCCAACAGCGTGGCGCCGGGTGACGGCACCGCGCACCTCGGGCTCGTGCTCAACCTGTTCAACCCGCCCGCCTGCACGAAGGGTTACCTGCCCTACAGCCAGTACCGCACGGGCGCCGACACGTCACCGCGTCCGGCCGATGACAACGTGTACTGTGCCGAGCCCAAGGGCAGCCCCATCAACGTCCGCGGGGCGCAGAACGCGCCCTACGGCGGGGCGCCGGTCGCGCCCTCGCAGGCCGACGTGGACGCCAACGCGGGCCGGCCGGCCCAGGAGCTGCAGGACATGCGCGACGCTTCCGTGCCGGGCGTAGCCGGAAGCCCGGGTGTCTCGTTGAACAGCCTGGGCGCGTTGCTCGGCCTGGCCGGCTGAGGCCCGCGCCGCGATCGATGACCGTTACCTACCCTGGAGTGATATGAGTTCCGAACAGGCCGCCGGCGAGGAAGAGGTGACCGCCGCGGTTTCCTCCGACGTCTCGTCGGACGCTCCGGTGTCTTCCGAGTCTTCGGGGTCTTCGGGGTCTTCGGCCAAGCGGTCGCTGCCGGGCTCGCCGCGCGTGTGGCTCTTCGGCGCCGGCGCGTTCGCGCTCGCCGCCTTCGTGGTGGCGGTGGTCTTCGGGATCATGTGGTGGGTCGCCGGCACCGGCGAGAACGCCGATCTCGCGAAGTCACGCGACGAGGTCATGCAGGCGGGTGCCGCCGCGGTCACCGCCTACACCACGGTCGACTACACGAACCTCAACGAGTACTTCGACCACCAGAAGGCCGTCTCGGACACGAACATGTCCCAGCAGATCGACGCGGGCCGGGCGACCTACTCGAAGGCGCTGACCGACGCGAAGGTCAAGGTCACCGCGACGGTGCAGGACATCGCCGTCGAGGAGCTCGACGACCACGAGGGCAAGGCGAGCTTCCTGGCCGCGATCACCACGACGAACAGCGCGGGCGGCCAGACCAGTTCCAAGGCGCTGCGCCTGGAGGCCTCGATGACCCGCGTCGGGAGCGAGTGGAAGCTGTCCGGCATCGACAGCGTCCCCCTCGTCGCCTCCGGCCAGTAGCTTCACCGCAGAACGGAGTTCCCCCCAATGCCGCCCTCCCGCCGCCAGCCGCCCCGCAGCAGCACCCCGCCGGCCCGCCGGCCGAGGGTTGCCGGCCTGCGCAAGCCGTCGAGCGCGGACGCGGCACCTGCGTCCACCGACGAGCGCCCGGCACCTGCCGCCACGCCCGCGCCGGCCAAGCCGCGCCCACGTCCGGTGCCGCGGCCGGGCCCGCTGACCAGCGCCGATCCGTCCGAGGTTACACAGGAGATCCGGTTCCCGAGGAGTTCGGGGATCTCGCGGACGCGGGGGCTCGACCCCGAGCCCGTCGACCCCGAACCGCTGAACACGGGGCCCGAAGAGCCGGTCGAGGAGGTCGACGCGCTCACCGGCGAGGTCGTCGAGGACGCCCCCGTTCGCCAGGCGCCCCGCCGCAAGCACCGGGACTCGGGCCGCGCGAAGCCCACCGACGTCGACGAGGCCGAGCAGGAGGCCTCGGTGGCCGATGTGCCGCCGCCGTGGGCGCGGCAGCAGAGGCAGGACCGCTCGGTCGCGCTGATCGTCGTGCTGCTCGTGGTGGGCCTGGTGTTCGCCGGGGGAGCGGTGTTCTTCAAGCTCCAGTACGACGACGTCTCCGATTCCACGAGCAACGCCGCCCTGCTCGACGTCGCGAAGACCGCGCAGGTCAAGGACCAGGTCTCCAAGGCCACCGAGACCCTGTTCTCCTACGACTACAACAACATCAAGAAGACCGAGGACGCTGCCGGCAACCTGCTCGCCAACGACGAGGTCAAGGGCAAGTACAACTCGCTCATGGGCGAGGTGAAGCGCCTCGCGCCGCAGCAGAAGATGGTGGTGACCTGCAAGGTCACTCGCAGCGCCGTGATCATGCTCAACGGCGACCTCGCGCGCGTGATGGTGTTCGTCGACCAGACGTCCACGCGCACCGACACCAAGCAGACCACCGCCGGCTCGGCCCAGCTCCACGTTGACGCCCAGCTGCAGGGCGACACGTGGAAGATCACCGACCTCGACACGTACAAGGCCCCGGCGCCGCCCGCGGCCAAGGCGCCCGCTTCATCGGCCCCGGCCTCGCCGCCGCCCTCGAAGTAGGGCCCGGACAGCACAGGAGGCCCGGTGCCCGCTTGAGCGGGTGCCGGGCCTCCTGCTTCGTGCCCTCGGTGCGCGGTCCTCAGCAGAGCGACTGCAGGGCCGTGCGCAGCGCGGTGCGGTGCAGCTCGTCGAGGTGGTCGACGATGTCGGCCGAGATCTGGGCCTGGACCACGTCGACGCGGCACGGGGCGCCCGGCTCGCGGATGTCGTTCGTTGCCACCAGCTCGGTCAGCAGCGAGGTGGTGAGCTCGTCCAGCTCGGCGCGGATCTCCGTGAGGTCCGGGCGCGTGGTGGGCGCTTGCTCGGGGTGCGCGGTCCAGCGGTCGAACAGGCCCCGCTGCACGACTTTGCTGGCCGTGATCTGGTCGGAGAAGAACGCGGCCGTGCGCTCGGGGTCCAGGCCCAGCGCGAACGCCCGCGTGCGCACCGCGGCCAGCTCCTGCTGCTCGCGCCCCGGGTCGTCGATGGGCTTGTCGGTGCCGAACTTCGACGCCGCCACGCGATCGCCCACCCGCAGGCGCTCGACCACGAGGTCGGCGAGCGGCCCGAGCCGCCCGAACGCGTGGCCGGTGCCGGGGTTGCCGGCGGTGTTCATGGCGGTCTTCTCGGATGAGGCCATGGCCTGAGTGCCTCCGACGGTGACTGCGGCCAGTGCGACGGCGAGCACCACGGTGGAACGGCGAGCGGTTTTGTTCCCGAACATGAGCACTCCGTCATGGGCCGGCGACCAGGATCGGATCCGATGTTAGCGGTGGGGAATTCACGAAACCCGGACAATCTCGCCGAATGGGCGGTCAATCGTTCCGATGCCGGATTTGTCTGCCCGGATGTGCCGCCCGATCCGGCTCCGGGGGCCGGGCAACGCCTTCCCGCGGACGTGAGCATCGCTGTTCAGGGGCGTCCTGCGCCGAGCGGACCACTCGCTCCACGACCCCGGTTCGTGACGCAAAACACCGTTTGACCCGGCTCATGATCCGCCCCGCGGTCGCGATTCCGCAGGTACCGGCGGGTAACCGGGATGATCATCCCGCTTGTCACCCTCCGCACCCCCTGGTCGACGCTGCGCCAACCGGTCGGACCACCGTGTGGCATCTTGAACCACCGTGTGGCATCTTGACTCGGACGCCCTCTGGGTTCAGGCTTACTGCCAACGGTCACGGCCGGGAGCGCGAACCTTGCGGGAGGGACGCAGAACCCGGGCGGGCCGGAGGCATTGCTACAACGCCGCGAGGCAGGCTGGGCCCCATCGGGAGCGCCCCCTGGACAGACCGCGTCGTTCGGGCTAGACTGCCTCTTTGCGCTGCCCTCTTTCAGGCTGCCCGGAGCCGGTAGTTAGGATAGTGGGCACACGGCACCCCTGACAGTCGCGATGGCACCTGTTGCCATAACGGCTGCTCACCGCTCATTGTCCCCGGAAGGACGCATCTTGGCAGTCTCTCCCGCGAACCAGGCCACTGCTGCGACCACCTCGGCTGTATCTCGCTCGGAGTCCACGGGTATCCCCGGCGCGCCCGTGCGGGTCTCTTTCGCAAAGATTCGCGAACCCCTCAGTACCCCCAACCTGCTCGACGTGCAGCTCCAGTCGTTCCAGTGGTTCACCGGCGACGAGGCGTGGTTCGAGCGCCGCGTCAACGAAGGTGAAGAGAACCCGGTCGGCGGTCTGGAAGAGGTCCTCAACGAGATCTCCCCGATCGAGGACTTCTCGGGCTCCATGTCCCTGTCTTTCTCCGCTCCGCGCTTCGACGAGGTCAAGGCCTCGATCGAGGAGTGCAAGGACAAGGACATGACCTACGCGGCCCCGCTGTTCGTCACGGCGGAGTTCGTCAACAACAACACCGGTGAGATCAAGAGCCAGACGGTCTTCCTGGGTGACTTCCCCGTGATGACGGACAAGGGCACCTTCATCATCAACGGCACCGAGCGGGTCGTCGTGTCCCAGCTCGTGCGTTCTCCGGGTGTGTACTTCGACAGCAGTGTCGACAAGACGACCGACAAGGACGTCTTCAGCGTGCGCGTGATCCCGAGCCGCGGCGCGTGGCTCGAGTTCGACGTCGACAAGCGCGACACCGTCGGCGTCCGCATCGACCGCAAGCGCCGCCAGCCGGTCACCGTGCTGCTGAAGGCGCTGGGCTGGACCACCGAGGCGATCCGCGAGCGCTTCTCCTTCTCGGAGACGCTTCTGGCCACCCTCGAGAAGGACCACACCGCCGGCACCGACGAGGCGCTGCTCGACATCTACCGCAAGCTCCGTCCGGGCGAGCCGCCCACGAAGGAGAGCGCGCAGACGCTGCTGGAGAACCTGTTCTTCAAGCCGAAGCGCTACGACCTGGCCAAGGTCGGCCGCTACAAGGTCAACAAGAAGCTCGGTCTCGACACCCCGTACGACACCGGCACGCTGACCGAAGAGGACATCGTCTCGGCCATCGAGTACCTGGTCCGGCTCCACGCCGGCGAGGACAAGATGACCAGCGTGTCGAACGTCGAGGTGCCGGTCGAGACCGACGACATCGACCACTTCGGCAACCGCCGCCTGCGCACGGTGGGTGAGCTGATCCAGAACCAGATCCGGGTCGGCCTCTCCCGCACCGAGCGCGTCGTGCGCGAGCGCATGACCACGCAGGACGTCGAGGCGATCACGCCGCAGACCCTGATCAACATCCGCCCGATCGGCGCGGCGATCAAGGAGTTCTTCGGCACCTCGCAGCTGTCGCAGTTCATGGACCAGAACAACCCGCTGTCGGGCCTGACCCACAAGCGCCGCCTCTCGGCGCTGGGCCCCGGTGGTCTGTCCCGTGAGCGCGCCGGCATGGAGGTCCGCGACGTCCACCCGTCGCACTACGGCCGCATGTGCCCGATCGAGACGCCGGAAGGCCCGAACATCGGCCTGATCGGCTCGCTGTGCTCCTACGCGCGGGTCAACCCGTTCGGCTTCATCGAGACGCCGTACCGCAAGGTCGTCGAGGGCCAGGTCACCGACCAGGTCGACTACCTGACCGCGGACGAGGAAGACCGCTTCGTCAAGGCGCAGGCCAACGCGCCGATCACCGACGACGGCCACTTCGTCGAGAGCAAGGTCCTGGGCCGGCGCAAGGGCGGCGAGGTCGAGCTGATCGACCCGCTCGAGATCGACTACATGGACGTGTCGCCGCGGCAGATGGTCTCCGTCGCGACGGCGATGATCCCGTTCCTCGAGCACGACGACGCGAACCGCGCGCTGATGGGCGCGAACATGCAGCGCCAGGCCGTGCCGCTGCTGCGCAACCAGGCCCCGTACGTGGGCACGGGTGTGGAGCTGCGCGCCGCGGTCGACGCCGGTGACGTCCTCGTGGCCGAGCAGGCCGGCGTGGTCGAGGAGCTGTCCGCGGACATCATCACGATCATGCACGACGACGGCACGCGGAAGAGCTACGGACTGTACAAGTTCCGCCGCTCCAACCACGGCACGTGCTTCAACCACCGCCCGATCGTCAACGAGGGTGACCGGGTCGAAAAGGGCCAGGTCATCGCCGACGGCCCGTCCACCGAGAACGGTGAGATGGCGCTCGGCAAGAACCTGCTCGTGGCGGTCATGCCGTGGGAGGGCCACAACTACGAGGACGCGATCATCCTCTCCGAGCGCCTGGTGCAGGACGACGTGCTCACGTCGATCCACATCGAGGAGCACGAGATCGACGCCCGCGACACCAAGCTGGGCGCCGAGGAGATCACCCGGGACATCCCGAACGTCTCCGAGGAGGTCCTGGCCGACCTCGACGAGCGCGGCATCATCCGCATCGGTGCCGAGGTCCGCGACGGCGACATCCTGGTCGGCAAGGTCACGCCGAAGGGCGAGACCGAGCTGACGCCGGAAGAGCGCCTGCTGCGCGCGATCTTCGGTGAGAAGGCCCGCGAAGTCCGCGATACCTCGCTGAAGGTGCCGCACGGCGAGACCGGCAAGGTCATCGGCATCCGCGTGTTCTCGCGTGAGGACGACGACGAGCTGCCCCCGGGCGTCAACGAGCTGGTCCGCGTCTACGTGGCCCAGAAGCGCAAGATCCAGCCGGGCGACAAGCTCGCCGGCCGCCACGGCAACAAGGGCGTCATCGGCAAGATCCTGCCGGCCGAGGACATGCCGTTCATGGAGGACGGCACCCCGGTCGACATCATCCTGAACACGCACGGTGTGCCGCGACGGATGAACATCGGCCAGATCCTCGAGCTGCACCTGGGCTGGCTGGCGTCGCAGGGCTGGACGATCGAGGGCAACCCGGAGTGGGCGAAGAACCTCTCCGAGGAGCTCTACGACGTCGCGCCGAACACGAACACCGCCACCCCGGTGTTCGACGGCGCCAAGGAAGAGGAGCTGACCGGGCTGCTCGGCTCGACCAAGCCGAACCGCGACGGCGAGCGCATGGTCAAGGAGAACGGCAAGGCCACGCTGTTCGACGGCCGCTCCGGCGAGCCGTACCCGTACCCGGTGTCGGTCGGCTACATGTACATCCTGAAGCTGCACCACCTGGTCGACGACAAGATCCACGCCCGCTCCACCGGCCCGTACTCGATGATCACGCAGCAGCCGCTGGGTGGTAAGGCGCAGTTCGGTGGCCAGCGCTTCGGTGAGATGGAGTGCTGGGCGATGCAGGCGTACGGCGCTGCCTACACGCTGCAGGAGCTGCTCACGATCAAGTCGGACGACGTGGTCGGCCGCGTGAAGGTGTACGAGGCCATCGTCAAGGGGGAGAACATCCCCGAGCCGGGCATCCCGGAGTCGTTCAAGGTGCTCCTGAAGGAGCTCCAGTCGCTGTGCCTCAACGTCGAGGTGCTCTCCAGCGACGGTGCGGCCATCGAGATGCGCGACTCCGACGACGAGGACCTCGAGCGCGCCGCGGCCAACCTCGGCATCAACCTGTCCCGCAACGAGTCGCCCTCGGTGGACGACGTCGTGCACTGACCGGAGCTGAGGCGGGACCTGCCTCCCGTGGGTCCCGCCTCGCCCGCCGACCCCTCATCTAGCCGAATCAACCCCAAGGGGACTTAGACGTGCTGGACGTCAATTTCTTCGATGAGCTCCGCATTGGCCTGGCCACTGCTGACGACATCCGTCAGTGGTCCTACGGCGAGGTCAAGAAGCCGGAGACCATCAACTACCGGACTCTCAAGCCCGAGAAGGACGGTCTTTTCTGCGAGAAGATCTTCGGCCCGACCCGGGACTGGGAGTGCTACTGCGGCAAGTACAAGCGCGTGCGCTTCAAGGGCATCATCTGTGAGCGCTGCGGCGTCGAGGTGACCCGCGCCAAGGTGCGCCGTGAGCGGATGGGCCACATCGAGCTGGCCGCGCCGGTCACCCACATCTGGTACTTCAAGGGTGTTCCTTCCCGCCTGGGCTACCTGCTGGACCTGGCGCCGAAGGACCTCGAGAAGATCATCTACTTCGCTGCTTACGTCATCACGGGCGTGAACACGGAGCTGCGCCACAACGACCTGCCGACCCTCGAGAACGAGATCGGCGTCGAGCGCAAGAACCTCGAGACGAAGCGTGACGCGGACATCGAGGCTCGCGCGCAGAAGCTGGAAGCCGACCTGGCCGAGCTGGAGGCGGAGGGCGCCAAGTCCGACGTGCGCCGCAAGGTCAAGGAGGGCGGCGAGCGCGAGATGCGTCAGCTGCGCGACCGCGCCGGCCGCGAGCTCGACCGCCTCGAGGAGGTCTGGACGACCTTCACGAAGCTCGACACCCGCCAGCTGATCGCCGACGAGCTGCTCTACCGCGAGCTGGTCGACCGCTACGGCGAGTACTTCACCGGCGGCATGGGCGCGGAGGCCATCCAGAAGCTGGCCACCGAGTTCGACGTGGCCGCGGAAGCCGACAGCCTGCGCGACACCATCCGCAACGGCAAGGGCCAGAAGAAGCTTCGCGCGCTCAAGCGCCTCAAGGTCGTGGCCGCCTTCCAGGCCACCGGCAACGACCCGCGCGGCATGGTGCTCGACGCCGTGCCGGTCATCCCGCCGGACCTGCGCCCGATGGTGCAGCTCGACGGTGGCCGCTTCGCGACGTCGGACCTGAACGACCTGTACCGCCGCGTGATCAACCGCAACAACCGCCTCAAGCGACTGATCGACCTCGGCGCGCCCGAGATCATCGTCAACAACGAGAAGCGGATGCTGCAGGAGGCCGTCGACGCGCTGTTCGACAACGGCCGCCGCGGTCGTCCCGTCACCGGCCCGGGCAACCGGCCGCTGAAGTCGCTGTCCGACCTGCTCAAGGGCAAGCAGGGCCGGTTCCGCCAGAACCTGCTCGGCAAGCGCGTGGACTACTCGGGCCGTTCGGTCATCATCGTCGGTCCGCAGCTGAAGCTGCACCAGTGCGGTCTGCCGAAGGACATGGCGCTCGAGCTGTTCAAGCCGTTCGTCATGAAGCGGCTGGTCGACCTGAACCACGCCCAGAACATCAAGTCCGCCAAGCGGATGGTGGAGCGTTCGCGCCCGCAGGTGTGGGACGTGCTCGAAGAGGTCATCACCGGCCACCCGGTGATGCTGAACCGCGCGCCGACCCTGCACCGCCTCGGCATCCAGGCCTTCGAGCCGCAGCTGGTGGAAGGCAAGGCCATCCAGCTGCACCCGCTGGTCTGCGAGGCGTTCAACGCGGACTTCGACGGTGACCAGATGGCGGTGCACCTGCCGCTGTCGGCCGAGGCGCAGGCCGAGGCCCGGATCCTGATGCTGTCGGCGAACAACATCCTGTCGCCGGCGTCGGGCCGCCCGCTGGCCATGCCGCGTCTGGACATGGTCACGGGCCTGTTCCACCTGACGCGCCTCAACGAGAACGCCGAGGGCGCGGGCAACGCGTACTCCTCGCCGGCCGAGGCGATCATGGCGTTCGACCGCAAGGCGCTGAGCCTGCACGCTCCCATCAAGATCCGCGTCACGGACCGCCAGCCGGCCAAGGCCGACGAAGCGCGCCTGGCCGAGGCGGGCTGGGAGCCGGGCAAGATGTGGCTGGCCGAGACGACCCTGGGCCGCGTGCTGTTCAACGACCTGCTCCCGGCGGACTACCCGTTCGTGAACGAGCCGATGCCGAAGAAGCGTCAGGCCGCGATCGTGAACGACCTCGCCGAGCGGTACTCGATGACGCAGGTGGCGCAGACGCTGGACAAGCTCAAGGACGCCGGCTTCTTCTGGGCGACCCGCTCGGGCGTCACGGTGGCCATCTCCGACGTGCTCGTGCCCGAGGGCAAGAAGGCTATTCTCGACGAGTACGAGGGCAAGGCCGACCAGGTCGAGAAGCGGTACCAGCGTGGTCAGCTGTCCCACACCGAGCGCAACAACGAGCTCGTCAAGGTGTGGACGCAGGCCACCGAAGAAGTCCACAAGATCATGGAGACGGCGCTGCCGGACGACAACCCGATCGCCATGATCGTGAAGTCGGGTGCGGCGGGCAACATGACGCAGGTCCGGTCGCTGGCCGGTATGCGTGGCCTGGTGTCGAACCCGAAGGGTGAGTACATCCCGCGTCCGATCAAGGCCAACTTCCGTGAAGGCCTGTCGGTGGCGGAGTACTTCATCGCGACGCACGGTGCCCGGAAGGGTCTGGCGGACACGGCGCTCCGTACCGCCGACTCGGGTTACCTGACCCGTCGTCTGGTGGACGTGTCGCAGGACGTCATCGTCCGCGAGGTCGACTGCGGCACCACGCGCGGCATCATGATGGTCGTCGGCGAGGACGTCGGCGACGGCAAGGTGATCCGCGACCAGCACGTGGAGACCAGCGTGTACGCGCGGAACCTCGCGACGGACGCGGTGGACGCCAAGGGCAACGTCGTGCTCAACGCGGGTGACGACGTGGGCGACCCGGCCATCGAGAAGCTGCTCTCCAGCGGCATCTCGAAGGTCAAGGTCCGCTCGGTCCTGACCTGTGAGTCGGCGGTCGGTGTGTGCGCGACCTGCTACGGCCGCTCGATGGCGACGGGCCAGCTCGTCGACGTCGGCGAGGCCGTCGGCATCGTCGCCGCCCAGTCGATCGGTGAGCCGGGTACGCAGCTGACGATGCGTACGTTCCACCAGGGTGGTGTCGCCGGTGACGACATCACGACCGGTCTGCCCCGTGTGACCGAGCTCTTCGAGGCCCGGGTCCCGAAGGGCAAGGCGCCGATCGCGGACGTCGACGGCCGTGTGCGGATCGAGGAGAGCGAGCGGTTCTGGAAGATCACCCTGATCCCGGACGACGGGTCGGAGGAGATCGTCTTCGACAAGCTGTCCAAGCGGCAGCGGCTCGCCAACACCCCGAACGGTCCGCTGGGCGACGGTGACCACGTCAACGTGGGGCAGCAGCTGCTCGAGGGCACGCCCGACCCGCACGAGGTGCTCCGCGTGATGGGCCCGCGTGAGGCGCAGATGCACCTCACCGACGAGGTCCAGAAGGTGTACCGCGCTCAGGGTGTGTCGATCCACGACAAGCACATCGAGGTCATCGTGCGGCAGATGCTGCGCCGCGTGACGATCATCGACTCCGGTGCCACGGACTTCCTGCCGGGCGAGCTGCCCGAGCGCACGAAGTTCGAGGCGACGAACCGCGCCGCGGTCGCCGAGGGTGGCGAGCCGGCTTCGGGTCGCCCGGTGCTGATGGGGATCACGAAGGCCTCGCTGACCACGGACTCGTGGCTGTCGGCGGCCTCGTTCCAGGAGACCACGCGGGTCCTGACCGACGCGGCCATCAACGGCCGCTCGGACAAGCTCGTGGGCCTCAAGGAGAACGTGATCATCGGTAAGCTGATCCCGGCCGGTACCGGCATCAACAAGTACCGGAACATCCAGGTCCAGCCGACCGAGGAGGCGCGCGTCGCGGCGTACGCCATCCCGTCCTACGACGACGGCTACTACACGCCGGACGTCTTCGGGTCGGGCACCGGCGCTGCCGTTCCGCTCGACGACTACGACTTCGGCCGCGACTTCCGCTGAGCCGTTTCGTAGCCAGTAGCTGAGAAGGCCCCCGTTCCCTGAACTGCTCCCCGGAAGTTGGACTGAGAAATTCAGTTCCGGCTTCCGGGGAGCAGTTGTATGGATGGACGTAGTTCGC
>NZ_JBSGDT010000034.1:0-84360 GCF_053602515.1 Amycolatopsis sp. NPDC004368 | reverse complement strand
GCGCTCCTCGTCACTCAACACCAACGGCGGCAGTTTCGGATTCGGCATCACAACACCCTAACCACTGGCCCCGAAATTATGACTCAGGACACTAGGCGGGCTGCTTTCGCTTGGCCGCCAGGCGATCCGCCCGCGGCCACCGCACGTCGCCGGCCCAGCCGAAGCGTTCGAACAGCCAGATCACCCGAGCGGACACGTCGACCTGACCGCGCAGCACGCCGTGGCGAGCGCAGGTCGGGTCGGCGTGGTGGGAGTTGTGCCACGACTCGCCCATGGACAGGATCGCGAGCGGCCAGAAGTTGGCGGCCTTGTCGCGGCTGGCGAAGGGGCGCTCGCCGACGAGGTGGCAGATGGAGTTCACCGACCAGGTCACGTGGTGCAGCAACGCGATGCGCACCAGGCCCGCCCAGAAGAACGCCGTGACCGCGCCCCACCACGACATCGTGACCAGCCCGCCGATCGCGGCCGGCAGCGCGACGCTGAGCGCGATCCACAGCGCGAAGAACCGGTTCACCAGCCGCAGGTCGGCGTCACCGACGAGGTCGGGGGCGAAGCGGTCGGCGTTGGTCACCTCACGCTTGAACATCCAGCCCATGTGCGCGTGCCAGAACCCGCGCAGCAGCGCAGCCGGCGACGTGCCGAACAGCCACGGCGAGTGCGGGTCGCCTTCCCGGTCGGCGAAGGCGTGGTGGCGCCGGTGGCTCGCCACCCAGAAGATCACCGAACCCTGCACCGCCATGCTGCCCGACACGGCCAGCGCGATCCGCAGCGCACGCGGCGCCTTGAACGCGCCGTGCGTGAAGTAGCGGTGGTAGCCGACGGTCACCCCGAGCGTGCCGAAGGTGTAGAACACCACGAACAGCGCCGCGTCGACCCAGCTCAGGCCCCAGCCCCACAGCAACGGCACGGCCGCGATCAGCGCCACGAACGGCACCAGCAGAAAAGTCTTGAGCACGATCATCTCCGCCGGCCCCCGGCGTCCGGAGATCAGCGGCTTCACGGTGCTGGACGGGACGGACGTCATGAGCGTCACCTCGGGCGCTTCGGAGGGCGATTCTCCAGCCGAAGGGTAGGTGCCCGTTCTGTCCGCTGTGCCGACGGCGAGCCTCCGGAGAGTTACGAAGGCGTGGCCGTCCGGGGCGAAGCCCGGCGTGGGCCGGCCAGTCAGCTCGCCGGCGTGAGCTCGCGATCCGCCGGCGCCGGTTCGAGCGACACGACCGGGCCGCGGTCGCGGGTGCCGGTCCAGAGCGTGGCCGTGACGACGATGACGAGCGCCGAGCCGAGCACGTGGAAGGAGACCATGGCCTCGGGCACACCGAGCGCGTACTGCACGGTCCCCAGCACCCCCTGCGCGAGCGCGACGGCCCACACCCACGCGTAGCGCTGCCACACGCTCTTGGGCGCGCCCACGCGCATGAGCTGCAGGCCGAACACCGCGAGGACCACGAGGTACCCGATCAGGAGTCCACTGTGGGCCTGCGCGAGCTTCTCGATCGGCGCGGCGAGGCGGTGGGTGTTGATGTCGCCACCGTGGGGGCCCGCGCCGGTGACGGTGGTGCCCGCGATCAGCACGGCCCACATCAGCACCGTGAGCAGCACCAGCACCTTGCGGCCCAGCGCCGGCACCAGCGGGCGCGCGGGTTCGTCACCTTCGCCGAAGGCCTTGAGCAAGAGCACGGCCAGCCAGATCAACGGCGTGGACGCGAGGAAGTGGATCGCGACTGTCCACCATTCCAGCTTCGCGAGCACCGTGATCCCGCCGAGCACTGCCTGCAGCACGACGCCGCCCGGCATCGTCCACGCCAGCGCCACCAGGCGCTTGCGGCTCGGGTGGTCGATCAGGATGCGCCACGCGGCGAGCACCGCGAGGGCGGCCACGATGATGACCGCGCCGGTGAGCATGCGGTTCGAGAACTCGATCCACTGGTGGACCGCGTCGATCCCGGGGTCGTGCTTCGGCACGAGGCTGCCCGGCACGCACTGCGGCCACGTGGGGCAGCCGAGGCCGGAGCCAGTGACCCGCACGACGGACCCCGTGACGCCGATTCCACTCATCGCCACCACGGACGCGATTCCGACCGCCTTCTGCACGGCGGCGGTCGGGTAGGGCAGGCGCGCGATCAAACTGCGAAGTTGCACGAAGGGAATCGTACTCGCGCGTGTTCCGGGCTCTTTGTTCGGCACAACCACGTGCGCATTTGTCCGCGCACTCGGCAATTCCGCTTATCCGGCGAGAAGTCCTTTTGCGCTATGGCGTGCCTCACGCCCGCGGCGAAAAGAACTCAGGTGAGCTTCGTCGTGCGGGTGGCGAGCAGTCCCGCCGCCACGGCCCACACCGCGAGCACCGCCATCGGTCCCACGGCGAAGTGGCCGTCGACCAGTGCGGAGCGCAGGCCTTCGGCGAGCGCACCCGAAGGCAGCAGCGAGACGACCACGACGAGGCCCGTCGGCAGCGCGGACGGTGCCAGCAGGATGCCGCCGGCGAGCAGCAGCACGAACCACACGATGTTGGCCAGCGCCAGCACCGCCTCGGCCCGCAGCGCACCGCCGAGCAGCACGCCGAGGGCGCCGAACGCGCCGGTCCCGAGTACCAGCAGGACCACGGCGGAAGCGATTCCGGCGCCCGAGGGCGACCAGCCCAGGAACGCCGCCACCACGCCGATCACGAGCGACTGCAGCACGACCACCACGAGCGCGGCGACCACCCGCCCGGTCACGAGCAGCCAGCGGGGCAGCGCCGTGGCGGACAGGCGCTTGAGCACGCCGTAGCGGCGGTCGAAGCCCAGTGCGATGGCCTGGCCCGTGAAGGCCGAGGACATCACGGCCAGCGCGAGGATCCGCGGGGTGATCCAGTCTACTTTGGACGCAGACCCGAGCTGGCTCGCGGGCAGCACGTCGAGCAGGCTCAGGCCGATGAGCAGCGCGAGCGGGATGATCAGCGTGAGCAGCAGCTGTTCGCCGTGGCGCAGCGTGAGAGCGGCCTCGACGCGGGCGTGCGTGCGCAGCATCTTCCCCAGCGGCCCGCGGCCCGGCGCGGGGGTGAAGGTGCCCTCCGGGAACGTCGTACTCACGCCCGCAGCTCCCGTCCGGTCAGCTCCAGGAAAACCTCTTCCAGCGTGCGCCGCCCGACCTGCAGCTGTTCGGGCAGCACACCCTGTTGCGCACACCACGCCGTGACGGTCGACACCACCTGCGGATCCACCGCGCCTTCCACCAGGTACGAGCCGGGCGACGACTCGCTGACCCGGTAGCCCTCGGGCAGTGCCGCGGTGAGCAGCGACAGGTCCAGCCGCGTGCGCGCGCGGAACCGCAGCTGCGCGGCGTCGCCCTCTTCCAGCGTCAGCGCGTGGGGCGAGCCCTGGACCACGACCTTGCCGTGGTCCACGATCACGACCTGGTCGGCCAGCGCCTCGGCCTCTTCCATGAGGTGGGTGGTGAGCAGCACGCTCACACCGTCGGCGCGCAGCGCGGCCAGCAGGTCCCACACCAGGCGCCGGGCCTGCGGGTCCATGCCCGCGGTCGGCTCGTCGAGGAACACCAGCTCGGGGCGACCGACGAGCGCGCACGCCAGCGAAAGCCGTTGCTGCTGCCCGCCGGAGAGCCGTTTGAACGGGGTGCGCTTGGCGCCGGCCAGCCCGAGCACGTCGAGCAGCCACCCGGGGTCGAGCGGGTGCGCCGCGCACGACGCGACCAGGCCGAGCATCTCGGCGGCGTGCACGCCCGGGTAGGCGCCGCCGCCCTGCGGCATGATGCCGACGCGCGGGCGCAGCCGGGCGCCGTCCTTCGCGGGGTCGAGGCCGAGGACCCGGACGGTTCCGGTGTCAGGCTTGCGGAATCCTTCGCAGATCTCGACGGTGGTCGTCTTGCCCGCGCCGTTGGGCCCGAGCAGGGCCAGCAGGCAGCCACGCTCCATCCGCAGGTCGATCCCGTCGACCGCGGTGGTGGAGCCGTAGCTTTTCACCAGGCCGGTGATCTCGACGGCGGGGTTGTCCACAACGAATCACGATACGACGTCCGCCACGGGGGGCCGTTCCGGGGACGTCCTCGACAGCAGCAGCGGCGAAACCCGGTACACCAGCGCGAGCCCGCAGAGCGTCACGAGCACGGCGGCGCCGTAGGCCCACGGCAGGATGTAGGCGTGGCCGTCGAACGAGCTGCCGGTGGGCGGCAGCAGGAACGGCAGCCCCGCGCTGACCACGGTGGCCACGACCCGGAAGCGGGACGTGCCCGCGGCGGCCGCGAGCGGGATCACGGCCCACAGCACGTACCAGGGTTGCACGTTGATCTGCAGGAGCAGCGCCGCGCCGAGGGACACGCCGAGCCCGATGATGGGGCGGTAGCGCCACTTGAAGCTGGCCCACAGGAACTTGAAGGTGACGAACGCGGTCACCACGTACCCCAGCGCGCCGATGATGGGCACGAGCGCGTCGGTGTGGTTGCCGAGCCCCAGCGCGATGCCGAGCACGCCCGTGAGGTTCGCGAGCTCGGCGGTGGGGGAGATCCACGCGCGCACGAGGCCCGGCGTGCCGAGCGCGCCGATCCAGCCGAAGCCCAGGCCCGTGCCGACGGTGACGGCCACGAGCACCACGCCGAACAGCAGCGCCATCGGCACGCCGGCCCACACGAGGTCCTTGAGCCGCCCGTGCCAGCGCCGCGCCACCATCACCGCGAAGAACGGCAACGCGAGCAGGGCGGGCACCTTGACCGCCGCCCCGAGGGTGATGATCGCGACCCCGAGCGCGATGCAGAGCAGTTCACCCTTGGCCAGGGGTGGCGGCGAGTCGCCCTTGATCCGCACCGGCAGGCGCCGGATGCCGACCTCCAGCCCGGCCACCATGAGCCCGATGGCGAGCGAGTCGTTGTGGGCGCCGGCGATGAAGTGGAAGATCAGCAGCGGGTTGGCCGCACCCAGCCACAGCGCCGTCGCCGGCTGCACACCGAAGCGGCGCGCCAGGCGCGGCACGGCCCACACGATGAGCACCACGCCGACGAGCGCGAGCCCGCGCTGCAGCAGCACACCGACCACGATGTCGGTGCCGCCGATCGGCGCGAGCCAGCCGCCGAGGCGCAGCAGCAGCGGCCCGTAGGGCGCCGGCGTCTCGCGCCACATGTTCGCCACGCCCGCGGTGAGCGGGTCGCCCACACCGAGGGCCTGGGCCGGGCCGAGGGAGTAGGGGTCCATCCCGCGGTGCACGATCTCGCTCTGCGCGAGGTAGCTGTACACGTCGCGGGAGAACAGCGGCGGGATGAGCAGCAGCGGCGCCACCCACATCGCGATCGTGCGCGCGAGCTGGCCCTGGCTCGCCAGCCGGGCGCTCGCGGGGCGGGCGAAGCGGCCGAGCATCAGCCAGCTCAGCACGAGGATGCCCATGCCGGAGAACGCGATGGCGAGCGAGACCGTGGGGATGCGGGTGAACAGGCGCAGCACGGGCAGGTCCTGCACCGGGTTGATCACCGGGGCCGCGCCGGCGCCCAGCGAGCCGAGCGCGAGGAAGAGCGAGCCGACCGTGCCGAAGCGGCGGACCACGCCGAGACCGCGGTGTTCGGCCTGGTCGAGCGGCTGCGGCTCGCGCGGGAGCACGGGCGAAGGCGGCGCCACGGCCGTCGCCGTGTCGCCGGGTAGGCCCACTTCCGGGTCCCGCTGCACGGGGTGCTCGCCGACTGCCACGTCACGAAGGGTATCGACTCCCGTTCCCCGTGACTCGGGTCACTGCCGGACACCCCGCCTTTGCCCCGGCGGACGAAATAAGACACACTTGTGTTGTGAAAAAGACCGGGACGCCTCGGGCAGAGGTCTGCGAGGAGCACGGCGATCAGCCGCGCACCGCGGACGTCGGCGTTCCCGTGCAGGTCAGCCCGGCCAGCCTCGCCGAAGGACGCACCCGCCACGAGGTCGCGCGCCTGCTGCTCGAACAGGGTCCGATGACGGCCGTCGTGGTCGCCGAGCAGTTGGGCATCAGCCCCACCGCCGTGCGCCGGCACCTCGACGCGCTGGTGGCCGACGGCGAGGCCGAAACCCGCGACGCGCCCCGGCGCGGGCCGCGCGGGCGAGGCCGCCCGGCCAAGTTCTTCCTGCTCACCGAGGCCGGCCGCGCCCGGTTCGGGCACGCCTACGACGACCTCGCCGTGTCGGCCATCCGCTTCCTCGCCGAGCACGCCGGGGAAGACGCCGTGCGGGCGTTCGCCCAGAGCCGCGTCGACGCGCTGGTGGGTCCGCACCGCTCGGCCATCACCGGTTCGAGTGATCCCGCGGAGCGGGCCGAGGCCCTGGCCACGGCCTTGACCAGGGAGGGCTACGCTGCGTCGACCCGCCAGGTCGGTGTCGGTGAGCAACTGTGCCAGCACCACTGCCCGGTCGCGCACGTCGCCGCGGAGTTCCCGCAGCTGTGCGAGGCCGAGACCGAGGCGTTCGCCCGGCTGCTCGGCACGCACGTGCAGCGGCTGGCGACGATCGCACGCGGCGACAACGCGTGCACCACACACGTACCCGCCGTCACGACGGGTATCCCGGCCCTTCCCGAGCCGGACAGCACCAGGCCCTCCGGGACGACCGAGGCGGTTGCGGCGACGCGACCGGCGCGGGCGGACCGGGGGCGTACAGCACGGATCCCGAATGGAGGGAAACCCGCATGACTGCCGCTGCCGAGCAGCGCACTCCCACCACCGCGCCACTGAGCCAGGAAGAGACCATCGAGTCCCTTGGCAAGTACGCGTTCGGCTGGGCCGACTCCGACGAGGCGGGCTCGACCGCCCGCCGCGGGCTGAACGAGGACGTCGTCACCGACATCTCCTCGAAGAAGTCCGAGCCGGAGTGGATGCGCGAAGCCCGCTTGAAGGCGCTCAAGCTCTTCGAGCTGAAGCCGATGCCGAACTGGGGTGCCGACCTCTCCGGGATCGATTTCGACAACATCAAGTACTTCGTTCGGTCCACGGAGAAGCAGGCGGCCAGCTGGGAAGACCTTCCCGAGGACATCAAGAACACCTACGACAAGCTGGGCATCCCCGAGGCGGAGAAGCAGCGTCTGGTCGCCGGTGTCGCCGCGCAGTACGAGTCCGAGGTCGTCTACCACCAGATCCGTGAGGACCTGGAGGCCCAGGGCGTGCTGTTCCTGGACACCGACACCGCGCTCAAGGAGCACCCGGAGATCTTCCAGGAGCACTTCGGTTCCGTGATCCCGGCCGGGGACAACAAGTTCTCCGCGCTGAACACGGCGGTGTGGTCCGGCGGCTCGTTCATCTACGTGCCCAAGGGCGTGAAGGTGGACATCCCGCTGCAGGCCTACTTCCGGATCAACACCGAGAACATGGGCCAGTTCGAGCGCACGCTCATCATCGTCGACGAAGACGCCTACGTGCACTACGTCGAGGGGTGCACCGCGCCGATCTACCAGTCCGACTCGCTGCACTCGGCGGTCGTCGAGATCATCGTGAAGAAGGGCGGCCGCTGCCGCTACACGACGATCCAGAACTGGTCGAACAACGTCTACAACCTGGTCACCAAGCGCGCCAAGTGCGAAGAGGGCGCGACCATGGAGTGGATCGACGGCAACATCGGTTCCAAGGTGACCATGAAGTACCCGTCGGTCTTCCTCATGGGCGAGCACGCCAAGGGCGAGGTCCTCTCGGTCGCCTTCGCGGGCGAGGGCCAGCACCAGGACGCGGGCGCCAAGATGGAGCACCTCGCGCCGCACACCTCCTCGACGATCGTGTCGAAGTCGGTGGCGCGCGGCGGCGGCCGCACCTCCTACCGCGGCCTGGTCCGCGTGGCGAAGCGCGCGCACCACTCGCGCTCCAGCGTGGTCTGCGACGCGCTGCTGGTCGACACGATCTCGCGCTCGGACACCTACCCGTACGTGGACATCCGCAACGACGAGGTGTCCATGGGCCACGAGGCCACGGTGTCCAAGGTCAGCGAAGAGCAGCTGTTCTACCTGATGTCGCGCGGTCTCGACGAGGCCGAGGCGATGGCGATGATCGTGCGCGGGTTCGTGGAGCCCATCGCGCGTGAGCTGCCGATGGAGTACGCGCTCGAGCTGAACCGCCTGATCGAGCTCCAGATGGAAGGGTCCGTCGGCTAGTCATGTCGGTTACCGAGAACAACGTTTCCGAGTCGCTGCGGGAAGGCGCGGTTGTCCCCGCGGCTTCCCGCGCGGAGCGGTTCACCTCTTACGACGTCGAGGCCTTCGAGGTCCCGGGCGGGCGTGAGGAGAACTGGCGCTTCACCCCGATGAAGCGCCTGCGTGGCCTGCACGACGGCACGGCCGTCGCGTCGGGCGAGATCACGCTGGAGACCGACGCCGCGCCCGAGCTGACGATCGAGACGGTCGGCCGCGAGGACGGGCGCCTCGGCGAGGCCGGCGTGCCGAGCGACCGCATCGCGGCCCAGGCGTACTCGTCCTTCAGCAAGGCCACCGTCGTGACGGTGCCGAAGGAGACCGAGGCGTCGAAGCCGTCCACGCTGCGCATCCACGGCCCGGGCGAGGGCGAGGTGGCCTACGGGCACCTGCAGGTCCGCGTCGAGCCGTTCGCGCAGGCCGTGGTCGTGCTCGACCACGTGGGTTCGGGCACCTACGCCGACAACGTCGAGTTCGTGGTCGGCGACTCGGCGAAGCTCACCGTGGTCAGCGTGCAGGACTGGGCCGACGACGCGGTGCACGTGTCCGAGCAGCACCTCAAGCTCGGCCGCGACGCGGCGCTCAAGCACATTGTGATCACGCTCGGCGGCGACCTGGTCCGCATCTCGCCGACGGCGGCCTTCGCGCAGCCCGGCGGCGACGTGGAGATGCTGGGCGTCTACTTCTCCGACGCCGGTCAGCACCAGGAGCACCGGCTGTTCGTGGACCACGCCGTGGCGCACTGCAGGTCGCGTGTGATGTACAAGGGCGCGCTGCAGGGTGACGGTGCTCACGCCGTGTGGATCGGCGACGTGCTGATCCGGGCGGCCGCGGAGGCCACCGACACCTACGAGCTCAACCGGAACCTGGTGCTCACGCCGGGTGCGCGGGCGGACTCGGTGCCGAACCTCGAGATCGAGACCGGCGAGATCGAAGGCGCCGGCCACGCGAGCGCGACGGGAAGGTTCGACGACGAGCAGTTGTTCTACCTTCAGTCGCGTGGGATCGCCGAGGATGCCGCGCGCCGGTTGGTCGTGCGCGGGTTCTTCCACGAGATCCTGGTCAAGATCGGCGTTCCCGAGGTGCGCGAGCGCCTCGAGGCCGCGATCGAAGCCGAGCTCGAAGCCGTGGGCGTCTGAGCCCAGCCCTCGTCCGTCCACATAAGACTTTAGGAAACTGAGAATGGCAACGCTGGAAATCAAGGACCTGCACGCCTCGGTCACGACCGAAGAGGGCGCCAAGGAGATCCTCAAGGGCGTGAACCTGACCATCCGGTCGGGCGAGACCCACGCGATCATGGGCCCCAACGGCTCGGGCAAATCCACCCTGTCCTACGCCATCGCCGGCCACCCGAAGTACCAGGTGACCTCCGGCGAGGTGCTGCTGGACGGTGAGAACGTGCTCGACATGAGCGTGGACGAGCGCGCCCGCGCCGGCCTGTTCCTGGCCATGCAGTACCCGGTCGAGGTGCCCGGCGTCTCGATGTCCAACTTCCTCCGCACCGCGGCCACCGCGGTCCGTGGCGAGGCTCCCAAGCTGCGCCACTGGGTCAAGGAGGTCAAGGAGGAGATGGGCAAGCTCGGCATCTCGCAGGAGTTCGCCGAGCGCTCGGTCAACGAGGGCTTCTCCGGCGGCGAGAAGAAGCGCCACGAGATCCTGCAGCTGGCGCTGCTCAAGCCGAAGATCGCCATCCTCGACGAGACCGACTCGGGCCTCGACGTCGACGCGCTGCGCGTGGTTTCCGAGGGCGTCAACGAGTACAAGAACGGCAACGAGGTCGGCGTCATGCTGATCACGCACTACACCCGCATCCTCCGGCACATCACCCCGGACTTCGTGCACGTCTTCGCCGACGGGCGCGTGGTCGAGTCGGGCGGCAAGGAGCTCGCCGACGAGCTGGAGGAGAACGGCTACGTGAAGTACGTGGGCAAGTCCGAGCCCGCTGCTCTGTAGAGCCTTTCGCAGGAAGTTCCCGACTACACCGAGAGGAGTTGGCTCGATGACCACCACGGCCTCGAACAGCCCGACCAACTCTGTTCCCCTTGACGTGGCGGCACTGCGTGCCGACTTCCCCATCCTGTCCCGCACCGTGCGCGACGGGAAACCCTTGGTGTACCTGGACTCCGGTGCGACCTCGCAACGCCCCGTGCAGGTGCTCGACGCGGAGCGCGCGTTCCTCGAGAGCTCCAACGCCGCCGTGCACCGCGGCGCGCACCAGCTGGCCGAGGAGGCCACCGACGCCTACGAGTCCGCCCGC
Source organism: Amycolatopsis sp. NPDC004368 (assembly GCF_053602515.1). NCBI lineage: Bacteria > Bacillati > Actinomycetota > Actinomycetes > Pseudonocardiales > Pseudonocardiaceae > Amycolatopsis > Amycolatopsis sp. NPDC004368. The sequence continues at coordinate 73,989 of NZ_JBSGDT010000034.1, read as the reverse complement.
GCGCGGATCGCGGAGTTCGTCGGTGCCTCCCCGGAGGAGCTCGTGTTCACCAAGAACGCCACCGAGGGCATCAACCTCGTGGCGTACGCGATGAGCAACGCGGCCACCGATCCGACGAGCGCTGCTGCGTCTTTTGCGGTCGGTCCCGGCGACGAGATCGTGATCACCGAGATGGAGCACCACGCGAACCTCGTGCCCTGGCAGCAGCTGTGCCAGCGCACCGGGGCCACGCTGAAGTGGTTCAAGGTCACGCCCGAGGGCCGGCTCGACCTGTCGGAGCTCGACGAGCTGATCACGCCGCGCACCAAGCTCGTCGCGTTCGCGCACCAGTCCAACGTGCTCGGCACGATCAACCCGGTCGACGTGCTCGTGGCCAAGGCGAAGTCGGTCGGCGCGCTCACGCTGCTCGACGCGTGCCAGTCGGTGCCTCACGGGGTCTACGGCCAGGGGGCCGTGGACCTGGGGGCGCTCGACGTGGACTTCGCCGCGTTCTCCGGGCACAAGATGCTGGCGCCGTCCGGCATCGGCGTGCTCTACGGGCGCAGCGAGCTGCTCGAGGCCATGCCGCCGTTCCTGACCGGCGGCTCGATGATCGAGCTGGTGCGCATGGAGGGGTCGACGTTCGCCCCGCCGCCGCAGCGGTTCGAGGCCGGCGTGCCGATGACGTCGCAGGCCATCGGCCTCGGCGCGGCCGTCGACTACCTCTCGGCCGTCGGCATGGACCGCGTTGCCGCCCACGAGCACCAGCTCACCGAACACGCGCTCGCCGGGGTCGGCGCCATCGACGGGGTCCGGATCGTCGGGCCCACCGACATGGCGGACCGCGGTGGGGCCGTGGCGTTCGTGATCGACGGCGTGCACCCGCACGACGCCGGCCAGGTGCTCGACAGCCTCGGCATCGCCGTGCGCGTCGGCCACCACTGCGCGTGGCCGCTGCACCGGGCGTGCTCCGTGCCGGCCACCGTGCGCGCCACGTTCTACCTCTACAACACACTGTCCGAAGTGGACGCCCTCGTCGACGGGATCCGCGAGGCGCAGAAGTTCTTCGGGGTCGCGAAGTGAACCTCGAGAGCATGTACCAGGAGATCATCCTGGACCACTACAAGAACCCGCACGGGCGCGGTCTGGCCGACCCGTTCGACGCCGAGTCGTTCCAGGTCAACCCGACCTGCGGCGACGAGGTGACGCTGCGCGTGAAGGTCACCGACGGGAAGGTCGAGCAGGTCTCCTACGAGGGGCAGGGCTGCTCGATCAGCCAGGCGTCCACGTCGGTGCTGACCGACCTCGTCACCGGCCACACCGTGGAGGAGGCGTTCACCACGATGGACGCCTTCGTGGAACTGATGCAGGGCAAGGGCAAGGTCGAGCCCGACGAAGACGTGCTGGAGGACGGGATCGCGTTCGCCGGCGTCGCCAAGTACCCGGCGCGCGTGAAGTGCGCCCTCCTCGGCTGGATGGCGTTCAAGGACGCCGTGGCCCGCACCACCACAGGAGCTGAGAAGGCATGAGCGAAGAGACCGTGGTTCCCTCGGCGGAGCCCTTGTCGGACCAGGCGGCGGACCCCCGCGAAGGGCGCACCGCCGCGGACCTGCCGCAGCAGTCGGCGACGTCGGTGCCCGCCGACATCGCCAAGATCGAGGACATCGAAGAGGCGATGCGCGACGTCGTCGACCCGGAGCTCGGGATCAACGTCGTCGACCTCGGCCTGGTCTACGACATCCGCGTGGAAAGCGACAACTCCGCCACGCTGGACATGACGCTCACCTCGGCGGCCTGCCCGCTCACCGACGTGATCGAAGACCAGACCTCCGCGGCCCTGACCTCGGGCGGCCTCGTGAGCGACTTCCGGATCAACTGGGTCTGGATGCCGCCGTGGGGCCCGGAAAAAATCACCGACGACGGCCGCGAGCAGCTGCGGGCGCTCGGGTTCACTGTCTGATTCTCGGAACAGGCCACTTCGCTGGTTGGCGGGGTGGCCTGTTTTGTGGTCGTGGTTGTATAACGGTCTATACAGTGTCGCTTGATTCGGTGTACCACGGTGCCTCGCGCTCCGGGGAAAAGCGGCGCCAGAGCGCGGGGCCTCGGCGAGCGGCGTGCGGCGGTCGATGCGCAGCGCTGAGAGCTGGGTAGTCGGCTGTGCGGGCCTCAAGCCTCGGAATGCATGGCGGTGGAGCTACCGGGAAGGTCCGACGAAACCCGGGCGCGGGTGCTATGACTGGGGCATGACCGAACCGGACAACGAGCGGGAACCCCGGCGAGGCCAGGCCGTCGCGGCGGTGGCGATCGCGGCGGTGGCGATCGCGGCGGTGGGCTTCATGCTGGTCGTGGCGACGTGGGTCGCGTTGTTGCTGGTGCGGCCGCGGATGGAGGCGGGGCCCGTGTACCCGATCGTGGGCCAGGTGTTTCTGCTGGTGCTGGGGGCGTTGTTCTTCGTGGGGCTGTTGGCCGGCGTGCTGGCGATCGTGCTGGGGCTGACCGGCGGCGGGCGCGACTACGGGGGCCACGGTGACCTGGCCCGCCGGGGTGTGCTGCTCGGGGGGCTCACGTGTGTGGTGGCGCTCGCGGGGGCGGTCGCGTTCGCGGTGAATCCCCTGTGGACTCCGACGGTGGCCACCTTCGACCTGGGCCCGCTCGGCAATCCCTTCGGCCGATGACGGTCCTCAAGTCGATCGCGCTGTTCGTCGCGGCGGCGGTGCTGGAGATCGGCGGCGCGTGGCTGATCTGGCAGGGCGTGCGCGAACACCGTGGCTGGGCGTGGATCGGCGGTGGCCTCGTGGCGCTCGGGCTCTACGGGTTCGTCGCGACACTGCAGCCCGACGCCCATTTCGGCCGCATCCTCGCCGCGTACGGCGGCGTTTTCGTGGCGGGCTCGCTCGCGTGGGGTGTGGTGGCCGACGGGTATCGGCCCGACCGGTTCGACGTGATCGGGGCGCTGCTGTGCCTGGCGGGTGTCGCGGTGATCATGTATTCGCCGAGGACCGGGTAACGCCGGTGGGACCGGCCCGATAGAGGGGCGTGACCGACTTCCCGGCTTCCCCGCCGGCACCGCCTCGCGCGCGCCGGTTTTCGCCGCTCCCGGCGCTTTTCGTGGTGTTCGTGGTGGCCGGCGTCGTGCTCGCGGTGACCGGGGTGGTGAAGGTGTTCGGCTACACCACGGTGCGGGTCGGCGAACTCTCCATGGAAGCCACGATGGGCGCCGACGAGCCGATGGTGCTGCACTGGGCCGGCAGCCACGACATCCACCGGGGCGACCTGGTGTCCTTCCAGGCCGACGCTTTTCCCGACACACCACCCGGCTACCACCTCATCCGGCGCGTGGTCGCCGTCGGCGGCGACCGGGTGGCGTGCTGCGGGCCCGACCACCGGCTGCGGGTCGACGGCAAGGCCATCACCGAGCCCTACCTCGATCCGGTGGTCCCGCTCTCGGCCGGCGCCTACGAGTTCACGGCCCAGGTGCCGCCGGGTTCGATCTTCGTGGAGAACGACAGACGCGACATCTCCGACGGCTCCCGCAGATTCGTCGACGAACCAGGCGGCGGCGCCGTTCCACTGTCCAAGGTGGACGGTGTGGTTGTGGCGAGGGGCACGATCTTCTCCTCGGTGACCCTCACGCCCACCACGGCTTTCACCGACGCCGGCCTCTCCGGAGCGTCCGCCGCGGACATCGGCTTGCCGGTGGGGCGGGACCTGACGGTCGGTGGTCCCGCGTTGTTCCTGCTCGGCTTCGCCGGCTTGATCGTGATCATCACGCGCGCCGGCAGACGGCGAAACCGGGTAACGCTCGCGCAACGGGCACGATAGATGAACGTGACCGAACCCGATTTCCCGCCCGCACCACCTCAAGTGCACGTCCAGCGGCGGTTTTCGCCGCTGTTGGCGGTCTTCGCGCTGCTCGCGGTGGTCGGGGCGGTGCTCACGGCGAGCGGTGTCGTGAAAGTGTTCAGCTACCACTGGGTGAGTGTGCAGGGCAGTTCGATGGCGTCCACCGTGGTCTCGGGAACCACGGTGATCTACGAGCGTCACGAAGTGCACCGCGGGGATCTGGTGGTGTTCGAGGCCGACGCGTTTCCCGAAAAAGGTCGCGGCAAGCTCCTCAAGCGGGTGATCGCGGTCGGCGGTGACGAGATTCGCTGCTGCGACCTCGGCAAACGGACCGTGGTGAACGGCAAGCCGGTGGCCGAGCCCTACCTCAACCCGGCGGTTTCGCCCGCCGACGCCGCTGTGGCCTTCGAGGCGAAAGTGCCGCCGGGGTCGGTCTTCGTCGCGGGGGACACGCGGGACAATTCGTTCGACTCACGCTTTGTCGTCAAGCCCTACGCCCTCGAGACCGGCTCCGTCCCGTTGTCCAAGGTGGACGGTGTCGCCGTGGCAACCGGTGGGCCGTTCTGGGCCGAAACGCTGAAGCCCACCACAGCGTTCACCGACGCCGGCCTGCCGGGCGCGACCGTCGAGGACACCGGCCCGGTCAACGCGCGGCTGCTGGCCGCCGGTGGTGCGGTGCTGTTCCTGCTCGGGTTCGCCGGCGCGATCGTGACCGGCGTGCGGTCAGCCGGCCGACGTCGCAAGACAGCCGAGAAGCCGACCTGGTCGTGACCGACCGTGCCGGGTCACCTACTTTCGGACGTGGCTCGGCGAATGGTGAACTCCTAACCTCGTGGTTCGAACCGCGGTTGCCGGGTTGCCGGTGGCCGGATCGGACAATTCGGTGAAGGAGACGCGAATGAGGGCACGCGGGTTCGGGCGTATCGCGGCGATCGCGGTGGCGGTGGCGGCGCCGCTCGGTGTCGGGCTGATCGCGGGGCCGGGCGCGGAAGCCGCGGCGGTGACCACGGTGTACTACACGTCGAGCGGGGCACCCGACTACGTCGCGCAGATCGACCAGGGGGCGGCGAACTGGAACGCGGCCGTGACCGACGTGAAGCTGGTCAAGCGCTCGTCCGGGGCGACGGTGGTGTTTCACGAGATCCACAGCGGCGGGTCGTACACGCAGACGGACGGCCACGGGCACGGCGATATCTACCTGGACACGTCCCAGGTCGCCGAAGGGTTCGCCCCGACGCGGATCGCGGCGCACGAACTGGGGCACAACCTCGGGCTGCCCGACGACTACGACGGTCCGTGTTCGGAGCTGATGTCCGGCCACGGGCCCGGCACGTCGTGCACCAACGCCAAGCCCAGCGCGGCCGAGGCGACGAAGGTGCAGCAGCTGTGGCGCAACGGGTTCGGGGCTGAGCGGGGCTGGGGGACCCGGGTCACCGCCGGCGTCTACTGATGTCTTCGCACGCCTGCGCCTCGGAGCTCCCGAGGCGCAGGCACTCCCCGCTAGGCAGAGCGGCTGACGGCCACGTCACGCCCGATGCCGCGCAGGACCTCGACGCGGTCGGAGCCCGGGCGGCTCAGGACCCAGCTCGAACCGGGCACGGCCTTCGCGCGCTTCTTCAGCGGGGCGAGCAGCCGCGACGCGTCGCGGTAGGACGAGATGGAGCCGCTGCCGCAGACGAGCGTGGCCAGCGAGACCGTGACCGGCAGGCCCTCGGCCGACCAACGCTTGTCGAGCAGGGCCGCGGCCACGGTGCCGATCTCGTCGACGTCGCAGACGATCAGGAAGTCGTCGCCGCCGACGTGGCTCACGCGCATGCGCTGCAGGCGCCGCGAGAGGCCGATGAGGGTCTCGCCCAGGGCACGGATGAGGTCGTCGCCCGCGGCGAAACCCGCGTTGTCGTTCACAGACTTGAAGGAGTCGACGTCGAGCCACGCCGCCACGAACTGCTCGCCCGTGGAGATGCGGCGCTCGACATCGCGCGCGACGGCTTCGCTGCCCGGCAGCCGGGTGAGCGGGTTGAGGGTCACGGCCTCCTCGACCTTCGCCTCGGCCACCCCGCGGACCACCTCGGTCACCAGCACCACGCCGACCGTGCGGCCCGCTTCGTCGACCACCACCACGTCGTCGCCGGTGCGGCCCCAATCGGCGTCGGTCACGAGCTCCAGGAACTCCAGCGCGCTCGCCGTGGCGTCGATCGTGTGCGGTTTGTCGGCCAGCCGCTCGGCCGGGCGCTTGGCGTGCAGCGCGTGGCCGTACGGACCGGTCACGGCCACCAGGAACCGCGTGCGGTCCACCGACCACCGTGGACGGCGCTGGTCGTCGACGCCGATCACACCGGTCGGCGCGTCGGCCGCCGCGAGGACCTCGCGCACGTCGTCGCAGGTCGCGTCGGACGGCAGGGTGGTGGCGGGGCGCAGGAAGTCGCCGACGCGCGGCGCGGTGGGCGGCGCGGGCGAGCGGCGGTCGTCGGGCACCACGGCGCCGGCCGCGGGCGCGCTGCGGTGCGCGGCCGGCGGCGCCAGCAAGTTGCCCTGGGCAATGCGCACGCCCAGGCTCTGTGCCGCGTCGAGCTGCGGACCGGTCTCGATGCCCGTCGCGACGAGCCGGATGCCGGTGCGCGTGGTGAAGTGCAGCAGCGACTCGACGACCGCGACCGACGCCGGTTCGTCCGGCAGGCCGCGCAGCACACTCCGGTCGAGTTTCACCAGATCCACCGGCGCTTGCGCCAGCAGGGCGAGCGGGAGGTCGCCGCGGCCGAGTCCGTCGAGCGCCAGCCGGAAACCCAGTTCCGACAAGGCGCGCATCCCACCCAAAAGCCGATCTCCGGGCAGGTGCGTGAACGGCGGGCCGATCTCGAGGACCACGTCGCGCGTCCGGCGACCCGCGGCACCGAGCTCGGCGATCAGCTCGTCGAACGCGGCGGGGCCCGACGCGAGCGTGCGGGCGGAGATGTTCAGGTGCAGCGGCAGCGCGCTCGGGCGCTCGGCTTCCTGGCGCACGGCGGCCGCGGCCAGGCCCAGGTCGACCTCGGCGAGCCGGCCGGCGCGGCGGGCTTCGGCGAGCAGCTCGTGGGCGGTTCCTTTACCGGGCCGGGCGAGCGCTTCGTACGCGACAACGCCGCCGGTGTGCAGGCTGTACATCGGCTGGAAGGCGAACCGGACCGCACGTGGCGTCGTCACCCGGTGATCGTCGCATCCTCTCGCGCGGAAACGAAACCGTTGTCAGCAGATGTTCACCGTGCGGGAACCTGGTTTACCTGAATCGGCGTAGCGGAATCGGCAGTGATGACCCGTTCGGGATGGATTTCCTCGAGCCGTTCGGAAGTGTGAAAATTCCCGTCTTCGCTCTTGTGTGCACGAGTCCGCACACGGTCGGTGGCGGTGCGGTCCGCCCCAGTGACCAGCTGCTCCACACGCCAGGCCTTGATCGTTTGATCCGAAGAACTTTCGGATACGGAATTCGCGGAACGCTGCCCGCTCGGCCCGCCGGTTCCGCACGCGGTACCGCTCACGGCTGCGCGCCCGCGTATTCGCACACCGATTCCGGCGCTCCGCGCCAAATCCTCACCGTGCCGAATCGTTTTCGCTCGGTGATCATCGTCGCCCGGCGAGCCGGGCACGCAGGGCCGGCGGCGCCGCGTGGAACAGCCGGGTCATCGCCGCCGCCGTGCCCGGCAGGTCTTCGCGCCCCGAGGTGTACGCCCGCTGCGCGTCGCCGGGCAGCGTGAAGAACAGGTCGAAGAACTCGGCGAGCTCGGTTGGCGACATTCGGCGCAAAGCGCGCAATCCGTACTGCCGCAAGGCATGCACGGCCCGCGCCTCGGCTGTCCACAATGTCCGGCGGCCGGCCCGCGCCGCCGCCTGCGGGCCGGCCTCGAAGGCACCGGCCAGTGCCGCGGCCACGCGCGGGGCGAGCCGCAGCGCCGTCGCGACGCTGTAGCCGGTGGCCGGGTGCACGAGCCCGGCGGCGACCCCGAACGGCACCGCCCCCGGCGAACGCACACCGCGGCCCGGCAGCGGCACGTCGAGCACGATCCGCACGCGCTCCTCCCGACCGCGCGGACGCAGGCCCGCTCCGGCGAGCCGGGCGCGCAGCCGAGCGGCGAGCTCCTCGACGGGCACGCCCGGCCGGTGCGCGAGCGACGTCTCCTCCACGAGCACCGAGCCGTCGCCCAGCGGCAGCAGGTACCGGAAGCTCGCGGCACCCTCGCGCCAGTCCATGAACACGGCCGTGTCGCCGGCCCCGGGCAGCAGCCGCTCGGCGTCGGCGGCCGGCAGCACGAGGCCGTACGCCGTCTGCTCCGCGCGCCGGCCGCCCGGCTGGCCGCCGGACAGCACGCGGTTGGCGCCCGACGCGTCCACCACCACAGCGGTGGCGAGCCGGCGGTCGTCCGCGAGGATCACCGTGGAGCCGTGCCGGCCGTGCTCGGCGTGCGCGACGCGCCCGGCCACGACCGTGACCGGCGCGGCCGTGAGCCACGAGCGCAGGCCGGTGTTGTCGAGCACGAGGTACTCGCGGTCGAGGCGGTGCTCACGCGTGCCGAACGCGACCGTCGCGCCGGGCGCCGCCGCGATCGTCTCGCGGGGCAGGCCGGGCAGCTCGTCGGCCCACACGCCGTAGGTGCTGCGCCACGGCGCTTCCGGCACGGCGTCGACGAGCGTGGTCGCGAGCCCGCGCCGGGCGCAGGCGCGCGCCAGCGCCCACCCGGCGGGGCCGCCTCCGGCGATCAGCACGTCCGTCACCTGTCCGATTTTGCCGCATCCGCCGCGTCCGGCGGATCCGCCCGAGTCCTGCCGGATACGGTGGAGCGCATGGCTGAGACCGACCCCCGAGCGGCGCGCAGGGACCCGGCGAGCTCGGTGGGCGGGTTCACGGACCTCGCCACGAGCCCGTTCCGCATCGACCGCGACCGCATCGCCGCGTCCCCGTTCTTCGCGCGCCTCGGCGGGGTCACGCAGGTGGTCAACGCCGGCGGCGCCGGGCTGCTGCACAACCGGCTCACCCACAGCCTCAAGGTCGCGCAGGTCGCCCGCGCGATCGCCGAGCGGATCACCGGTGCCAGCGAATCGGCCGAGCTGGCCGCGAAGCTCGGCGGCTGCGACCCCGACGTCTGCGAGGCCGCCGCCCTCGCCCACGACCTCGGGCACCCGCCGTTCGGCCACCTCGGCGAGCAGACGCTCGACCGCATCGCCCGGCACCGCTTCGGTCTCGCCGACGGGTTCGAGGGCAACGCGCAGACGTTCCGCATCCTCACCACCACCGACGTGCGGGGTCCGTCGGCCATCGGTCTGGACCTCACCACGGCCGTGCGCGCGGCGGTGCTGAAGTACCCGTGGGCGCGGCTGCACGTGCCCGCGCCGCATCCCACGTCGATGCCGACGCCGCCGCGCGGCGCCGCCGAGCCCGAGGGCGCACCGGGCACCGGCGCGAGCAAGTTTTCCGCCTACGCCACGGAACTTGACGACTTCGCGCAGGCGCGCGGCCCGTTCAGCGCGCGCATCGAGCCGTGGCAGCAGACCGTGGAGGCGTCGGTGATGGACACCGCCGACGACATCGCCTACGCGATCCACGACCTGCAGGACTTCCACCGCATCGGGGTGCTGCAGCACGCACCCGTCGCGGCCGAGCTGGGGGAGTGGCTCGACCACGCGCTGGAGCTGGCGGCGCTGGACGACAACCGGCTCGCGGCCGAGCTGCGCCGCCCCGGCCGCTCGCTGGAGCAGATGCGCCGGCGCATGCACCTCAAGGACAGCTGGATCGTCGACGACGACGCGTTCGCCGCCGCCGTGCGGCGCGTGCAGCGCGAGCTGGTCGACGGCCTGCTCGAAAACGGCTTCGACGGCTCGATCGAGGCCGAGCAGGCCACGGCCGCGTTCTCGGCCAACTGGACCTCACGGCTCGTCGACGGGGTGTTCGTGCTGTCGTCGCCCTCCACCCGCTCGGGCCACGTCTCGCTGCGCACCGCGCAGTGGCACGAGGTGCAGGTGCTCAAGTTCGTGCACCGCCGGTTCGTGCTGCTGCGCCCCGACCTCGCGCTGCACCAGCGCGGGCAGGCCAGCCTCGTGACCACGCTCGTCGACGCGCTCGACGCGTGGCTGCTCGACCGTGACGAGGTCAGCCGCCTGCCGCGGCGGCTCCACGACCTCGTGGAGCTCGCGCAGGACGAGTACACGGGGTTGGTCCGCACCATGCCGGAGGTGCTCGTGGGCGCGACCGGCGAACGCGTCGAGGCCCCCGACGCCGTGCGCGGCCTCGCGCGCGGGCGCGCCGTGGTCGACTTCGTTGCTTCGCTCACCGACAAACAGGCTGTGACGCTGCTCGACGCGCTGTCGGGCCGCTCCGGCCAGCCGTGGTCGGACTCGTTCGTGCTCTGAGCCCGATCACTGCCGCTGAATGGCCTACGACCTCCGGAGGGTGGAGGAAATTTACCCTCTTCGTCACTCCAACGGCTGCTTTATCCGGTGTACGCACAGCACTTAGCTGGATCCAGCCGGTGATCACCGGCGTTGGCCAGCGTGAGTCGGGGCACGCGGTGCGAGATTCGGAGGCGCACGTGCGTCGAAGCCGTTCCACCCGAGCCGTAGGAAGACCGAGAGCCAGATCCCGAGCGACCGTCCTGACCGCGGGGGCCGCGGCGCTGATCGCCGCGCTGGGGCTCGCCGCACCGCCCGCGGGCGCCGCGACGTCCGGGCCCGATTCCTTCTCCGACAATTCCGCCCGCCAGATCGCGGCACTGCAGGCCGTGAAGACCGGGCAGACCAAGGTGGAGTCCAAATTGGACAGCCACCTGCTCGTCACGCAGAAGCTGCGCTCACAGCGGTTGAGCGCCTCGGCCGTACCCGCGCTGGGGGCGGGTACGGCGAGCACCGCGCTCGTGGACATCCGCGCCACCAAGGTGACCGACGCGTTGGTGAGCGACCTGCGCAAGGCCGGCGCCGCCGTGCGGACGGTGTCGCAGAAGGCCGGGAGCATCCGCGCCGAGGTGCCGTACTCCGCGTTGGCGGCCATCGCCGCGCGGGCCGACGTGAAGCGGGTCGAGACCGCCGACCGGGCGATCACCGCGCGTGCGCTGGAAACCAAGGCCGCGCAAGGGAAAACGGCCACCGAAACCAAGCAGCAGAAGGCCGCCCGCATCGAGGGCGCGCTGAACCAGGCGCTCGCGGCCGAGAACCAGCGAAACGCCGCGGCCACCATCACCGGCGAAGGCGACCGCGCCCACAACGCCGATCTCGCCCGCCAGGAGTTCGGCGTGACGGGCACCGGCGTGAAGGCGTGTGCGCTGTCCGACGGCGTCGACTCGCTCAAGGTCTCGCAGGCCAAGGGTGAGCTGCCGGCCGTCGACGTCGTCCCGGGCCAGGAAGGCGACGGCGACGAGGGCACCGCGATGCTCGAGATCATCCACGACCTCGCGCCCAACGCGTCGCTGGGCTTCGCCTCGGCGTTCGCGTCCGACGCGAGCTTCGCCGACAACATCCGCAAGCTGCGCTTCGAATCGCACTGCGACGTGATCGTCGACGACGTCATCTACTACAAGGAATCCCCGTTCCAGGACTGGATCATCGCCCAGGCCGTGAACGACGTGACCGCCGACGGCGCGCTCTACTTCTCCTCAGCGGGCAACGAGGGCAACGTCGCCGACGGCACCGCCGCCCACTGGGAAGGCGACTTCGCCGACTCGGGCAAGACGGTGGGCAAGTTCGCCGGCACCGCGCACAACTTCGCGGGCGCGGCGGGCAACCAGATCTTCGAACCGATCTCCGACGCCTCCTCGGCGAGCATCCAGGTCACGCTGCACTGGTCCGACCCGCTCGGCGCCTCGGCCGACGACTACGACCTCTACCTGCTCGACGCGGCCGGCAACGTCGTCTCGTTCAGCCAGGACGTGCAGGACGGCACCCAGGACCCGTTCGAGCAGCTCGCCACCCCGATCTTCGGCGGCACCGGCCTGCGGCTCGCCGTGGTCAAGTTCTCCGGCGAGGGCCGCTACCTGTCGCTGTCGGCGTTCGGCAGCCGCTTCCGCGACTCGGCCGACGGCCTCAAGGCCTACACCACGCCGGGTGTCACAGTCGGGCACTCCTCGGCGCGCGACGCGTTCTCCGTGGCCGCGGCACCGGCGGCGGCCGCGTTCGGCCGGGCGCTCGAACCGGGTGACCCCGCGAACCCGACCGGTCCGTTCCCCGGCGCGTTCTCCTCGGCCAGCAAGGCCGAGCGGTTCAGCTCCGATGGCCCGCGCCGGGTGTTCTACGAGGCCGACGGCACACCGATCACGCCGGGCAACGTCTCCTCGACCGGCGGCGAAGTGCGCAACAAGCCGGAGATCACCGCGGCCGACGGCGTGCGGACCTCGGTCGGCGGCTTCGACCCGTTCTTCGGCACCTCGGCCGCCGCGCCCCACGCAGCCGCCATCGCGAGCCTCGTGCTCTCGGGCAACCCCGGACTGTCCGCTTCGGACGTTCGCGACGCGTTCCTCGCCACGGCCGTGGACATCGAGGCACCGGGCAGCGACAACCTCACCGGCGCGGGCGTGGTCCTCGCCGACAAGCTGCTCGAGTACACCGGTGCCAGCCCGCAGCCCTACGCGCAAGCCAAGCAGCCCACCGTCACCGGCCCCGACGGCGGCAGCACGCTCGACCCCGGTGACACCGCGAAGGTGACGCTGCCGGTGACCAACACCGGCGACGGGACCGCGGTGTCCACGAGCGTCGTGCTCACCACGTCGACGCCCGGGGTCACGATCGCGCCGCGCGCCAGGTCGTACGGCACGATCAGCCCGGGCCAGACGGGCGTGAACGACTTCACCGTCACCGTTCCGGCCACCCAGGGGCTGGGTGTGCCGGTGGTGCTCTCGGCCAAGGTCACGTTCGCCGGGTCGTTCTCGCCGGTCACCAGCACGTTCGCGCTGCCGGTGGGCACGCCGTCGCCGGTGGTGCAGACCTTCTCCTACACCGGCCCGCCGGTGGCGATCCCGGACAACTCCCAGCTCGGTGCCTCGGTGCCGCTGGTGGTGAGCGGCGTCGGGGCCGCGTCGAAGGTCTCGGTCTCCCTCGACGGATCGAGCTGTTCGGCTGACGAGGGTTCGACCACGGTCGGCCTGGACCACACGTACGTCGCGGACCTGGTCGGCACGCTGACCTCGCCCTCGGGCGCCACCGCCACGCTGTTCCAGCGCGCCGGCAGCGGCGGCAACAACCTGTGCCAGGTCGTGTTCGACGACGGCGCTTCGCCGTTGTTGAGCGACATCGGTTCGCAGTTCGCGCCGTTCACGGGCACGTACCGGCCGATCGCCCCGCAGACGCCTCTCGCGGGGACCTCGGCCGACGGCACGTGGACGTTCAAGGCGGCCGACGTCGCCGGTGGTGACACCGGCTCGATCCGCAGCGTGTCGCTGCACGTCAACGGTTACGCCCAGGCCGGGCCGGCCGCGCCGGCCGGTTCGGCCGCGCTGGTCCGTCCCGTGGTGCACGCGGGTCCGGCCATCGCCTGATCACGAGGGGGAGCGCCCGTGCGGGGCCGTCGCGCTTTCGCGGCGGCCCCGCACGTCTGCGTGCCGTGTGCGGTGACACCGGCCACGGTGGCGGAAAACCGGTCGATGCCGACCCGTACACTGGGTTCCGTGGAGCGGGAGATCCTCACGGAGTAGCTGCGGCACCGGACGCCTCGAGCTGACGCACAGCCAGGCGATGCCGGTGCCCGACGCTGTCCACGTCCACCCCCGAATCCGGGAGTTCCCTTGATCACGGCCACTGGCCTCGAGCTGCGTGCCGGCTCGCGCATCCTGCTCAACGGCGCCACCCTGCGCATCCAGCCCGGCGACCGCATCGGCCTCGTCGGCCGCAACGGGGCCGGCAAGACCACGTCGCTGAAGGTGCTGGCGGGCGAGGGTGAGCCGCACGCCGGCGACGTCCGCCGCAGCGGTGAGCTCGGTTACCTGCCGCAGGACCCGCGCGAGGGCGACCTGTCCGTCACGGCGAAGGACCGCGTGCTGTCGGCGCGCGGCCTCGACACGCTGATCCGCAACATGGAGAAGGCCCAGACCGCCATGGCGGAGCTGGCTGACGACAAGGAACGCGACAAGGCGGTCAACCGCTACAGCCGGCTCGAAGAGCGGTTCTCCTCACTCGGCGGGTACGCGGCCGAGAGCGAGGCCGCACGCATCTGCTCCAACCTCGGTCTCGCCGACCGCATTCTCGAGCAGACGCTCAACACGCTCTCGGGCGGTCAGCGCCGCCGCGTGGAGCTGGCGCGCATCCTGTTCGCCGCGGCCGAGGCGGGGGCGGGCGGCAAGTCCGAGACGATCCTGCTGCTCGACGAGCCCACCAACCACCTCGACGCCGACTCGATCTCGTGGCTGCGCGGGTTCCTCAAGCAGCACGACGGCGGGCTCGTGGTGATCAGCCACGACGTGGAGCTGCTCGCCGACGTCGTGAACAAGGTCTGGTTCCTCGACGCCACGCGCGGCGAGATCGACCTCTACAACATGAGCTGGCAGCGGTACCTCGACGCGCGGGCCACCGACGAGAAGCGCCGCCGCCGCGAGCGGGCGAACGCCGAGAAGAAGGCGTCGGCGCTGCAGCAGCAGGCCGCGAAGCTCGGGGCCAAGGCGACGAAGGCCGTGGCGGCCAAGAACATGGCGCGCCGCGCGGAGCAGATGCTCTCCTCGCTCGACGAGACGCGCCAGGCCGACAAGGTCGCGCGGATCAAGTTCCCCGAACCCGCGCCCTGCGGCCGCACACCGCTCACCGCGGACGGCCTCTCGAAGTCCTACGGCTCGCTCGAGATTTTCACCGGAGTGGATCTTGCGATCGACCGCGGCTCGAAGGTCGTCGTACTCGGTTTGAACGGTGCCGGAAAGACGACTTTGCTCCGGCTGCTCGGCGGAATGGAAACTCCGGACACCGGTTCCGTCGAACCGGGTCACGGATTGCGCCTGGGCTATTACGCACAGGAACACGAAACTCTCGACCACGATGCGAGTGTGTGGGAAAACATCCGACACCTCGCGCCGGACACGGGTGCCCAGGAGTTGCGCAACCTGCTCGGTTCGTTCCTCTTCACGGGTGAACAGCTCGACCAGCCCGCCGGCACGCTCTCCGGTGGCGAGAAGACCCGCCTGGCGCTGGCCGGACTCGTCTCCAGCGCGGCGAACGTGCTGCTCCTGGACGAACCGACCAACAACCTCGACCCCGCCAGCCGTGCGCAGGTCCTGGACGCCCTGCGCAGCTTCGCGGGCGCCGTCGTGCTGGTGACGCACGACCCGGGCGCGGTGGAGGCGCTGGAGCCGGAACGCGTGATCCTGCTGCCCGACGGAACCGAGGACCATTGGTCCGCGGATTATCTGGAACTTGTCCAGCTAGCGTGATCAGATACGGCCATTTGGGTGCTTGCCACGCTCCGTGAAGCACTTGAATGGCCCAATGTGATCGCAATTTCGCTCGTTTTACGTCTGTCGTCTGGCATTCCTGGGCTTCGTGTTCGATCATTGCCCCGGCAGGGGCCATCAATGGCCCAGAACTCCACTCGGCGGGAAGGCGATCGACGTGGCTGATCTCAAGAAAGGCGCGCGGATCACCGGCAATACGCGCGACAAGCTGGCCGCTGACCTGAAGAAGAAATACGAGAAGGGCTCGAGCATCCGGGCCCTCGCGGAGTCCACGGGACGTTCCTACGGGTTCGTGCACCGGGTTCTCTCGGAGTCCGGGGTCCAGCTGCGGGGGCGCGGCGGGGCCACTCGGGTCAAGAAGAAGTAGCACGACCAGGCCGACTGCGCGGGGGGCGCAGTCCCTGTTCGGCCGCTCGGAACGTCAGCACTCCTCCGAGCAGCACCAACGGATAAACCAGGTAGCCGTAGCGGGTTGCCGGGGTGAGCAGGACCAACGCGCCGAGTCCGACGGCGATCCGCAAGAGCGCGGCGGATCCCGTCGCGGGGGGCCGGCGCACCAGCCACACCAGCACAACCACGGCCGCGGCTGCCACCAGGACGAGTGAGATCACGCGGCCCACGGATCCGGTTTCCGCGATCAGGTGGCCCGGAAGCGGGCTCGCCGCGGGGGAGCGCACCACGCCCATCCCGAGCGGGAACCGGATCACGTGCTCCACGAACGCGTCCGGGTCGACCAGGTACACCGGCAGGTGCAGCACCACGGTCGCACTGACCAAAGTGGTCACGAACCACGCGAGTGCCCTGCGGTCGCGGGAATTCCCGTTGTGCGTACGACACAACACGAACACCGCGAGCACGGCCGCCGCCGGCGCGACGATGAGTTTCGCGCTGATCACGAGAGCCAGCACGAATCCCGCCCAGCCCGCGCGCCCGGTTGCAGCGAGTGCGCAGGCGAGCACGAGCAGTCCCACAATGGCGAGATCGGGGCCGGCGACCGCCCACGTCAATGCGGTGAGTGGGCACGCGATTGCCAATTGTGCCGAAAGAACCGGAATGCGCGGCCATTTCAGCATTCGTAGCGAAGCGATCACGCAGAGGCACGCACAAAACGCGAACATCCAACGGGCATCCGTGAGCGCATTCGTGACCGGGTTTCCGCCGAACAACGCGCGCGGAAGTCCGAACACCGTCATCACGGGTCCATACGGTGTGTAATCGTTCACTTCCGGTGCGCGCCCGAGCGCGGTTACGTCGACGTAGGGCGTGCCGTGGTGCAACAGCAGGCTCGCGCTGCGCTCGATCACCCACACCTCGGGCTGTGCGGCCCACGAGAACGGCGTGACGAGCCAGTCGACGCCCGTCAGTCGGCGAATCACGAGCACCGTGAGCGGCACGATCATCGCCAACAACCCGATCGCCGCGAGAGAAATCCACCGCGAGCCGAGCGGGCCGCGGAGCGGGCGCCCGAGCCGGGCCGACGCGAGCAGCCAGCCGCTGTGCGCCGCCGCGAAGCCGTACCCGGCCGCGGCGAACGTGCCCCAGATCCGGTAGCCGTAGAACTCCGACTTCAGAGCGCTGATGAACGCGAAGGTGAAACAGCCCAGGTAGAACACCACGTCCCAGGTGAGCACCCGGCTCGCCCGGCCCGTGGTGGCCCGGGCCGGCGCCATCAGCAGCTGCACCGCTTCCCCCTCATCACCCGGCGTCCCCGTCGGGTCAGGCTACCGAGGACGCCCGGATCACCCGTGCTGGCCCGTTCAGCCCAGTTCGCGCAGCCGGGGGAGCAGTGCGGCCGCTTCCTTCGCCCGGCCCACGGTGTCGCCGGCGGACGGGAGCATGAGGACGAGGTCGGTGAACCCGGCTTCGAGGTGGGTCCGGGCTTCGCGCAGGGTTTCCTCCGGTGTGGCGCCGAGGCGGAACTGCACGGCCCGGCGCACCGTCGCCGGGTCGCGACCGATCTCCGCGCAGTGCCGGTCGAGCACACCCGAGAGCCGCCGGAGCTCGTCGACGGGCGTGCCGGGCAGGCTCGCGTTGACCCACACGTCGGCGTGCTCGGCGACGACCCGCAGGCCGTGGCGCTCGCCGTTGCTGCCGAGCCACAGCGGTGGCCTCGGCGCCTGCACGGGTTTCGGGTCGCTGGTCGCGGCGGTCAGAGCGAAGTGCGTGCCGCGGAAATCGGCGACCGGGCGGGTCCACAGCAGACCGAGGACTTCGCACGCTTCGGCGAGCCGGGCCACGCGCTCGCGAGCCGGTGGAGTCGGCAGGCCGAGCATCGTGTCGGCGAGCTCGTCGCCACCCGCGTCGAGGCCGACGTCGAGCCGGCCGCCGCTGAGGTGGTCGACGGTCGCGGCCATCTTGGCCAGCACGGCCGGGTGCCGGTTGGTGTTGCCGGACACCAGGCAGCCGATCCGCACGTGGCGTGTGGCCTGGGCCATCGCGGCCATCAGTGTCCAGGCCTCGAACACCTCGCCGGTGCGCACGGGGCCCATGGGCGCGAAGTGGTCGAAGGTCCAGAGGCCGTCGAACCGCGCGTCGTCGGCGATCGCCCAGATCTCGCGCAGGGTGGTGATCGTCGTGAACTGCTGCGCGGGTTTCAGCCCGAAGGTCACCATGGGGGGCTCCTGATTGTCAGCGTGAGAAATCATCAGCGTTACTGATGATCAGCGTAGAGCTAAGATGCTGCTCATGTCGAGTGCGCCCGAAACGCCGGCCGTCGTGACCCGCCGGCTCGGTTATCTGCTCAAGCACGCGCAGCTGCGCCTCGCGGAGGTGCAGGAGCCGCTGCTGGCCCCGCACGGGGTCACCGGGCGTCAGGTCGCCGTGCTCGCGCTGCTGGCCGACGGCGAGCCGCAGTCGCAGCAGGAGGCGGCCGGCCGGCTCGGTGTGGACCGGACGACGATGGTGCAGCTCGTGGACGAGCTGGAGGACAAGACGCTCGTGCGCCGCCAGGTCGATCCCGCCGACCGTCGCCGGCGGATCGTGAAGCCGACGGAGGAGGGGCTACGGGTGCTGGCAGCCGCCACCGAGGCATCGGAGGAGGCTGAACGGCGGCTGCTCGGTCCGCTCGCCGGACGCGAGGAGCAGGTGCTGCGCGAGGCGTTGTGGGCGGTTGTTCACCAGCGGTGAACAAGCCTGGTGCCGGCTGCCGGGAAGAACCGCGGGCTGACCGGCGTTGTGCCGGGCATCTCGCGAAAAAAGCTCGAGTAATATAGAAGTTTTCGGTCGGGGGAAAGGGCTTGTATGGACAACTCGTGGGCGTTGCTCGGTTCCGTGATGCGCGGGGCCGACACGCCGAGGGCGCTCACCCGCGGCACCGTGAAACGGGTCGCGCGCTTCGCCCGCCCGCACTGGGTGCGGCTGCTGATCTTCCTGGTGATCACGGTGATCTCCGCCGTGCTCGCGGTGACCACGCCGGTGCTGGCGGGCAAGGTCGTCGACGCGATCGTCGGGCACCGGGACCTGCCGCTGATCATCTGGCTGGCCGTGGTGATCGCGGTGCTCGCCGTCCTCGACGCCGGACTGGGGCTGGCCGAGCGGTGGCAGTCGGCGCGCATCGGTGAGGGGATCATCCTCGACCTGCGCGTCGCCGTGTTCGAGCACGTGCAGAAGCTGCCCATCGCGTTCTTCACGCGCACCCGCACCGGCGCGCTGGTGAGCCGGCTCAACAACGACGTGATCGGCGCGCAGCGCACGTTCACCGCCACGCTGTCGGGCCTGGTCACCAACGTGATCCAGTTGGTGCTCTCGCTCGCGGTGATGGTCACGCTCTCGTGGCAGGTCACAGTGCTGGCGCTCGTGCTCCTGCCGATCTTCGTGCTGCCGGCGCGCCGGCTGGGCCGCCGGATGGCCGGGCTGCAGCGTGAGTCCGCGCAGCTCAACGCCGGCATGACCACGCAGATGACCGAGCGCTTCTCGGCACCGGGCGCCACGCTCGTGAAGCTGTTCGGCCGCCCGCGCCAGGAGGTCGGCGACTTCAGCGACCGCGCCGGGCGCGTGCGGGACATCGGCGTGCGCACCGCGATGCTCACGCGCTGGTTCATGACCAGCCTCACGCTCGTGTCGGCGCTCGCGCAGGCGCTGGTCTACGGCCTCGGCGGCTACCTCGCCTTCACCGGCCAGATCGCGCCGGGCACCGTCGTGGCGCTGGCGCTGCTGCTGACCCGCCTCTACGCGCCGCTCACCGCGCTGGCCAACGTCCGCGTGGACGTGATGACCGCGCTGGTGTCGTTCGAGCGGGTCTTCGAGGTGCTCGACCTCGAACCGATGATCAAGGAACCGGAAAAGCCGAAGGCGCTGCCCGCGGGCGGCGTGGCGGTGGAGTTCGCCGACGTGCGCTTCGGCTACCCGGCGGCCGACCGCTTCTCACTGGCGTCGCTGGAGGACGTGGCCACCTTGGACAGCCGCGGCGGCGAAGAGGTGCTGCACGGAATCAGCTTCCGCGCCGAACCGGGCCAGATGGTGGCGCTGGTGGGCTCCTCGGGAGCCGGCAAGTCGACCATCGCTTCGCTGCTGCCCCGCCTCTACGACGTGGACGCGGGCGGGGTGAAGCTGTCCGATGTGGACGTCCGCGACCTGGACTTCGCGACACTGCGCGCCACGGTGGGCGTGGTGACACAGGACGGGCACCTGTTCCACGACACCATCCGCGCGAACCTGGCCTACGCCCGCCCGGGCGTGACCGACGACGAGGTTTGGGCCGCGTTGAAGCAGGCTCGGCTTGAGCATCTCGTGCGGTCGCTGCCTGACGGTTTGGACACGACGGTCGGGGAGCGCGGGTACCGGTTGTCCGGCGGCGAACGCCAACGGCTGACCATTGCGCGGCTGTTGCTCGCTCAGCCGAAGGTCGTGGTGCTGGACGAAGCGACGGCGCACCTGGACTCCGAGTCGGAGGCCGCGGTGGGGGAGGCGCTCACAGGTGCGCTCGAAGGGCGTACGGCGTTGGTGATCGCGCACCGGCTGTCGACGGTTCGTGCGGCGGATCTGATTCTTGTGGTCGAGGATGGGCGGATCGTCGAGCGCGGCACGCATGAGGAGTTGCTGGCTCGGGGCGGGCGTTATGCCGAACTGCACCACACGCAGTTCGATGAGGAGACGACTGCTGTGGCGTGAGTTGTTGTCCTCGCGGGGCGGGTTGCGGTGGGCGTGCACCCCGAAGCTGGATTGTGCCGCAGTGAGGCTTCGGATCGGGGTGCGGGGAGGGGCCTGGGTGATCCGGCCCTGCCTTGGTAATGGCCGTTGCGTTGGTTCGGTGGTGGTGCGTTGCGTGGGTTCGGGTGGGTCCGTTGCGTTGGGCTATCGGAGTGCGGGCACGCGGGGTCCGTACTTGGCCAACAGTGCCGCATTGGCCTCGTCCCCGCCCTCCACATTGGAGCTGCGCCACAGCGGGACGTCGATGCCCTCCGCCGTACCGCGGTCGTAGACCTGCGCGAGGATCTGGTTCCACAAGAACGCATTGACCACAGTGGACAACGGCGCCGTACGCGGCCCACCTGCCGGATGGCTCGCGTCACCAGGAACCACCAGGGAGTCGAGCACCACAGTCCCCTCCTCCACCAGCGTCGTGGCCGACCGCCGCGGCGCCGCGGCCACACAAGCCCGCGACGTCACCGCGATCACCGCCGCCCCGCGTCGCCGCGCTCCTGCAGCCAGCTCCACCGGATAGGGGTTCACGCCAGAGGTCGAGAACACCACCAGCACGTCATCCGGCCCCGGCGCCCGTTCACCGAGCACCTCCTCGGCCAGCCCGCTACGCCGCTCCGTCTTCGTGCTGTGCTGCGCGCCGTGCAGGGGAAGCAGCTCCGGGTGGTACAGCGGGTAGACGCAGGCGAGGCCGCCCGCGCGGTAGAACGTCTCGGCGACCGCGGCGAGCGAGTGCCCGGCGCCGGCGGTGAACACGAGGGCGTCGGACCGGATGACCCCGAGCACGAGGTCGGCCGCGGCCGAGAGGGCCTCGGCGTTGGCCTCGGCCGCCGCCGCGAGCTTGTCCGAGGTGCTCTTCCAGATTTCCGTGGCGCTCACCACACCTGCCCTTCGTCGCGGGTTCGGGCGCCGAATGTATCGCTTGGACACGCTTCGTGGTGGATTAGCGTGAGAGCTGATCATCCGGGCGTTCCGGTGACTGGGAGGCGGCAGGTGGACGGAGTACCCGTCGTTTCGGTGCGGCGCGCGGCCGGCCGGACGAGGGCGGTGGCGCTGGTGCTGCACGGTGGCGCCGAGCGCGGCACCGCGGCCGTGAGCCGGTGGCGGCTCGCGTACCTGCGGATGGTGCCGCTGGCCCGCGCCCTGCACCGCGCGGGCCGCTCGGCCGGCCTGGAGGTGCGCCTGGTGCGCAACCGCCGCTACGGCTGGAACGCGCCCGCCGAGGACCCCGTCGACGACGCCCGCTGGGCCCTGGAGCGGATCCGGGCCGAGCACCCGGGCCTGCCCGTCGTGCTCGTGGGGCACTCGATGGGCGGCCGTGTGGTGCTGCGCGTGGCCGACGACCCCGCCGTGGTGGGTGTGTGCGCCCTCGCGCCGTGGACGCCGCCCGGCGAGCCCGTGGACGCCGTCGCGGGTCGCTCCGTCGCGATCCTGCACGGCACGCGTGACCGGATCACGTCCCCCCGCGACTCCCACGCCTTCGCCGAACGGGCGCGGGAGCTCGCCAAGCGGCTCGCGCGGTTCGACGTCACCGGCGAAGGGCACGCCATGATCAACCGCCCCGCGGTCTGGACCAGGCTGATGTGTGCCTTCGTGCTGGAAGTGATCGACGCGGGCGAGACCGACGAGACTCTGCGCGAGGCCTGGGCCCGGCCCGCGGCCGAACGGCTGCGCATCCCCGTGTGACCAGATCCTGCGGCAACCAGCAGCGCAGGTCGCGCGTGCCGGGAATACCATCAGATGCGGGCCGAGGGGCCCCTTCCGGAGGGAGTGTCTTGTCCACCTCAAGTGTTGACCGGGCGGCGGGGCCCGCCTCGCAGCCGGTCGCGGACGAATCCCGGTGGCCGGGGCTGGCCACGCCGCCGCACTCGCCGCTGCGCGCGCGGGCCGCGGAGGCGCTCTTCCGCCGTGCCGTGAAGAACATCGACCTGCGGGTCACCTTCCCCGACGGCACCGTGCTGGGCGCCGGCGGCCCCGAGGCGCCGGAAATGCGCATCCTGCGGCCCGCGGACTTCTTCCACCGCCTCGGCGCCGACGCCAAGATCGGCTTCGGCGAGTCGTACATGGTGGGCGACTGGACCGCCGAGGACCTCGCCGGCGTGCTGACACCGTTCGCCGAGAAGCTCGCCACGATCGTGCCGCCGTTCCTGCAGCGCTTCCGCCGCTTCGCCGAGAGGGTGCAGCCGGCGCACGAGGAGAACACGATCGAGGGGTCCCGGTCGAACATCCACCGGCACTACGACCTGTCCAACGACCTGTTCAGCGCGTTCCTCGACGAGTCGATGATGTACTCCTCGGCGCTGTTCGGGCCCGGGGACACCCTCACACAGGCCCAGCACCGCAAGCTCGACAGCGTGCTCGACTACGCCGGCGTGCGCGAGGGCAGCGAGGTTCTGGAGATCGGCACCGGCTGGGGCGAGCTGTCGATCCGCGCGGCCTCGCGCGGCGCGAAGGTGACGTCGCTGACCATCTCGCAGGAGCAGAAGACCCTCGCCGACACCCGGATCGCCGAGGCGGGCCTGTCCGACCGCGTCGACGTGCAGCTGTGTGACTACCGCAACGCCACCGGCCAGTACGACTCGGTGGTGAGCGTGGAGATGATCGAGGCCGTCGGGCAGTCGTACTGGCCCACGTTCTTCGCCACGATCGGCAAGCGGCTGCGTCCGGGCGGGCGCTTCGGCCTGCAGGCCATCACCATGGACCACGACCGGATGCTGGCGGCGGCCAAGTCCTACACCTGGATCCACAAGTACATCTTCCCGGGCGGCATCATCCCGTCGGTGCAGGCCATCGAGGACGGCATGCGCGACAACACCCGCCTCAAGCTGGCCGGCATGCGCGAGTTCGGCCAGGACTACGCGCGCACGCTCAAGCTGTGGGGCGAGCGGTTCCACCAGCGCTGGGACGACATCCGCGGGTTCGGCTTCGACGACGTGTTCCACCGGATGTGGGAGTTCTACCTCGCCTATTCGGAGGCCGGCTTCCGGTCCGGGCACATCAAGGTGCACCAGTTCGGGTTCGCCGACCCGCGCTGACCAGGCCGTTCCCTGCCCGATGAACCCGGGCCCGGTGCCGCACGTCCTTGGTTGGAGGACGTGCGGTCTACTGGGCCGCACGAGTTTTGCCGGATTCGGGGATTGGGTGAAAGCCAATGACGTACGGAGGCGACGACGGCAGGCGGCGGATGCCGCCCCGGCCACCGCAGCCCGCCGCACGCCCGCGGCAGCATCAGCGGGCCCAGATGATGCCGCTGCCGGGCACGAGCAGCAGCCCGTACGACGCGCGGACCAGACCCATGGGCCGGCGCGGCGAGGCTCCCGTGCCGCCACCCGCGCCACCCCGCCAGGCTCCTCCTCGCCAGGCCCCGCCACCCGGACCCGCCCCGCGCCGGCGCCGCCGGTGGAGCTTCGGCAAGGTCCTGATGACGCTGGTGCTGATCTTCGTCGTGTTCCTGGGCGGGATCTGGGCGTACCTGGAGTTCTCGATCAAGCGCGTCGACGCGCTGGCCGACTACGACGGCCGCCCCGCGGCCGCGTCGGGCACCAACTGGCTGATCGTGGGTTCCGACAGCCGCGACGGGCTGTCGGCCGAGGACGAGGAACGCCTCGCCACGGGTGACGTCGCGGCGGCCGGTGGCGGGCAGCGCACCGACACGATCATGATCGCCCACATCCCGGACAACGACACCAAGCCGACACTGCTCAGCCTGCCGCGCGACTCGCAGGTGAAGATCCCGGGCCACGGCGCGAACAAGATCAACGCCGCGTTCTCGCTCGGCGGGCCGGCACTGCTGGTGAAGACCGTGGAAGGCGCCACCGGCCTGCGCATGGACCACTACGCGGAGATCGGCTTCGGCGGTTTCGCGAACATCGTCGACGCGATCGGGGGCGTGGACATGTGCGTGGACAAGGACATGCACGACACGTTCACCAACATCGACATCAAGGCCGGCTGCCAGACGCTGGACGGCCGCTCGGCGCTCGGGTTCGTCCGCATGCGCCACAGCAGCGCGACCCCGCGCTCGGACCTCGACCGCGTGGCGAACCAGCGCAAGTTCATCGGCGCCCTGGTGAGCCAGATCGCGAGCCCGGGAACCTTGCTCAACCCGTTCGACTTCTTCCCGCTGCTGTCCTCGGCGCCCGACGCGCTGACGATGGACTCGGGTGACCACGTGCACAACCTCGCCGGCCTGGCGATCGCGATGCGCGGCATCTCGTCCGACGGCGTGCTCACCGGCACGGTGCCGGTCACCGACGGTTCGGCCGAGCACTGGGACAAGACGAAGTCGCAGCAGTTGTTCGACGCGCTGAAGAACGACACCGAGGTGCCGGCCTCGGTGGTCGTGCAGTAACCGGCAGACAGCGAGCGACGGGGTCCGCCGGAAAAACGGCGGGCCCCGTCTGCGTCCGGGTGCCACCATGGGGGCATGGACACCCTCACCGACGGCGTGGTGACGCTGCAACGCTGGCGTCCCGAAGACCTCGACGTGCTCGTGGCCACCGTGTCGGGGTCGCTGGAGCACATCGGCGCGTGGCTGATCTGGGCCACCCACGGCTACGGTCCGGCGGAGGCCGCCGAGTTCCTGGAAGCGACCGCCGAACGCTGGGACTCCGGCGAGGGGTACGAGTACGGCATCCACACGGCCGACGGCACGCTCGCCGGCGGCTGTGGCCTGATGCGCCGCGACGAGGGCCGGGAAATCGGCTACTGGCTGGCGGAACCGTTCACCGGCCGCGGCCTGGTCACGCGGGCGAGCGCGCTACTCGTCGCCGAGGCCTGGCGCCTGGGCGCACCGCACGTGGACATCCTGCACGACGAGCTCAACACGAAAAGCGGTGCCGTGCCCGTCAGGCTGGGTTTCACCTTGCACCGCAAGGAAGCCGCCTCCGACGCCCTCGCCCCCGCGTGCTCGGGCAACGACTTCGTGTGGCGGCTCCGGCGGCCGGAAGCCCCTGCGTGGTAAGGAAAACCGCTCAGGCGGCGTTCTTGCGCTCGCGCAGCACCTTGAGCGCGCGGTCGGCGTGCGCGGTGAAGTTCAGCTCGCTCTTGATCACGTCGAGCACCCGCCGGTCGGTGTCGATGACGAACGTGGTGCGCTTGGTGTGCAGCGGGATGAACTTGCGCCACGCGCCGAACTGCTTCGCCACCACGCCGTCCACATCGGACAGCAGCGGGTAGTCGAACCCGTTGGCGGCGGAGAACTCGCGCTGCTTGGCCACGGCGTCGGGACTGATGCCCACGCGCTGGGCGCCCACCTCGGCGAACTCGGCGGCCAGGTCGCGGAAGTGGCAGCTCTCGGCGGTGCAGCCGCTCGTCATCGCGGCCGGGTAGAAGAACAGCACGACCGGGCCGGCCGTCAGGAGGGCCGACAGCGTGCGGTCCTCGCCCTGGTCGTCGCGCAGGGTGAAGTCGGGAACGAGAGCGCCGATGTCCATCGGGGTCCTTTCGGGCGGGGTCCGGGGGTCATGATCCTCCCGGGCGTTCGCAACCGCACCGCGGGTGGATGGGTCAGTGGGCGTGGCGCTCGATCATCTCGTCCACTTCGTCGCCCGTCGCCGAGTCGGCGACGAACGAACCGCGAGCGGCGAGGACCCCGAGCTGACGCAGCCGGGCTGCGTGCTCCGCGCTGCGCACGCCCTCGGCGCCGATGCGCAGCTTGAGCTCCTTCGCGCGTTCCACGAGCTGGCGCAGGTGGCGCACGTCGGCTTCGGCTTCGCCCTCGGCCAGCGCGTCGACGACCGCGCCGCTGAGGATCACGTGCTTCACGGGCAGGTGCAGCCGCGGGATCAGCTCGAGGTCGTCGGAACCCGAGATCGTGAGCACGAGCTGGGCGCCGAGCTCGGCGAGCAGACCGAAGGAATCGTGCACCTCGCCGCTCGAGTCGAACATCGACTGCCGGTCGATGCACAGCCGCAGCGCCTGCGCGGGCAGGCCTTGGCGGTCGAGCTCGTCGTTGACCATCCGCACGAGGTCGGCGTCGCTCGCGAAGCGCCGCGGCAGCCGGATGCAGACGTCGGGCGCCGCGTCGCCCAGGCGCGACCGCCAGCGGGCCGTGGCCTTGAGCGATTCGGCGAGCAGCCACTTGCCCAGCGGCACGGTCATGCCGGTGATCTGCGCGAGCGGGTAGAACTCCTCGGAGTCGAGCTCGCCCTTCTCCGGGTGGTTCCAGCGCAGGCCCGCGTTCACGGCGGCGATCTCGTCGGGCTTCGCGAGCTTCACGGTGGGCTGGTACACGAGGGAGAACTCGCCGTTCTCCAGCGCGCCGGCGATCACCGCGCCGAGCTGGTAGCGGCTGCGGTCGCGTTCGTCCGCGTCCGGGTCGAACAGCATCCACTGCGCCTTGCCGCGCTCCTTGGCCCGGTGCAGCGCGAGCTCGGCGGCCCGGCGCATCTCGGTGTGCCCGCCGCCGGTGCAGGCACCCACGACGATGCCGGCGCTGGCGCTCACCCCGATCCCGTGGCCACCGAGGTACACGGCCTCGTTGAGGTCCTCCAGCGCACGTTCCACGAGGCGCACCACCTGCTGGGCCTTGAGGTCGGCGCCACGCATGAGCACGCCGAACCCGTCGCCGGACAGCCTGGCCACGTACCCGTCGTGGTGCCCGGTGAACGCCGTCGCCAGGCGGTTGGCGACCTCCTTCAGCACCCGGTCGCCGACGCCGGCACCGAGCCCGTCGTTGATCACCTTGAAGCCGTCGATGTCGAGGTACACCAACGCGATCTCCTCGGGGCGGCTCGCGCCGAGCGCGGTCTCGACCCGGGTGGCGAAGGCCTGGGCGTTGGGCAGGCCCGTGAGCGGGTCGTGCACGTTCTGGTGCATCAGGCGCTCGCCGAGCAGGCGGATGTCGTCGGCGTCGGCGGCCATCAGCACGGGGAAGTGCGAGTCGGACCGGTCACCGGGCAACCACGCGAGCGTGATGTTGGTGGTGAGGCTGCCGTCCACGCAGTGGTCGAGGTGCACACCGCGCTCGGTGAGGTGGCCGACGTCGGTGGTTCTCAGCTTCTCGAGGCCGGCGCGGATCCGGGTGGCGTCGTGGTCGGTGGCGGCCAGGTCGGCGAGGTGCCGGCCCTTGAGCCGGACCTGGGTCGAACCGAGCAGTTTGACCAGCGAGACGTTGACCTCGACGATCACGCCGTCGGTGTCGGCGAGAGCGATGCCGATCGGGGCGGCGGAGAAGAGCGTGGTGAACCGCCGGATCGCACCTTCGTACGCCGGGTTCGGGATCTCCGCGACCTCCCGGGCGAACCCGAGCAGGAGCTGCTCCAGTTCCGCAGGGGGAAGCGTTACTCCTTTCGTGTCGGTCAGCGTCGACGCGAACTCGCGCACGACGTCGACCAACCCTGGCGCGGCACCAGGCTCAGGCACACTCCACCTCTTCATGCGCGGACTAAGGCCAGCTCAGGCCTGGTGTGAAGGTTCATGGACCCACACTAGGTATGAGTTGGCCGTGAGTGATGCCACGGCATCATGCGCGAATCGGGGTGTCTACCGGCTGAACGAGTGATGACTCGTACACAAATGGTGACGGCACGTCACCTTGAGTGCTCGAACGTGTTTTTCCGGTTCGTCCGATTTTCCGCGCTTGAACCCAGCACGGTCCGGCACAGTCGGCTCCCCGCCTCCCGCGATAGCGGTCAACGATATTCGAGGCGCACCGGCAGTCCGTCAGCGGGGACCGGCAACGACACGTAGTCCCAGCGCGCGGTGTAGTCCTGGGGCACTGACCAGCGGAAAGTTCGCAGCATCTCGTGCATCAGCGCCTTGACCTCGAGGCTGCCGAAGTGCAGGCCGATACACTTGTGCGCCCCACCGCCGAAGGGCATCCAGGCGAACCGGTGCGACTTGTCTTCGCGCCGCGGCTCGGCGAACCGCTCGGGGTCGAAGCGCATCGGGTCGGTCCAGCACTCGGGCGTGAAGTGGTTGAGCGTGGGGGAGACGCCGATGAGCGTGCCCGCGGGCAGGTAGTGGCCGAGGACCTCGGTGTCCTTCGTGGTCTTGCGGGCCATCGAAGGCACCGGCGCCCGCAGCCGCAGCGACTCCTTCATCACGAGGTCGAGCGTTTCCAGGCTCTCGAGCGCCTCGATGTCGGGCACGTCGTCGCCCAGCGCGAGCGACTCGGCGCGAGCGCGTTCCTGCCACTGCGGGTGCTTGGCCAGGTAGTAGGCCATGGCGCTGCTGGTGATGGTGGTCGTGTCGTGCGCGGCCATCATCAGGAAGATCATGTGGTTCACGATGTCGGCGTCAGTGAAGCGGTCGCCGTCCTCGGTCGTGGCGGTGCACAGCGCGGCGAACAGGTCGTCGCCGCCCGCGCGGCGCTTTTCGGGCAACGTCTCACCGAAGTAGCGCTCCAGCAGCCGCCGGCCGCGCAGGCCGGCGTTCCAGCGCCCGCCGGGCACGGGGTAGCGCACCAGCGCGGTGCCGGCGCGCACGGTGTTCACGAACGCGCGGTTGATCCGCATCGCGTCGTCCGGTGAGCGCATGTCCATGAACACGCGGGTCGCCACGTCGAGGGTGAGCTGCTTGAGTACCCAGTACAGCCGCGGCCGCGTGCCGCCGGGCCACGCTTCGACCCCGGCGCGCAGGGCCGGGCCCATCTGCCCGACGTAGCCGACGAGCCGCTCGCGCGTGAACGCGCTCTGCATGATCCGCCGGTGCAGGTGGTGCTCGCCGAAGTCGAGCAGCATGAGGCCGCGGTCGAAGAACTTCTCGATGAAGAACTTCCAGCCCTCCTGCGAGAACGCCTTGTCCTTGTTCACCAGGGCGATCTGCGTGGCCTCGGGACCCGAGAGCGACACGATCCGGCGGCCGAAGCCGCCCATCCACGAGACGGGGCCGTACTTTTCGTAGCGGCTGAAGCTGAAGTCCAGGCCGAAGCGCATCATCTCCAGCGCGTGGCCCACGACCGGCGGTCCGTCGTCACCCAGCACCGGCTCCAGACCACTGCCGGCGGGCGGCGCCGCCAGCTCGCGCACGGGGTAGGTGGCCGCCCGCCAGCGCGCGTCGACGGTGCGGGGCAGCGGCATCGAGGTCAGCGTGGGGACACGCTCACGCAGGCTTTCGGCGACCCTGCCGACCTTCCCGACTGCGCTCGTCATCGCGACCTGCCTTCACTGGCGGAAACCCGGTCCGCCTCCACCGTGCCGCGCTGTTGACCGATTGACAATACCTTCGGTCCGATCCATCCGGGTGATCCTCGGCAAGCGCCCGGTGTGGGCGAGGTAGCCGCGCGGCCCGGCGTCGTCGCGGACGCCCGACATCACGTGGTCGTGATGGTTCTGCCCGACGCCGGGCAGCGCCGCGACGACGGCGAGCCCGTGTTCGCGCAGCTGGGCTTCGGCGCCGGTACCGGAGAGCAGCAGCAGGTGCGGGGTGCCGATGGCGCCGGCGGTCAGCACGACTTCCGTGGTGGTGCGTGCTGCGGTCACCGCGCCGCCGGTGCTGCTGAGGTGCCCTGGAGCGCGGGCCAGGCCGAGGGCTCCGCCACGAGCTCAGGGAGCCGGGCGCCACCGGCCTCGAGCAGGAGTACCTGCGCGGCCGGATCTTCGGACAGGCGCGCGGCGCGCACGCAGCCCGCGGTTCCGGCGCCGACGATCACGTAGCCGTAAGACGTTCTTGATTCGGCCATCTCGGGCTCTCGGCCGGTGACTGGTCGAGATGATCACAGCTGCCCGGAGCTGCGAAACAGAGGTGAGCCGGGTCACGGACCGAGCGGATCGCCGGCTCGAAACGCTGACGACGCCGTCATGTTCACCCGTTCGTGGAGCCGTGAAAGCGCCCAGGAAGGCCGGGAACGACTTCGGCCACGCCCCGGCGTACCGGTGACGTGGCCGAAGTTCCGGAGTCCGGGATCAGTCCGCTTTGATCAGTCCGCTTTGATCAGTCCCAGTCGAGCGCGCCGCCCGACTGGTACTCGATCACGCGGGTCTCGAAGAAGTTCTTCTCCTTCTTCAGGTCCATCGCCTCCGACATCCACGGGAACGGGTTCTCCGTCTCCCCGAAGATCGGCGCCAGGCCGATCTGCTGTGCGCGCCGGTCGGTGATGAAGTGCATGTACTGCTCGCACAGCTGCGCCGAGAGGCCCAGCATGCCGCGCGGCATGGTGTCGCGCGCGTAGCGCACCTCCAGCTCGCACGCGTCGGTCAGCATCTGCCGGATCTCCGCCTGGAACTGTTCGGTCCACAGGTGCGGGTTCTCGATCTTGATCTGGTTGATGCAGTCGATGCCGAAGTTCAGGTGGATCGACTCGTCACGCAGGATGTACTGGTACTGCTCGGCGATGCCGACCATCTTGTTGCGCCGGCCGAGCGAGAGGATCTGCGCGAAGCCGGTGTAGAACCACATGCCCTCGAAGATCACGTAGAACGCCACGAGGTCGCGCAGGAACGCCTGGTCGGCCTCCGGCGTGCCGGTCTCGAAGTCCGGGTTCTCGAGGTTCTGCGTGTACTTCAGCGCCCACGCGTCCTTCTCGGAGATGGACGGCACCTCGCGGTACATGTTGAACAGCTCGCCCTCGACCAGACCGAGGCTTTCGCAGATGTACTGGAAGGTGTGCGTGTGCACGGCCTCCTCGAACGCCTGGCGCAGCAGGTACTGGCGGCACTCGGGGTTGGTGATCTGGCGGTACACCGCGAGCACGATGTTGTTGGCCACCAACGACTCCGCCGTGGCGAAGAAGCCGAGGTTGCGCTTGAGCATCTGCCGCTCGTCCTCGGTGAGGCCCTCGGGCGACTTCCACAGCGCGATGTCGGCCTGCATGGCGACCTCGGTCGGCATCCAGTGGTTGTTGCACGCCGCGAGGTACTTGTCCCACGCCCAGCGGTACTTCATGGGCAGCAGCTGGTTCACGTCGGCGCGCGCGTTGATCATGCGCTTGTCGTCGACGTTGATCCGGGCGGCGCCGACCTCGATCTCGCCGAGGCCGGTGGCGTCCGTGGTCTCCACGTTGGTCATCGAAAGGCTCCAAGAAAAGGCTCGCCGGTGGTACGGCCGGTGCTCTTCGGCCGCACCGCCGGCGAGGAGGTCACTGGCAGGCTTCGCAGTCGGGATCGTCGATGCGGCAGGAGGCGCCTTCGGCGGCGACGAAGTCGATGTCGTCGACCTGGGGCAGGTCCTTCGGCTCCGGCTTCGCGGCGGGCGCGGTGGCCGGCACCGCGGCGGGCACGGTCGCGGCCGGGCTCGCCGGGACGGCGGCCGAGGGCGAAGGCGACGGGGCCGGTGTCGCGGCAGGAGCGGCAGCAGTGGCGGCGGTGGCGGTCGGAGCGGCGGCCGAGACCGCGTTCAGCTTGCCGTCGGTGCCGCGCAGGGTGCTCTTCTCCACGTGCGTCGCCGATTGCGCACGCAGGTAGTACGTGGTCTTGAGGCCCTTGTGCCAGGCGTAGCGGTACAGCTCGTCGAGCTTGCGCCCGCTCGGCGCCGCGATGTAGAGGTTCAGCGACTGCGCCTGGTCGATCCACTTCTGGCGCCGCGAACCCGAGTCCACGATCCACTTCGACTCGATCTCGAACGCGGTGGCGTAGAGCGCCTTGAGGTCGTCGGGCACGCGGTCGATCTGGCCGAGGCTGCCGTCGAAGTACTTCAGGTCGCTGACCATGACCTCGTCCCACAGGCCGCGGGCCTTGAGGCTCTTGACCAGGTGCGGGTTGACCACGGTGAAGTCGCCGGACATGTTCGACTTCACGTACAGGTTCTGGAACAGCGGCTCGATCGACTGGCCGACGCCGGAGATGTTGGAGATCGTGGCCGTCGGCGCGATCGCCATCACGTTGGAGTTGCGCATGCCCACGGTCTTCACGCGCTCGCGCAGCGGCGCCCAGTTCAGCGTGGTGGTGGTGTCGAGGTCGAGCGAGTCGCCCTGGCGCGCGTCGATGAGCAGCTGCATCGAGTCGATCGGCAGGATGCCGCGGCTCCACAGCGAACCCTCGAACGTCTGGTACGCGCCGCGCTCCTCGGCGAGGTCGGCCGACGCCGAGATCGCGTAGTAGGAGAGGTGCTCCATGCTCTCGTCGGCGAACTTCACCGCGCCCTCGGACGCGAACGGCAGGCCGAGCTCGAACAGCGCGTCCTGGAAGCCCATGATGCCCAGGCCCACCGGGCGGTGGCGCAAGTTGGAGCGGCGCGCTTCCGGGATCGTGTAGAAGTTGATGTCGATCACGTTGTCGAGCATGCGCACGGCGGTGCGCACGGTCTTCTCGAGGCGCTTCGTGTCCAAACCGGACGGCGTGACGTGCTTGAGCAGGTTCACCGAGCCGAGGTTGCAGACCGCGACCTCGTCGATGTTGGTGTTCAGCGTGATCTCGGTGCACAGGTTCGAGGAGTGCACCACGCCGACGTGCTGCTGCGGCGAGCGCAGGTTGCACGGGTCCTTGAACGTGATCCACGGGTGGCCGGTCTCGAACAGCATCGTGAGCATGCGGCGCCACAGGTCCACGGCGCGCAGGCGGCGGAACACCTTGATCTCGCCGCGGTCGGCGGCGGCCTCGTACTCACGGTAGCGCTCGGCGAAGGCGTTGCCGTAGAGGTCGTGCAGGTCCGGCGTCTCGTTGGGGGAGAACAGGGTCCACTGCGCGTCGGCCTCCACGCGGCGCAGGAACTCGTCCGGCACCCAGTTGGCCGTGTTCATGTCGTGCGTGCGTCGGCGGTCGTCACCGGTGTTCTTGCGCAGGTCGAGGAACTCCTCGATGTCCACGTGCCACGTCTCGAGGTACGCGCACGCCGCGCCCTTGCGCTTGCCGCCCTGGTTCACGGCGACGGCGGTGTCGTTGGCGATCTTGAGGAACGGCACGACACCCTGCGACTGGCCGTTGGTGCCCTTGATGTGGGCGCCGAGGCCGCGGACCGGGGTCCAGTCGTTGCCGAGGCCACCCGAGTACTTGGCCAGCAGCGCGTTGTTCTTGTACGCCTGGAAGATGGAGTCCAGGTCGTCGTCCACAGTGGTCAGGAAGCACGACGAGAGCTGGGCGCGGGTGGTGCCCGAGTTGAACAGCGTCGGGGTGCTGGCCATGAAGTGGAACGTTGAGAGCAGCTCGTAGAACTCGATCGCGCGGTCTTCGCGGTTGTCCTCGCGGATGGCCACGCCCATGGCCACGCGCATGAAGAACGCCTGCGGCAGCTCGAACCGCGTGCCGTTGTGGTGCTGGAAGTACCGGTCGTAGAGGGTCTGCAGCCCCAGGAAACCGAAGTCGAGGTCACGCTCGGCGTGGATGGCCGCGGTGATCTTGTCGAGGTCGAAGGAGAGCAGCTCGCCGTCGACCAGCTCCAGCTCGACCGCGCGGCGCAGGTAGCTGCGGAAGTACGCGGGGTACTCGGCGGCCATCTCGTCCTGGCTGGCTTGGCGGGGCGAGCGCGCGAGGTAGCTCAGGGCCTCTCCGCGCAGCTTGTCCAGCAGGAGCCGCGCACTCACGTACGAGTAGTTCGGCTCCTGCTCGACGAGCACGCGGGCGGCCATGATCTGCGCGAGCGCGAGCTCGTCGGCGCTGATGCCGTCGTAGAGGTTGCGCTTGGCCTCGGCCAGCACCGGCTCGGCGGACACGTCCTCGAGCCCGGCCACGGCCTCGCCCACCACGTGGGAAACCCGTGCCCAGTCAAGGGGCCGAAGGGAACCGTCGGTGCCCTTGACGTTGATGGCGGCCTCGGCGGGCGCGGGCGCGGCGGACTCGCGGGCCTTCGCGCGCTCCTCGCGGTAGAGCACGTAGGCACGGGCGACCTTGTGGTGCTCACCGCGCATGAGGGCGAGCTCGACGAGGTCCTGGATCTGCTCGATGTGCAGGGCGGTTTCGGGGCCGGCGTGGCGCAGCAGGGAAGCCTCGACCTGCTCGGTCAGCTCGGCGACGACGTGGTGCACGCGGGAGGAAGCGGCCGCGTCGCCGCCCTCCACGGCGAGGAAGGCCTTGGTGAGGGCCACGCTGATCTTGCCGGCGTCGAACGGCGAGACGCTGCCGTCCCGGCGGATCACACGGACCGCGCTCGGTGCCGAGTCCGCCGACGACGGCGGACGCTGACCGGTTTCCACTGACATGCGTGTCTCCAACAAAGTCGAAAATGGGCGCGCAGGATCGCCACACGGCCTGACGAGGCCGTGTGCTGCTCCTTCTCCGAAACGGCCCGGTAGCCCTTCCTGAGCGGTCTCCCCGTCGCTGGGGGCTGCCGGTCCTGAGAGACTACATCTAGGGGTCAGGCCTTGCACGGGCCCCAAGGGGTGGCGTGTCGTGGGCTCACCCTCGCGGGTTAGTCGATCACTCAGAGCGCCTGGTCGGGGCCGGTTCAGCCGCCGAACACCAACGTGAAATCGCGCAGGTTCGTGCTCACGATCGGGCGACGTCCGGCCAGGAAACCGAGGGGCCCGGCGGGGTTCACCGACCAGTCGGCGGCCGCCGCGGAGAGCTTCGCGCGCGCCGAGACCGGGCTGCGCTTGAGGCGGTCGCCGAGCGTTTGGGCGATCTCGAATCGCGCGGGCAACGCGGCCGGCAGCCCGGCGCGGCGCGAGAACGCGGCGGTGGCGATCCAGTCCTCGTCGGTGGCGGCGGTGAGCTCGCGGCCGCCGGTGAACTCGAGCGTCGCGAGGTCCTTCGGGATGCCCCACAGCTCACGCCCGCCGTGCAGGGAAACCTCGCTGTCGACCCAGATGTCGGTGATCGAGGCGGCGAGCCCGCCCTTGACGGCGACGGCGGCGAGCAGCTCGTGGTAGCTCAGCTGCCCGGGGGCGCGATAGTCGATCCACGCGGTGAACACCCAGGCGTGGCCGCCGGTGGTGACGGGTTCGGCGCCTTCGGGCAGTTTCGGGAGCCTGCCGACCGGCAGCGGCCACACGGAGACGTACGCCTGGCCGGCGAGGTGCCACGGTTCGGGCGGGTACGCGGTCATTCCTCGATCCAGGGCAGGTAGTCCGGCAGGTCGTGGTCGACGCGGAGCTTGAACTCCGGCGGGCGTTTCTGGAGGAACGACAGCACGCCTTCGACCGCGTCCTGGTTGGTCGGCAGCCCGCCGATCAGCTTCGAGTCCAGCTCGTGCACCTCGAACGGCGAAGGCGCCGACGCCATGCGGTACAGCAGCTGCCGCGTCACGGCGACCGACACGGGCGCGGTGTTCGCCACCAGGTCGCGCGCGAGCTCGTACGCCCTGTCCAGTACTTCGTCCGCCGCGTGAACGCTGTGGACCAGACCTTTCTCGAAGGCTTCCAGCGCGCCGAACACGCGGCCGCTCACCATCCAGTCGAGCGCCGTGCCCATACCGACGAGCCGCGGGAGGAACCACGCGGACGCGCCCTCGGGGTAGATCCCGCGGCGGGTGAACACGAACCCGAACTTCGAGTCGTCGGCCGCCAGGCGGTAGTCGCACGACAGCGTGATCGTGATCCCGCCGCCCACCGCCGCGCCCCGCATCGCGGCGATCACGGGCTTGTTCATGGCGAAGATCCGCTTCGAACACCGCCCGGCCGGTTCCTGCCAGCCATCGGGCGGCCCTTCGCCCAGCTCGAAGTCGAACCCGCCGGAGGACAGGTCCGCGCCGACGGAGAAGTCCTTGCCCTCGCTCGTGAGCACGACCACCCGCACGTCCTCGTCGCGGTCCGCGCGGTCCATCGCGTCGTTCAGCTCGTCGGCCATCCGCACGGTGTAGCCGTTTCGCGCCTGAGGCCGATCGAGCTTCACCGTGGCGATCCGCCCGGCGACCTCGTAGGTGATGTCCGCGTAGGGGGTCATGGGCAGAACGCTAGGTCAACGGGGAGCTACTGGCAATGTGTCAATAGTGGCCCTGGGGCCGCGATCGGAGAAAACAATCAGGCGTGCTTGCTTTTTTCCACACCAGGGTGCCACGCTGGGGCCAGGGACGCTGCCCGCGGACGGAGACGCCCGCACTCACGCAGACGCACGGAGGCGCAGGATGGCTGATCTCGGCGTGATCCTCGGGGATCTGGCGGCCGAATCGCAGGCGATCGACGACGTGGTGGCCGGGATGCCACCCGAGGGGTGGGCGCGGCCGACCCCGGCGGAGGGGTGGACGGTCGCGCACCAGATCGCGCACCTGGCCTGGACGGACTCGAAGGCGCTGATCGCCGCGGCGCGGCCCGAGCAGTGGCAGGCCGAAGTCGAGAACCTGCTGAGCGTGGGGGAGAACTACGTCGACCTCGCTGCGGAAGAAGGTGCCGCCACGCCGCCGCCGGAACTGCTCGAGCGGTGGCGCGCCGGGCGGGTCGCGTTGGCCGAGGCGCTCGCGAACGTGCCCGCGGGGCAGAAGCTGCCGTGGTACGGGCCGCCGATGAGTGCGGCGTCGATGGCCACCGCGCGGATGATGGAGACCTGGGCCCACGGCCAGGACGTGTTCGACGCACTGGGCCTCACCCGGGAACCGACCGCGCGGCTGTGGCACATCGCGCGCTTCGGCACGCGCACCCGCGACTTCGCCTACAAACTCAACTCGCTCGCCCCGCCCGCCGAGGAGTTCCGGGTGGAGCTGGCCGCACCGGACGGCACCACGTGGGCGTTCGGGCCCGAGGACGCCGAGCAGCGCCTCACCGGCAGCGCCGTGGACTTCTGCCTGGTCATCACGCAGCGGCGGCACCCGGCGGACACCGACCTGGTCGCGACCGGCGCCGACGTCGAGGAGTGGCTCGGCATCGCGCAGGCCTTCGCCGGTCCGCCCGGGGCCGGCCGCAAGCCGGGGCAGTTCGCGTGAGCGTGGCGCCGATCCGGATCGGGAACGCGTCGGGCTTCTACGGCGACCGGTTCTCGGCCGTGCGCGAGATGCTCACCGGCGGCCCGCTCGACGTGCTCACCGGCGACTACCTCGCCGAGCTCACCATGCTCATCCTCGGACGCGACCGCATGAAAGACCCCGAGCGCGGCTACGCCAAGACCTTCCTGCGCCAGATGGAGGAAAACCTGGCGCTGGCCAAGGAAAAAGGCGTGAAGATCGTCGCCAACGCCGGGGGCCTCAACCCCGCGGGGCTGGCGAACGCGCTCCGTGAGCTGGCGGCGAAGCTGAACCTCGACGTGCGGATCGCCCACGTCGAGGGAGACGACCTCATCGCGCGCGCCGACGAGCTGGGGTTCGAGAAGCCGTTGACCGCCAACGCATATCTGGGCGCGTGGGGCATCGTCGAATGCCTGAACGCGGGCGCCGACGTGGTCGTGACCGGCCGCGTCACCGATGCCTCGGTGATCGTCGGGCCCGCCGCCGCGCACTTCGGCTGGGGGCGCGAGGACTACGACGCGCTGGCCGGTGCCGTGGCGGCCGGGCACGTGATCGAGTGCGGCGCGCAGGCGACCGGCGGCAACTACGCATTCTTCCACGAGCAGCCGATCGGCGTGCCGGGTTTCCCGATCGCGGAGATCCACGCCGACGGGTCGAGCGTCATCACCAAGCACCCGGGCACCGGAGGTGTGGTGAACACCGGCACGGTCACCGCGCAGCTGCTGTACGAGATCACCGGCGCGCGTTACGCGAACCCGGACGTCACCACCCGGTTCGACACGCTCTCGCTCACCGCCGACGGGCCGGACCGCGTGCGCATCAGCGGTGTGACCGGTGAAGCGCCGCCGCCCACGCTCAAGGTGGCGCTGAACCGCCTGGGCGGCTTCCGCAACGAGACCACGTTCGTCCTCACCGGACTGGACATCGAGGAGAAGGCCGCGCTGGTGCGCGAGCAGCTGGAGACGGCGCTGAGGCGCAAGCCGCCCGCAGAGGTTCGCTGGACGCTCGCGCGCACGGACCACCGCGACGCCGATACCGAGGAGACCGCGAGCGCGCTGCTGCACGTCGCGGTGAAGGACGCCGACCCGAAGATCGCCGGCCGCGCGTTCAGCGGCGCGGCGGTGGAGCTGGCCTTGGCGAGCTACCCCGGTTTCCACGTCACGGCCCCGCCTTCGGACGCCTCGCCGTACGGCGTCTACACCGCGGCCTATGTGGACGCCGCCCTGGTGCCCCACGTCGCGGGCCTGCCGGACGGTCGACGTGTCGACTTGGCGCCGTCGGTCACGACACTCGCCCTGACCGAAGTGGACGAACCCGCGCTGCCCGAGCCGTTGCCGGACGGGCCGGTGCGCCGCGTTCCGCTCGGTCGCGTGATCGGCGCGCGCAGCGGCGACAAGGGCGGCAGCGCCAACCTCGGCGTGTGGGTCCGTTCGGAGCAGGCCTGGCGCTGGCTCGTGCACCGGCTCACCGTCGCCGAGTTCCGTCTGCTGCTGCCCGAGACCGCGGAGCTGGCGGTGACCCGGCACCTGCTGCCGAACCTGTGGGCCATGAACTTCGTGGTCGAGGGGATCCTCGGCGAGGGCGTCGCGTCGCAGGCGCGCTTCGACCCGCAGGCCAAGGCGTTCGGCGAATGGCTGCGGGCCCGCGAGATCGACGTGCCGGAGGCGCTGCTGTGATCGTGGACCCGTTCACGACGCCCGAACGCACCGAACTGCGTGCGACCGTGCGGCGGTTCGTCGAGAAGGACGTGCTGCCGCACCTCGACGAGTGGGAACGAGCCGGCGAGCTGCCGCGTGAGCTGCACCGCAAGGCCGGTGCGCTCGGGCTGCTCGGTGTCGCGTTCCCCGAGTCCGTGGGCGGCGGCGACGGCAACTACCTCGACGCGCTCGTCGTCGCCGAGGAGATGCACTACGCCGGCGGGTCCGGTGGGCTGTTCGCGTCGCTGTTCACCTGCGGCATCGCCGTGCCGCACCTCGCCGACGCCGGCGACCCGGTGCAGATCGAACGCTGGGTGCGCCCGACGCTCGAAGGCAACAAGATCGGCTCGCTGGCCGTCACCGAACCCGACGGCGGGTCCGACGTCGCCGGCATCCGCACCACGGCCGTGCGTGAGGGCGACGAGTACGTGGTCAACGGCGCCAAGACGTTCATCACCTCCGGCTGCCGCGCCGACTTCGTGACCACGGTGGTCCGCACGGGCGGTGAGGGCGCGCACGGCCTGTCGCTGCTGGTGGTCGAACGCGGCACGCCCGGGTTCACGGTGTCGCGCAAGCTGGAGAAGATGGGCTGGGCGGCCTCCGACACCGCGGAACTGTCCTACGTGGACGTCCGGGTGCCGGTGGAGAACCTCGTCGGCGCCGAGAACAGCGGCTTCGCGCAGGTGGCCACCCAGTTCGTGACCGAGCGGCTGTCGCTGGCCGTGCAGGCCTACGCGCACGCGCAGCGCGCGCTCGACCTCACGCTCGACTGGTGCCGGTTGCGCGAGACGTTCGGCCGGCCGCTCATCTCGCGTCAGGTCGTGCAGCACAAGCTCACCGAGATGGCGCGCCGGACCGACGTCGCCCGCACCTACGCGCGGCAGACCGCCGTGCGCCACGTTTCCGGCGAAGAGGTGATCGCCGAAGCCTGTTTCGCCAAGAACACCGCCGTCGAAGCCGCCGAGTGGGTGGTGAACGAGGCCGTGCAGCTGCACGGCGGGCTCGGGTACATGCGCGAGTCCGAAGTGGAGCGCCACTACCGTGACGTCCGCATCCTCGGCATCGGCGGCGGCACGACCGAGATCCTCACCGGCCTGGCCGCCAAGCGATTGGGATACACCGCATGACCGCATTGAGGTCCCTTGTGGACACCCGGGCCGGCGAGTTCGCCGCGAACCGGGAGTCCATGCTGGAGAAGCTCGCCGAGATCGACGCGGAGCACGCCAAGGCCGTGGCCGGCGGCGGCGAGAAGTACGTGGAGCGCCACCGCAAGCGCGGCAAGCTGCTGGCCCGCGAACGCATCGAGCTGCTGCTCGACGAGGATTCGCCGTTCCTGGAGCTCTCGCCGCTGGCGGCCTGGGGTTCGGACTACCGCGTGGGCGCGAGCGTGATCACCGGCATCGGTGTGGTCGAGGGCGTGGAGTGCCTGATCTCCGCGAGCGACCCGACGGTGAAGGGCGGTGCGAGCAACCCGTGGACCACGAAGAAGTCGTTCCGCGCGGCTGACATCGCCGCGCAGAACCGGCTGCCGGTGATCAACCTCGTCGAGTCGGGTGGTGCGGACCTGCCGACGCAGAAGGAGATCTTCATCCCCGGCGGGCGGATCTTCCGCGATCTCACGCGGTCCTCGGCCGCGAAGGTGCCCACCGTCGCGCTGGTGTTCGGCAACTCGACCGCGGGTGGCGCGTACCTACCGGGCATGTCGGACTACGTGGTGATGGTCAAAGAACGCGCGAAGGTGTTCCTCGGCGGGCCGCCGCTGGTGAAGATGGCCACCGGCGAGGAGTCCGACGACGAGTCGCTGGGGGGCGCCGAGATGCACGCCCGCACGTCGGGCCTGGCCGACTACCTCGCGGTCGACGAGCAGGACGCGATCCGACTCGGCCGTGGCATCATCAAGCGGCTCAACTGGCACAAGAAGGGCCAGGCGCCCAAGGCCGGGTACGCCGAGCCGCTGTTCGACCCCGAAGACCTGCTCGGCATCGTGCCGAGCGACCTCAAGGTGCCGTTCGACCCGCGCGAGGTGATCGCGCGCGTGGCCGACGGGTCCGACTTCGACGAGTTCAAACCGCTCTACGGATCGAGCCTGGTCACCGGCTGGGCGGACATCCACGGCTACCCCGTCGGCATCCTCGCCAACGCACAGGGCGTGCTGTTCAGCGAGGAGTCGCAGAAGGCCGCGCAGTTCATCCAGCTGGCCAACCAGATCGACACCCCGCTCGTGTTCCTGCACAACACCACCGGCTACATGGTCGGCAAGGAGTACGAGCAGGGCGGCATCATCAAGCACGGCGCGATGATGATCAACGCCGTGTCGAACTCGAAGGTGCCGCACCTGTCCGTCCTCATGGGATCGTCCTACGGCGCCGGGCACTACGGGATGTGCGGGCGCGCCTACGACCCGCGGTTCCTGTTCGCCTGGCCGAGCGCGAAGTCGGCCGTGATGGGCCCGGCGCAGCTGGCGGGCGTGCTGTCGATCGTGGCCCGCGCGGCCGCCGCGAGCCGCGGACAGGACTACAGCGAGGAGAACGACGCGGCGATGCGGGCCATGGTCGAGAACCAGATCGAGGCCGAGTCGATGCCGATGTTCCTCTCCGGCATGCTCTACGACGACGGCATCATCGACCCGCGCGACACCCGCACGGTGCTCGGGCTGAGCCTGTCGGCGATCCACAACGGACCAGTGAAGGGCGCCGAGGGTGGCTTCGGCGTCTTCCGGATGTAGGGGTGCTGTCGTGATCCACAACCTGCTGGTCGCCAACCGGGGCGAGATCGCCCGCCGGGTCTTCCGCAGCTGCCGCGACGCGGGCATCGGCACGGTGGCCGTGTTCTCCGACGCCGACGCGGCTTCCCCGCACACGCGCGAGGCCGACGTCGCGGTTCGGCT
The DNA here is from genome assembly GCF_053602515.1 of Amycolatopsis sp. NPDC004368. Taxonomy (NCBI): domain Bacteria; kingdom Bacillati; phylum Actinomycetota; class Actinomycetes; order Pseudonocardiales; family Pseudonocardiaceae; genus Amycolatopsis; species Amycolatopsis sp. NPDC004368. Next base: position 32,377 of record NZ_JBSGDT010000034.1, on the reverse strand, counting down.
GCCGGGCGACGCTCCCGGCGAGACGTACCTGCGTGCGGAGCTGATCGTGAAGGCCGCCGCCGACGCGGGAGCCGACGCGGTGCACCCCGGTTACGGGTTCCTTTCGGAGAACGCCAAGTTCGCGCGGGCCGTGCTCGACGCGGGGTTGACGTGGGTGGGTCCGCCACCCGCGGCGATCGAGACGATGGGCTCCAAAGTGGAGTCGAAGCGCCTGATGGCCGCGGCCGGCGTGCCGGTGCTGTCCGAACTGGACCCCGGTTCGGTGACCGAGGCCGATCTTCCGTTGCTGGTGAAGGCTTCCGCCGGCGGTGGTGGCCGCGGCATGCGCGTGGTGCGTGAGCTCGGCGAGCTGGCCGAGGCCGTGGAGAGCGCGCGGGCCGAGGCGGGTTCGGCGTTCGGCGATCCGACGGTGTTCTGTGAGCGCTACCTCGAAACGGGCCGGCACATCGAGGTTCAGGTGCTGGCGGACAGCCACGGCACGGTGTGGGCGGTGGGGGAGCGCGAGTGCTCGATCCAGCGCCGCCACCAGAAGGTGGTGGAGGAGGCGCCGTCGCCGTTCGTCTCCGAGAGCATGCGCGCGGAACTGTTCGACGCGGCGCGCAAGGCCGCCTCCGCCATCGACTACGTCGGCGCGGGCACGGTCGAGTTCCTGGCCGGCGAGGACGGCCGGTTCTACTTCCTGGAGATGAACACTCGGCTCCAGGTGGAACACCCGGTGACGGAGAACGTGACCGGGCTCGATCTGGTGGCGCTGCAGCTGACCGTGGCGCAGGGCGCGAAGCTGCCGCCGGAACCGCCCGCGCCCCGAGGGCATTCGATCGAGGTCCGGCTCTACGCCGAGGACCCGGGCGCGGGCTGGCAGCCCCAGAGCGGCACACTGCACACGTTCGAGGTGCCCGGTGTCGACCGCGAGTTCACGCACGGCGCCGGGTTGCGGCTCGATTCCGGCGTGGAGAGCGGATCCGTGGTCGGTGTGCACTACGACCCGATGCTCGCCAAGGTCGTCACGTGGGCGCCGACGCGCGACGAGGCCGCCCGCCGGCTGGCCACCGCACTGGCCGGGGCGAAGATCCACGGTGTGGTCACCAACCGCGACCTGCTCGTGAACATCCTGCGCCACGAGGCTTTCCTGGCCGGCGAGACCGACACGGCGTTCTTCGACCGCCACGGACTCGACACGCTGGCCGAGCCGCTGGCCGGCGGCGACGCGGAGAAGCTGTCGGCCCTCGCCGCCTCGCTCGCCGACGCCGCGGGCAACCGCGCCGCCGCGACCACGCTGGGCCGACTGCCCAGCGGCTGGCGCAACGTGCGTTCGGCGGGCCAGCGCAAGGCGTTCACGCGCGGCGACACGACCCACGAGGTCACCTACTCGCTCAGCCGCGACGGCTTGCGGGCCGAGGGCTACGACGACGTGCGACTGGTGTCCGCGGACCCGGGCCGGGTGGTGCTGGACGTCGCCGGCGTACGGCGCACGTTCGAGGTCGCGCGGCACGGCGATGAGTCCTTTGTGGATTCCGCGCTCGGCCCGGTGTCGTTCACCGCCGAACCCCGGTTCTCCGACCCTTCGGCCGCACTGGTGGCGGGTTCGCTCGTGGCGCCGATGCCGGGCACGGTCGTGCGGCTCGCGGTCGGCGTGGGTGATGCCGTGGTGGCGGGGGACCCGCTGCTGTGGCTGGAGGCGATGAAGATGGAACACCGGATCTCGGCGCCCGCCGACGGCGTGGTCACCGAACTGCCGGTGGAGGTCGGGTTGCAGGTCGAGGTCGGCACGATTCTGGCTGTGGTGGGAGAAGCTGTGGTGGGAGAACGAGCATGAACGCGATGAACTTCGCCGAACCCGAGGAGCGCGTCGCGCTGCGGAAGGCGACTTCGGAGCTGGCTCGCAAGTACGGGCACGAGTACTACTCGAAGAAGGCCCGCTCGGGCGAAAAAACCACCGAGCTGTGGAACGAGGCCGGCCGGCTGGGCTACCTCGGCGTGAACCTGCCCGAGGAGTACGGCGGCGGGGGCGCGGGGATCGCCGACCTCGCGGCGGTCCTGGAGGAGTTCGCGGCCGCCGGTTCGCCGTTGCTGCTCATGGTCGTGTCGCCGGCCATCTGCGGCACGGTGATCTCGCGCTTCGGCACCGACGAGCAGAAGAAGCAGTGGCTGCCGGGACTTTCCGACGGCAGCAAGAAGATGGTCTTCGCCATCACCGAGCCCGACGCCGGGTCGAACTCCCACAAGATCACCACCACCGCGCACCGCGACGGCGGCGACTGGGTCCTGAGTGGACGGAAGGTGTACATCTCCGGCGTGGACGAGGCCGACGCCGTGCTGGTGGTCGGCCGGACCGAGGACGCGAAGACCGGCCGGCTCAAGCCCGCGCTGTACATCGTGCCCACCGGCACGCCGGGCTTCGAGTACAGGCAGATCGAGATGGATCTGATCTCGCCGGAGAAGCAGTTCGGCCTCTTCCTCGACGACGTGCACCTGCCGGCCGAAGCTCTGGTGGGGGAGGAGGACGCGGCGATCGCGCAGCTGTTCGCGGGGCTGAACCCGGAACGCATCATGGGCGCGTCGTTCTCGCTCGGCACCGCGCGCTACGCACTCGACAAGGCCGTGGCCTACGCCAACGAGCGCAACGTGTGGGGCGCGCCGATCGGCTCGCACCAGGGGCTCGCGCACCCGCTGGCGCAGATCAAGATCGAGCTGGAGCTGGCGAAGCTGATGACGCAGAAGGCGGCTTCGCTGTACGACTCGGGTGACGACTTCGCCTCGGGCGAGTCGGCCAACATGGCCAAGTACGCCGCCGCCGAGGCCGCGATCCACGCCGTGGACCAGGCGGTGCAGACCCACGGTGGCAACGGGCTCGCGTCCGAGTACGGCCTCGGCACGCTCGTCACGGCCGTGCGGCTCGGGCGGATCGCGCCGGTGAGCCGCGAGATGGTGCTCAACTTCGTCGGGCAGCACAGCCTCGGGCTGCCGAAGTCCTATTAGGAGTGACTGTGTCCGAAAAGCTTGTGCCCGAAAAACCCTTGGCGGGCCGCACGATCATCATGTCCGGCGGCAGCCGTGGCATCGGCGAGGCCATCGCCGTGCGCGCGGCCGCCGACGGCGCGAACGTGGCGCTGCTGGCCAAGACCGCCGAACCGCACCCGAAGCTGCCGGGCACGATCCACACCGCGGCCGAGGCCATCGAGAAGGCCGGTGGCAAGGCGCTGCCGATCCTCGGCGACGTGCGCGACGACGAGGGCGTGGCCGCCGCGGTGGCGAAGACCGTCGAGCAGTTCGGCGGCATCGACATCGTGGTGAACAACGCCAGCGCGATCGACCTCACGCCCACCGAGCAGGTGAGCATGAAGCGCTACGACCTGATGCAGGACATCAACGCGCGGGGCACGTTCCTGCTGTCCAAACTGGCCATTCCGCACCTGCGCAAGTCGGCGAACCCGCACGTGCTCACGCTCTCGCCGCCGATCAGCCTCGACGAGAAGTGGTTCACGGCCGGGCACCTCGCGTACAGCATCGCGAAGTACTCGATGAGCCTCGTCACGGTGGGGCTCGCGGCGGAGCTGAAGAAGGACGGCATCGCGGCGAACTCGCTGTGGCCGCGCACCACCATCGACACCGCGGCGATCCGCAACGTCGTGGGCGCGGAGCTGGCCGACCGCAGCCGGACGCCGGAGATCATGGCCGACGCCGCGTACGCCATCCTCACCCGGCCCAGCCGCTCGACCACGGGCAACTTCTTCCTCGACGACGAGGTGCTGCGTGCGGAGGGCGTCACGGATTTCGCGAAGTACCGCATCGGCGGGTCGGAAGCGGACCTGCAGCTCGACTTCTGGGTCGATCCGGCCTGATGCTCCGGGAACCGCAGCAGGAGCGCAGCCGCACCACGCGCCGGCGGCTGATCGAGGCCGCCATGGACTGCATCGGCGAGCGGGGCTGGCACGGCGTCACGGTGGCCGTGATCGCCGAACGCGCGGGCGTGTCGCGCGGCGCCGCGCAGCACCACTTCCCGACCCGCGAAGCCCTGGTCGCGGCGGCTGTGGAGCTGATCGGCGAGGCGCAGATCGCCGAGCTGCGCACGAAGGCGGCCGGGCTGCCGAACGGCGCGTCGCGGATCTTCGGTGTCGTGGAGATGGTGCTGAACCTCTACACCGGGCCGATGTTCCGCGCCGCGCTGCAGCTGTGGGCCGTGGCGGCGGGCGACGAGCAGCTGCGCGGCACGCTGGTGCCCCTGGAAGCCCGCGTCGGGCGCGAGGCCCACCGCGTGACCGTGGAGCTGCTGGGCGTCGACGAGTCCCGGCCGGGGGTCCGCGAGCTCGTCCAAGCCACTCTCGACCTGGCCCGCGGCCTCGGCCTCGCCAACCTCCTGACCGACGACACCCGCCGCCGGCGCCAGATCGTCCGGGAGTGGGCCCAGACCCTGGAGACGCGACTGTCCGGAACCGGCCAGGCCTAGTGCACGTCACAAGTTCGGCCTAATAAGATGTGGCTGTTAACACATTCGGCCCAACGGGCGATGACTCCGAGTAAGTGGCTCCATCAGGAAGAAGGTCGGTACCGGTGTCCGGTTCAGAAGATGCCTCAGTCGAGCTGACGCACCGCGCGATGGCGATGCTGCGGGCGGTCGCAGCCCACCGCGCGGAAATGACCACCAGCAGCGAACCCGACCTCTTCATCGACGGTTTCGCCTGCTGCGACCAGATGACCGCCCACGCCCTCGCCCACGGCGGTTACATCCGCCCCGCCGTGCAGGACGCCGCGGGCCGCGTGCCCGCCGAGCTGACCGAGGCCGGGCACGCCGCGCTGGCGATCACCGTCGCCGCCTGAGGGTTCTCCACGCAAGGTTGTCCACGCAGCGTTGTCCACGCAGCGTTGTCCACGCAGCGTTGTCCACGCAGGGTCACGAAAGGGTGAGGGTTTCGCCCGCCCGTTCGGGTAAGTCTTTCGGCGAGTTCACGCTGGTGGGTGTCCAGTCGTGCGGCACAGGCGTCGAGGTGCGAACCACCTTCGCCCGGCCACGACGGGAACCCGCCGATCACGGTCCGTCGCGCTTTCGCGCCGGCGAGCGGCGGGTGAGATCCACCCCGTCCCCACGGACCTGAACCCGCCGCACCGGCAGAGGTGTGACCGGACCTCGGCCGCCCGGGCGGTCACCGTGTCGAGCACGCGTTTGGCCGCCCCCAGGTCTTTCGGCGCGATGCCGGCGAACAGCTGTCGCCGGCGCGCGTCGAGTCGACCGTGAGGCGCTCGACCAGGGTGCGGGTGGCCGGCGTGCCGTCCACGAGATTCCCGTCGACCAGCCGGCCCGCCGTGATCTGGTCGGTGACGACCGCACGCACCGCGTCGGCGGACGCGACGGCCGTCGCGGCGATGGTCGCCACAAGCGTGTCCACCTGTGCGGCTGGGTGCAGACCGTGCGCAGGACCACGTACGTGGTGGAGTCCAGTCCTTCGCGGTCCAGCAACGCCGTGAGCAGGGACCGCGACGCCGCGGCGGCGAGGCTCATGTGATCGGCCAGTTCACGCTGGTTCGGCCGGACTCGGCGGCGCACCAGACGGGTGAGCGTCGCCAGCAGCGAGCGCCGTTGTGGTGCTCTGAAACGGAAACGAGCCCGTGGCGAAGGATCCGCCACGGGCTCGCTCGAACAATCGGTGATCAGGCGTAGCAGCGCTCGAGCTCGTCGAGCCGGTAGAAGTAGCTGCCGCGGTGCACCGGCGCGCAGCCGGCCTTGAAGGCGGTCTGCTTTTCGTTGTACAGCATGCGAACCAGGTACGTGTGACCGTCGGTGTAGAGGTCCCACTGGATGTTGGCGGCCATGGGCGCCACCTGCGCGCCGCGGAACGGGTTGTTCGCGTAGGTGAACAGCTTGCTCTCCGGCTGCTGCTTCGTACTGCCGGGCAGCCCGAGCAGCGACGCGAGCGGGAAGATCTCCTCGGCGTGGGTGAAGCGCAGCTCGGCGTCGCGCGTGGTGGTGCCGGCGCGCTTCGCGTCGAGCTGGGCGAACATGTCGGAGAGCAGGCCACCGGCCATCTTGTACGTGATGTCGCTGCCGGTAAAGGCGGGACCGTTCTCGTAGAAGGAGGTCACGTCGTCGAGGTAGCCGAACCACGCGGCCTCGTCCGTGGTGATGTAGCGGTCGAAGTGCCAGCGGCCCTCGCCCGCCAGGTCACCGGTCACCTGATCCATCGCGTACAGCGCGTCGGCCGCGGCGATCTCGTCCTTGAACTCCGCGTGCTCGCCGGCCGCGATCTCGTCCACGAACTTCTTCGAGAAGCTGCGCTGCAGCACCGATCGCGCCACGGCGTGGGTGCGCGGCTGGTCCGTCGCGGCCTTCTCGGCAGCGGCCACGCGCGGGTCGTTGTCGACGTAGTCGTTGTACTCGACGTTCGACTTGTGGAAGTAGAGCAGGGCGTCGTCGGTGCGGGTCGACGTGGTCGTCAGCCCCGGCTTCGCCGCCTTCAGGCCCGCCACGAACTCGTTGGCGCTGTCCACCGTGCGCTGCTGGCTCGACGCGACGACGTCGATCTTCGGCGCGCTGCCCTTCGCGGCGTCGGCGAACAGCGACGGCAGCCGCCGCACCATCCGCTGCGCCGTGGTGCGCATCTCGTCGCGGCCTTCCTGCGTGAGCAGGCCGTAGCCGTCACGGGCGTTGGCGGCGAGCAGCGACTCCACCTCCGGCCCGAGCTGCCGGCCGACGGACGTCAGCGCGCCCTCGGTCTTCGCGGAGTTCCACAGCGCCAGCAAGGCGTCGCCGTCGTCGCGGTCGGAAAGCGTGCGCGCGCCGTGGCGCGACACGTTCTCCGTGAACACCGGCTTGAACGACGACGGCAGCCGCTCGTAGGAGTTCAGGTTGCCCTGCGGCTCGTACGCGGTCTTCGTGGTGAACGCGTCCTGCACCTCGTGGCCCTCGTGCGCCTGCGCCGGCAGGGCCAACAACCCCGACAACGCCAACGCGACTCCGCCGACTCCGGCCACAACACGTCTCATCGAGCTACCCCGCTGTCTCGTCTGGGTGAAAGGACGGCTCAGTAGACACGCGCTCCGTGACGCGATCCGGGACGGCCGGTGTCGAGCGGGTGAACTCCGCATGTGCCGGTGAGCGGGAAACCCGTGGTCGGGCGACGGTCGGTGACACGAGTGGTGGCCGGCTGCGCCAGGCAGCCGGCCACCTTCCCCCTGTGGGCCGGGGCTTACAGCCCCAGGCTGCCCACGATCCCGGTCAGGACCCCGTGGCCCGAGCCGCTGTCCGTGCCCGTACCGGTGTTCGAGCTGGTGTGGCTCGACGACGCGCCGTCCGGCCCGGCCCAGTTCTGGCCCTGGTCGAAGCTCGCGCCACCGTTGTCACCGTGGCCGCCAGTGGTCGCCGTCGTGTGGTCGCTGGTCGCGCCGTCCGGGCCTGCCATGCTGTTGTGCTGCTGGTAGGAAGCGCCGCCTCCGCCGTGGTCGCCCGTGCTGGCATGCGTGGAACTGGTGCTCACGCCGTCCGGCCCGGCGGACACGCTGGTGTCGGTGTACGTGTCGGCCGAGGCGATCCCGGCGGCCCCGAGCGTGAGCGGCAGCGCGATCGCACCGGCGGCGACGATACGGCGAATGGTCGTCTTCATGGGAAGCTCCTCTTCTCGTCGGTCGAAACCGTGATCGGCTTCAGTTCGAAGGCTTGCCGACTCCGCCGCCGGCCAATCACGTTCTCCCGGTGATCACTCTCACCGCAGTCGCGACCCATCCCGCCGCGTCCCGGCTCCGAACGACCGCCCCCACGTCCGACGCGCCGATCACCGGCACCCGGGAACGCCCGGCCCCCACTTAAGAAGGTGCCTAAACCCCGGTGAACCCGCTATTTTGCCGCAATGGTGGGGGATCCGGCGGCGGCCGGAGAGGGCCCGTGGCGCCGGCTCGCGGGCTGGGAGCTGTGGCGGGTGCGGACCTGCGCGCTCGTGCTGCTGGTGGACGTCGTGGCGCTGGGGGCGACCATCGCTGTCGCGGTGCTGGTTCCGGTGCCGGTCACGGGAACGGCGCGGTTCGCCGTGCTGGTGGCCGGGCTGGTGGTGAGTGTGGAGCTGAGCCGGTCGGCCGAGCGGGGCCGCGGGGAAACGTTGCTGGGACCCGGTTTCGGCACGCCCTGGGTCTTCGCCGGCGCGGTGGTGCTGCCGCCGGTGGCGGCGGTGGGGCTCGCGGCGGTGTCGGGCCTGCACCGGTGGCTGCGGGTGCGCCGGCACGCGCCGTACCGGCAGGTGTTCGAGGTCGCGGCGACGACGCTGGCCGTGCTGCTCGCCGGCCGGTTCCTCGCGTTGACGGTGCCGATGCCGCCGAGCTCGCTGGGCGACGTGCGGCTCATGGGACTGCTCGTGGTGGCGGCCCTGGTGTTCACGCTCGCCGCCGGCGCGCTCACCGGAGTCGTGCGCGGCTACCGGCAGGCCCGGGCCGGGTTGCTGTTCGACGCCGTGATGGTCGGCCTCGGCATCGCGCTCGCGTGGGCCGTGGTCGACGCTCCGCTGGTGGTACCGCTGCTCGTCGCGGCGCTGGTGGTGCTCTACCGAGGCGGCGTGGGCGCCACGCCCCGGGGCGAGCCGACGGCCGACGCGGGCACCGGCGCCCTCACCGCGTGCGCCTGGTGGGCTGCCGTCCGCGTGCAGCCGGCGCCCGCGTACTCCGTGCTGGTGCTCGACCTCGACCGCTTCGGCGACGTCAACGCCCGCCACGGCCGCCGCACCGGCGACGCCGTGCTGCGGGCCATCGCCCACGCCCTGCGCGCCGAGGTCCGCGCCGCCGACCTCGTCGGTCGTTCGGGCGGCGGCGAGTTCGCCGTGCTCCTGCCGGGTACCAGGCCGTTCGACGCCCTCGCGATCGCCGAACGCATCCGCCTGCGCGTGGCTTCCACGGCCGTCGCGGTGAAGGCGCCCTACGGCAGCCCGCAGTTCGCCTGGGCGACGGTGTCCGTCGGGGTCGCGTCCTGTCCCGCTGTCGGCGAGACGCCGGACGCGGTGTTCGCGGCCGCCGTGAAAGCCGTGCGGCGCGCGAAAACCGAGGGCCGCAACCGCACCGTCTCCGCCGAGTGAGCGTTTCAGCCCGAAGTGGACGGAACGCCGATGTCCTCGAACCACAGCTGCGGCCGGGTCTCGATGAACTCCTTCATCAGCGCCGTGCACGCGGGATCGTCGAGGACCTCGATGCGCACGCCGTGCTCGGCGAGCCAGTCGTGGCCGCCCGAGAACGTCTCGGCCTCGCCGATGATCACCCGCGGGATGCCGAACTGGCGGACGAGGCCGCTGCAGTACCAGCACGGCGAGAGCGTGGTGACCATGATCGTGTCGCGGTAGTGGGGCCGGCGCCCGGCGTTGCGGAACGCCGTGGTCTCCGCGTGCAGCGACGGGTCACCGTCCTGCACGCGCCGGTTGTGGCCGCGGCCCAGGAGCGCACCGGCGCTGTCGAAGAGGGCGGCGCCGATCGGCACCCCGCCCTCGGCCTTCCCGAGCTCGGCTTCCTCGCGGGCGACGGCGAGCAACGCGTGCGGATCGATCTGCATGGTCCACACTTCACCGCCTCCCCTCGGCCGGAGGCAAGTCCACGCCGAAAGCGGACGGGATCTGTCCTCGAGGTCTGGCAGAGTGACCCGCATGTACGGAACCTCGGAGCGGCTCCTGCGCCTGCTGTCCTTGCTGCAGGCCCGCCGCGACTGGCCGGGGCCGGACCTGGCCGACCGGCTGGGCGTCGACGTGCGCACGATCCGCCGCGACGTCGAACGTCTGCGTGGCCTGGGCTACCCGGTGCACGCGACGCCGGGTGTCGCCGGTGGCTACCGGCTGGGTGCGGGAGCCGCGCTGCCGCCGTTGCTGCTGGACGACGACGAGGCCGTGGCCGTGGCGGTCGGCCTGCGCACAGCGGCCAACGGCACGGTGTCGGGCATCGAGGAGACGTCGGTGCGGGCGCTGGCCAAGCTCGAGCAGGTGCTGCCCGCGCGGCTGCGCCACCGCGTGAGCGCCATGGGCTCGGCGATGCTGCAGCTCGGCGGCGGGGGACCGGTCGTCGACGCCGAGGTGCTCACCGTGATCGCCGCGGCCTGCCGCGACCACGAACGGCTGCGCTTCACCTACGCCAACCACACCGGCACGGTCACCGAACGCGACGTCGAGCCCCTGCGCCTGGTCCACACCGGCCGCCGCTGGTACCTCGTTGCCTACGACCTGGGCCGCGACGGCTGGCGCACGTTCCGCGTCGACCGCCTCGACGACGTGCCCGTGCCCGGGTTCCGCTTCACCCCGCGCGAACCGCCCGCGCACGACCTCGCCGCGTACGTGTCGCAGGCGATCTCCGCCGCCCCTTATCCCCATCAGGTGACCCTGCGCGTGGCGGTGCCCGCCGAGGTGCTCGCGGCGCGCGTACCGCCGACCGCCGGCGTGGTCGAGCCCGTGGACGCGCACACCTGCCGGCTGCGCACCGGCCTGACCGACCTCGCCGCGGCGCCCTTCTACCTGGCGCAGTGGGACTACGACTTCGTGGTGGAGGACGCCCCGCCGGGTCTGGTCGACCGGCTGGCCCGTGTCGCCGAACGCTTCGCCGCGGCAGCAGCCGGCAGCCGGCGCTCAGACTGAGCTCTCGGGCACCCCGAGCATCCGCAGCACCAGCTCGCCGTACTCCTTGCCGAGCGCGGCCGGCGTCTGGCGGGTGCGCTCGCTGTACCAGCGGGCCACGTCCACGCCCAGGGACAGCACCGCCCGCGCCGCCGTGTGCGGGTCGGCGACGGAGAACGCGCCGGACGCGGCGCCCGCGCTGATCACGTCCCGCACGATGCGCTCGATGCGCCGCCGCAGCTCGGTGACGACCTCGAACTCCTTCTCCGGCAGGGCGTTGAGCTCGTACTGCACGACCCGCGCCACCGTGTGCCGCCGCGCGTGCCAGGCCACGAAGTCCTCGACGACGAGCCGGATGCGCCCGACCGGGTCCTCGGCCCGCTCCAGCGCGTTCTCCACCAGCGCCAGGGTCTGCTCGTGGCCGCTGCGGCTGATCTCGAACAGCAGCGCGGCCTTCGAGGGGAAGTGCACGTACAGCGCGGCGGGGCTCATGCCCGCGGCGCCGGCGATGTCGCGCGTGGTCGTGGCGTGGTAACCACGCTTGGCGAAGGACTCCACGCCGGCGAGCATGAGCCGGCGCGCGGTCTCGGGCTGCACGTCGGGCCACAGCTCGGCCGAGAGCGAAGTCGTCATCCGGCGATCCTCCCAGATCTGCTGCCGCGCCCGGCGTGCGTGAACCGCTGCTCATTCTAAGCGCTTGCTCATCACCCGAGCCCGGTGTCGGCCGCGCGGCTCTTCGCGGGGGTGCGCTCGGGGCGCACCGTCGTCACCGCTGGGGAAGCCGTGAGCGCAACGTTCGTCACCCGGATCGAGCTGGGCGGCAGGACGGCGACCGGGTTCACCGTGCCGGCCGACGTGGTCGCGGCGTTGGACTCGGGCAAGCGGCCGCGGGTCCTGGTCACGCTCGGCGCGCACACCTACCGCAGCACGATCGCGGTGTACGGCGGCGCGCTCATGCTGCCGCTCAGCGTGGCCAACCGCGAGGCCGCCGGCGTCGCCGCGGGCGACGAGGTCGAGGTCACGGTGGAGCTCGACACCGCGCAGCGCACCGTCGAGCTCCCGGACGACCTCGCCGCCGCACTCGGCGCACACCCCGGCGCCCGGGCGGCCTTCGACCGGCTTTCCCATACCGCGCAACGGGAGCGAGCCGAAGGGGTGGCCTCGGCCAAGCGGCCGGAGACGCGGGAGCGCCGCATCGCCAAGATCGTCGTCGAGCTGGCCGGCTGACCACCGGGCCGCCTCGCCGCGCCGGCCGTTTCCTTCCCCGGAGTCCGGTAGCCGCTCGGATCGGGACGTTTCGGCATGCCCGGCGCACAGACCCCGACCGGCCTGCGAGTATGACCAGTCCGACCACAGCGGGTCAACCTGAACGATCCTGCGGCAGTGGCCTCACGCGGCACCGTAAGGTTTCCGGAATGGCCGGGAACAGAGCGGGTGGAGCCGGGTGAGCAGGCGGACGACGCAGCTGGCCGGGCTCGACCTGAACCTGCTCGTGGTGCTCCGGGAGCTGCTGCGCGAGCGGAATGTGACGCGCGCGGCGGAGCGGGTCGGGGTCAGTCAGCCGGCGTTGAGCGCGGCACTGGCGCGGCTGCGCCGGCACTTCGACGACGAGCTGCTGGTCCGCGAGGGCCGCGGCTACGTCCTGACCCCGCTGGCCCGGCAGCTCGGACGCCAGGTCGAGGACGTGTGCGCGGCGGCCGAGCAGCTGTTCGCCACCGGGTCGAGCTTCGCGCCCGGTACGTCGGTGCGCGAGTTCACGTTGCTGATGGCCGACTACACGCTCGCCGTGATCGGGCAGCCGCTGGCCGAGTTGTTCGAGCGGGAGGCGCCGCGGGCCCGGCTGCGGATCCGGCTCGTGCGCGAGTCGCTCAGCGCGGACCTGCCGCGGGTCGTCCGGTTCGTCGACGGGGTGGTCGCGCCGCCGATCGAGCTGGAGGAACTGCCGCGGCTGCGCTCGGCCGAGCTGTTCCGCGATGAGTGGGTCTGCGTCGTGTGGGCCGGCCACGACCTCGGCAGCGCCGGGCTCACCCTGGCGGACCTGCAGCGGCTCGACTGGGTCGTGCCGTACCACCGGGAGCCGGGTGTGCCGCTGCCGCCGGTGTCGCGCCGGCTCGCCGCGCTGGGGCTCGCGCCGCGCGTCGCGATGAGCGTGGAGAGCTACCAGGCCGTGCCCGCGCTCGTGGTCGGCACCCACCGGATCGCGCTCGTGCAGCGCCGGCTCGCCGCCGAGTTCGCGCAGCACTCCGACATCTCCGTGCTGGAGTGCCCCGGGGAGCCGGAGGGGATCGTCGAAACGCTGTGGTGGCACGACGATCTCGACCTCGATCCCGCGCACGCCTGGCTGCGCGAGGCGTTGCGCGGCATCGGCGAGGCGCTGGGCTGAGCGGCTGGGCTGGGGGTGCCAACCATAACCCAGGCTGATTATCGGGATCAGGATTTCTGACTTCCGGGCTCCGACGGGGATTCCTAGACTCCTTCGTTGTCAGCGACATATCGCAGCGGAGCGGTATTCGTGATCGGAAGGAATTCCCTGGATGTCGACGACCGTATCCACGCCAGACGAGCGACTGACTCCGGAAGCACGACGATCGATCGTCGGCGGCATCCTCTCATTGTTCGTCGACAGCTTCGACATCTATCTGCCCGCACTCGTGCTGCCGGCGGTGATGGACTACTTCGAACCGCCCTCCATGCCGGCCACGACCAAGGTCACGCTGGTGACGGTCATCTTCGTCGTCACCCTGCTGGGCCGGCCGATCGGCGGGCCGATCTTCGGCAACCTGGCCGACAAGATCGGACGCCGCCGCGTCACCCTGATCACCGGCGTCGGGTTCACGATCGTCACGCTGCTCATCGGGTTGATGCCGGGGTACGCGACCTGGGGTTATGGCTCGATCGTCGGCTTGATCCTGCTCCGCCTGATCGGCGGCGTCTTCCTGGGCGGCGGCTACGCCGGGCCGGTGCCGCTGGCCATCGAACGCTCGCCGATGAGCCGGCGCGGGCTGGTCGGCGGTGTGATGGCGGCCGGCGCGCCCGCGGCCATCACTCTCATCAGCGTGATCCAGCTCGTGGTGCTGGAACGGTTCTCCGGCCCGGACCTGCAATCCTGGGGCTGGCGCATTCCCTTCTTCTTCGGCTTCGTGCTCGGAATCGCGTACGTCGCCTACTATTCGCGGGTCAAAGAGGTCGACCTCGAAGAGCTCAAGAAATCGCGCAAGGGAAATCGCGCGCCGCTTTTCGAACTGTTCAGCCGGCGCAACATCCGCGGTTTCGGGCAGGTTTTCCTCCTGATGACCGGTATGTGGTTCGCCGCCCAGATCGTGCTGTCCTTCATGCCCGGGCTCCTCGTCGGCGTGCTGCACCAGAACCCGTCCAACGTGAGCACGCTGGAGATCATCGCCAACGTCGCGACGATCATCGGCATGATCCTCGCCGGCGTGCTGGGCCAGCGGATCGGCCGCCGGAAACTGCTGCTGGGGTGCGCCGTCGCCATCACCGTCGGGGCGAGCGTCGCGTACGTGGTCCTCGTGCTGCTCGCGCGGTCCGGCGCCGGGTTCCTGCCGATCGGCATCGTCGCGTTCGTCGCCTTCGTGCTGCCCAACGCGCCGCTCGGCTGCCTGGTCGTGTACCTCAACGAGCGCTTCGGCGCCGGAGTCCGCTCCTCGGGCTACGGCACCGTCTACACCCTCAGCCTCATCCTGCCCGCGCTCTACAGCGTCTGGATCACCGTGCTGCAGACGGTGCTGCCGTACGAGTACACCGCGGTGGTGCTGATCGTGCTCGGCGGAGTGCTCTTCTTCATCGGCGCGTGGATCGGCCCGGAGACCAAGGGCACCGTGCTGCTCGGCACGCCGGTCGAATCGGGCCGGGCGACGCAGGCGGCCGAATGACCCCGCCGCGAACCGAAGGAGGAGCCACGCGCAGCAACCACCCGGTCGGCTCGCCCCGCTGGGCGACGACCCGGACGCAGTGGAAGTCGATGGGCTACACCGACGAGCAGATCCGGCGGCCCAAGATCGCCGTGGTCAACTCGTCGTCCGGCCTGGCCCCGTGCTTCTCGCACCTCGACCCGATCGCCGCCGCGGTGCGGGAGTCGATCGACGCCGCGGGCGGGCTGGCGTTCGAGATCCGCACGGTGGCGCCGACCGATTTCATCATGGCCGCCGGCCGCGGCGGTGGTTACGTCCTCTCGGGCCGTGACCTGGTGTCCTTCGACATCGAAGCCGTCGTGGAGGGCGCCCAGCTCGACGGCATGGTCTGCCTGGCCTCGTGCGACAAGACCACGCCGGGGCAGCTGATGGCCGCCGCGCGCACCGATGTGCCGACGCTGGTCATCGCCTGCGGCTACCACAGCTGCGGGGCCCTCGACAGCGGCCGGCGCGTGGACATCGAGGACGTGTTCGTGGACGCCGGGAAGCTGGCTTCGGGCGCGATCACCTTCGAGGACCTGTGCGCCGAGTCGGATCGCGCGATCACCAGCCCCGGCGTCTGCACCGGCATGGGCACAGCCAACACGATGCACATCGTCGCCGAGGCGCTCGGCATGGCGCTGCCCGGCACGGCGCCGACCCGCGCCAACGGCGCCACGATGTGGGCCGCGGTCCGCGCCTCGGGTGCCGCGATTCTGGCTGCGGTGGCGGCCGATCGGCGGCCCAGCACCGTGATGACGGCCGGTGCGGTCCGCAACGCGGTGGCCGCGGTGATCGCGGTGAGCGGATCGATCAACGCGGTCAAGCACCTCGAGGCGATCGCCGCCGAGCTGCCCGGCGACTTCGACGTGCACGGCCTCTTCGAGGAGCTCGGCCGCGAAGTCGGCCCGCTCACGGCCGTGCGGCCCAACGGCCCGGTCTCGATCGAGCAGTTCGACGACGCCGGGGGCGCCCGCGCGGTGCTGGCCCAGCTCGGCGACGTCGTCGACGGCTCGGTGGAGACCATGAACGGCCGCACGATGGCCGAGAACCTCGCCGGCGCGGTGGTCGACGCGACCGTGATCCGGGCCGAGCCGATCCGGCCGGAGTCGACGATCGTGCTGATGCGCGGCACTCTCTGTCCCGGCACCGGGATCGTGAAACTCTCCGTGACCGAGACGCGGGCGCGGGCTTTCCGCGGCCCGGCGCGGGTTTACGAGTCGGCGCCCGAGGCCACCGCCGCGATCGAGCGCGGCGAGGTGCAACCCGGTGAGGTGCTCGTGCTCCGCGGACTGGGCGTCACCGGAACACCCGGGATGGGCATGGCGTCGGCCGTGGTGTTCGCGCTGAACGGTGCCGGGCTGAGCGAACAGGTCGCCTTCGTCACCGACGGGCAGCTCTCCGGGCTGGTCAACAAAGGCATCGTCGTCGGGGAAGTCACGCCCGAAGGCGGTGTGCCCGGCCCGCTCGGGGTCGTGCGCACCGGCGACGAGATCGCGATCGACGTGCCGGCCCGCACGGTCGACCTGCTCGTGGCGCCGGCCGAACTCGACCGCCGGCTCGCCGACTACTTCGGCACCCGGGCGCCGCAGACGTGGCCCGCTCGCCCCGGTTCGTGGCTCGGTGTGTACGCCGACGCCGTCGTGCCGCTCGACCGGGGCGCGACGCTGCGCCGTTCGTCCACCTCGTCCTAAGGAGTTCTTCTTGCCTCACGCACTGTCCACGCTGCGGATCGACACCGTCACCCGGCCCGCCGACCGCTCCGCCGAAACGCTCGAGGCCGACCTCCTCGTCGTCGGCGCGGGGATCGCCGGCCTCACGGCCGCGATCGACGCGAAACGGCTCGGCCGCGACGTGGTGCTCGTCGACGCGCTGCCGGTCCTGGGTGGACAGTGCGTGAACTCGATGATCGGGCTGTTCTGCGGGATCTACGGCAACGCGCCCGAATACCACCAGCTGACCCACGGCATCTTCGACGAGATGTTCCCGGCACTGGAGCGCACCGGCGACATCGCGTACAACCGCACGCACACCCAGACCGTGCCCTACAACGAGGTGGCTCTGGGCCGCTGGTTCGAGAACCTCGTGTCGGAGCTGGGGATCAGGGTGGTGCTGGGGGCGTCGATCAGCGCGGTCGGACTCGATGGCGAGGTGATCGAGCAGGTGGACTTCGCGACCCGCTACGGCCCGGTCTCGGTGCGCGCCCGGGGTTTTGTGGACGCCACCGGCGACGCCGCGCTGGCCTGGGAGGCCGGGTTGCCGTGCCGGGTGCCGGAGCGGACCGTGTGGGGCTCGCAGCAGATCCGGCTCACCGGGCTCGTCGAGTCGGCCAGACCCGATCCGGCCGAGCTGGTCGCCCGCATCGACGAGAAGGCCGACGAGTACGGCCTCATCCGGCGGGACGGACTTGCCTTCTTCTTCCCGGGGCGCAACACCGCCGTGATGAACATGACCCACGTCGAGGCGCCGCTGAGCGCGGTCGAGGCGACCGAGGCGCAGCTGCGCGGCCGGGCGCAGGCGGACCGGGTCGTGGAGTTCCTGCGCACCGAGTTCCCGGCCGCGTTCAAGGACGCTTCCGTGCTGGCGTACGGGTTTCCGGGCCGCCGGCAGACGCGGTGGCTGGCCGCCGACCACCAGCTCACCCTCGACGAGGTCCGCGCCGGCACCGCGTTCGAGGACGCGGTGGCGCGCACGGCGTGGCCGGTCGAGCTGCACGACCGCGCGTCGGGTTACGCGTGGGAGACGTTCGAGCCGGACCACGTCCACTACGTGCCGCTGCGCAGCCTGACTTCGCCGCACGCCCGGAACCTGGTCGCGGCCGGCCGGTGCGTCGACGGCGATGCGGCGGCGCTGTCGAGTGTCCGGGTCATGGGTCCGTGCTCGGCCATGGGCAGCGCGGCCGCGCACGCGCTGGACCTGACCTTCGGTGGCGACGTCCACGACGTCGACCTGGCGGCGTTGCGTGACCGCATCCGCGACAACGTGGAGGGCTGAGCGGTGGTGTGGCTGACCGACGAAGAGAAGCGGATGCGTGACGGAGCCGAGGGCGGCGCGGTCGCGGCGGCAATGGACCTGCTGATCCGGTACGCCGACGCGCTCGGCGCCGAGCGGCTGTGCGAGACCCGCAATGTCGCGGGCACGACGACACAACCCTCACCGGCCAAGGAAAAGCTCGTGGCCGAAGGGGGCTGGGCGAAGGCGTTCTCGGTCATCAGCCTCGACTGCGACGACGAGCTGGAGATCCCGCCGATGGCGGTCCCGACCTGCCAGCTGCAGCACGGGTTCGGCGAGGACGCCCGCGGCATCATGCCCTACCCCGAGCACAAGATCGACCTGCAGGCCGAGGCCGAGGCGTTCGCCACCAGCCGCGGGGTGAACGTGCTGGCGACCTGCACGCCGTACCAGGTGGGCAACCTCCCGACCTACGGCGAGCACATCGCGTGGATGGAGTCCTCGGCGGTCGTCTACGCCAATTCCGTGCTGGGCGCGCGCACCAACTGCGAAGGCGGTGCGTCGACCGGTGCCGCGAGCCTGACCGGCCGGATCCCGTGCTGGGGCAACCACCACCGGGAGAACCGCTTCGGCACGCACCTGATCGAGACCACGTTGGCCCTCGACGGGTTCCAGGACTGGGGGCTGCTCGGCTACTTCGCCGGCGACGTCGTCCAGGAGGAGCGGCCCGTGGTGATCGGCGACCTCGGGTCTCCGGATTTGGCCGACCTCAAGCACTTCGGTGCCGCCGCCGCGTCCTCGGGCGGGGTCGAGATGTACCACCTGCCGGGCCGGACCCCCGACGCGCCGACGCTCGAAGCCGCGTTCGGTGGCGGCCCGATCCCGGAGCCGATCCGCTACGGCGAAGCCGAACGTCGTGCGGTGTACGAGTCGCTGAACTCGATCGGGCAGAGCGAGGACGTCGACTTCGTGCTCATCGGCTGCCCGCACGCCTCCCTGGAGCAGATCGGCCGGGTCGCCCGCGCGCTCGAAGGCCGGACGCTGTCGGAGAGCTGCGAACTGTGGCTGATGACCCCGCGGGCGCTGCGCACGGTCGCCGACCGCAACGGCTGGACCGACACCATCCGGCGCGCCGGCGGCCGCGTCCTCACCGACTCCTGCCCGGCCATGTCGCGCGTGGCGCCGAAGGGGACCAGGGTGTTCGCGACCGATTCCGCGAAGCAGGCCCACTACCTGCCGGCGATCCTCGGGATCGAGGCGTGGTTCGGCACGCTCGAGGAATGCGTCGACGCCGCCGTCACCGGCCGGTGGCGCGGCTCGCTCGCGAAGGCCGGCCGATGACGGCGGCGGGGGCAGTGCTCCGCGGCCGCGGGATCGTGCCCGGCCGGGTCCTCGGCGAGGCGCTGGTGTCGCACGAAACGATCTCGGGCTGGGGCGGGATCGACCCCGCGACCGGCACGATCATCGAACGCCGGCACGAACTGTTCGGCGTCTGCTTCACCGGCAAGGTCCTGGTGTTCCCCGGCGCCAAGGGCTCCTCGGGCTGGTCGGGCTTCTTCCAGTCGACGCGCCTGCTCGGCACCGCACCCCTGGCCATGGTCTTCACCCGCCTCACCACGAAGGCCGCCCTCGGCGCGATCGTGACCCGCGTCCCGGCCGTCACGGACCTCGACGCCGACCCGGTCACCCACATCACCACGGGCGACCTCGTGGAGGTCGACGCCGATCGCGGGCTGGTGCGGGTGCTGCCGCGCTGACGCCGGGCGCGCAGAGCAGCGCAGCCGGTCTCTCCGGGCCGCGGACTTGAGTCTCGTCGGATCGCCGTTACCCTGCATTCTAAGCAGTCGCTTTGTAGAGAGATCCGGTGATAGATCCCCGAATCGGGGATGTCATACGAGGAAGCCTAGCCGACGCCAAGCTGCGGACCCGAGGGAGGTGGCTCGATTGGGCGCTCGTCACCTACCTCTTGTCGCCCGAAGATTGGGCGACAAGAGGTAGGTGTGAAGGGTCGGCTAGGGGCCAACTGCACACATTGATCGGATGTCTACGGCGCATTCGAAGCCAGAAGATCGCGCCGCTTCGAGGTGCCCAGGAGGCCCGCGTGGCGTCGTGACAGCGACGACGGCTGACGATCGAGGCTCGCGATGATGGTTCGCGCCAGGCGTGGACGCGGGCCTTCAAGGGGGCAGAGTGCGAGCGGGTGGGGCTCACCGGTCAGAGCCGCCACCGCGGCCGCGAGCTCCTCGATGGTCGCCGAAGTTGCGCTCGACCCAGGTCAACGTGGTGCAGGTGAGCCAGTGCGCCGTGATCCCGGCTGCGCCGATCCAGGGCAAGTGCTGGCCCGGCCGTGACCACAGGGCTTCGTGACGTGAGCTCTGCATCGGTGTGCCCCTGCGTGCGCGAAGGAGCCGTTCACCGCCATTGCCGTCAGGGTTTCGCTGTGCGGTGTGCTCGGCCAGAGCGGCCAGCAGTCTGGGCGACCCCGGCTGTTCCGGCTGGAGGCGTCCCTCTCGTACAGCCGGGCCGTGCAGTCCGCGTGAGTGAGATCGATCGCTCGCAGGGGCCGGAGCTTCACCGCGGCGGCAAGCGTCTGGCGTGTGGAGGCGGATCGACAGCGCATCGAGATGCGGGTCGTTTCCGGTCGAAGCGACGCGATTGATATCGGATAGCTGCCGGTACGACAACGCGCGGTGAAGGTTCGCGTGGTGCCGGGGCCTCCTCACCTTCACGGCGGCGCCGCCGTGTCCGCCGGAGAGGCCGCCGTCCCAGACCGCGACCATGCTGCCGACGGTGTCGAGGACGTGTTCGCTGGCGGTACGCGGCTCGGTTGGGCTCGTCGAACGGCAGCGTCGTGACGGTGTCGGCCTTGGCGAGGAGCTCGCCGAACTCGGCGAGGTTGTCCGGTTTGACCTTGCGTTCGCGGTCGCCGGCGGCGGGGAACACGACCTCGAGGTGCCGAGCTCCAGCACGCCGCGGGCGAAGACCTGGTCGGCTCCGCGGGGCCAGGCAGGTCACTCCGACGGTGTCTTCGGGCCGATGGTCGGTGAGGGCGTTGCTGATGCCGTCGGCGACGACGGGGATTGCCGCCTCGGCCAGGGTGGGGCGCCCGGTGATTCCGATACGCGGCACGAGGGTCCCATTCCGGCGGCGATCAGTTCGGGAATCGCCTCGCGGGCGTGAGGCACGGTAGCGAACGGATTCCCGTCGGAAGTCCTTGAGCTTGGTGCCGACGCGGCAGGACGCCCACTGCGCGGGCACCGGCAGTCCTCGGTGATCAGCTTGCGGGCTCACTCTGGCGCCCCGGGGCTCAGCGCCCCGGAGAAGGCAGTCCTGGACGGGGCGGCCTTGCCTCGGCCGAAGCGGACGCAGATCGTGCCGGCCGGCTCAGCTTCGCCGCTCGACTTGATCCCCGGCTTGTGCCCGTGAGCCTGTCCCCGCATTCGACGTTCGTGGCCGATAACGTCCGCCTGTGGCGCCTTTGGCAGAGGTCCGCTTCCGAGCGGGGAGTCTCGCCGGCGGGCTGGGGCAGCGCGGTGCCACACGCTGTAGCAGAGGTGAATCGATCTGCTGGTACTGCAGCGGCGCGGCATGGCTATCGGTCAGGTCGTCGGGCCGAAGAGGCCGGTGCGACGGCCGCTGAAGGTGATCGGCCTCGGCTGGACTGGTCACGCGGCGGGCCGGCGGGGACTCGCCTCGCGATGCCGAAGCTGGCTTTCTCTGCGAGTTGCCAGGGTAAGGATCGACTTGCTCTCGACGGGGGTTTGAAGGCGTAGAACGGTTCGTGGGTGGCCATCGCCGGCACCGCCAGGCAGGCCGGCTTGCCCTCGCGCGGCGCCCTCGCGGACCGGCAATGGGGTTTTTCATCGTGGTTTGGGCTGGTCGGGGTGGGGTGGTTGGGTGTGGTAGTGGTCAGACTGTCCTGGCCCGGGCGCGATCGCGGACGTTTTGTTCGTGCTGGGTGAGCACGAGCAGAGCGCGTAGCAATGTGGTGGCATGCCGTGGTGCCATCCGGAGTTTGGTGAGGATGCGCCAGTGTTTGAGGGCGGCGAAGCCGCCTTCGACCGCGCACCGCATCGCGGCGAACGCCGTGTTGGCCTGTTTCTGCGCTCTCGTCAGCGGCCGGCGGGCTTCGGCTTTGTAGGGGGTGAGCACGATCTGCTGAGCGACCCCACCGCAGATGGGGCAGTGGCGGGTGGTGCGGACGTCTTTGTGCCAGCCCGGGAACCCTTTGTCCGCGGCCGGGGTCAGGCCGTGGTGGTGGAGGCGTTCACGCAGGCGTAGCCGGCGGGCGGCGGTGATGTCGGCGGTCTTGCCCGCCAGCACGGCCGAGATCCACAACAGGCGGCCGTTCTCGTCGGTGAGGGCGAGGGCGATCAGGCCGTGGTGTCTGTGTTTGCCGTTGTAGTTCGCGCGGTTGGCCCGGCCGGTGCGGCGACGGGTCCGGATCAGGGTCCCGTCCACCAGCACCACGGCCGCGCCCTGGCCGCTCAGCCGGCGCAGGACACGGGCCATCCGTGCGGCACGTGCGGCCAGCAGGCCGATGACTTCCAGCACCCAGCGCCGCACCGTGGAGGCCGACACCCCCATGCCGCCACCCCGGTCGGCCAGACGCGGATCGTGACGCAACACGGCCAGCACCACCAGCGCCTGCCCGCCCGGGCTGGCTTTGCGCCAGCGTGAGCGCACCCGGCCCCGGTGAACACGGATCAGCTCGGCGACCATGGACAGGGTCTGCCGCGACAGGGGAAGACTCACCTGGTAGGAAAGAGGCTCGAAGCCCTCGGCGGGTGATTGACCCACATCTCGATCTTGCCGAGGGCTTCACCCATACCCAGCAAGACCACCCCGTCCCGCCACCACTCCCCCGTTACAACACCAAAACAACCCAATGGGGCTTGGTCGAGGTTTGCCGCCACGACTCCGGCTGATCGTGTGTGCCCGATGCTACGCCGCATGCGGACGGCCTTCCGCACCTTCGTCGACAAGACTGCCGTTCGGGCGGCTTCGTCATCTGTGACCTCGGTACGCGGCGGGTGACAGCCTGAAACGATGGCCGGGGTGTGTGATCGACGCTGGTGGGTGCCGATAGCTCTGCTGGGGGCTATCCGCTCGGTGGGCGCGGAGACGCCAGGCTCTGGTCGTGGAGTTTGATTCGTGCGATGAGATGGGCGAACGCCGGCCGGCAGCTGAAGTTGCCGCTCTCGAACCACGGCCGGGTGACACCGTCAGCTGTGGTGGGCGATTGCTGGTGGGCCGAGAAGATTGATCTATCGGTCAAGAAAAATTGAACGATAATCCCCTTGACATAAGGGTTGGAACTTGTCATTCGAATTTGTAATAGATTTTGCACCAAATATCCCCGGTGATCTGAGTCACAGTTGGTGGTTGGAAACTTTCGGTTTCATGCATAATGGGAATATTGGTAATATGTGCGCGTCACTATTTCGGATACAGGAAGATGTGAAATCTTAAAGCAAAAACACGGTGCTGGTAAAAATGGGTCATGCGTATCGGGGAATGGCTCATTTTGGGTTCTCTGTTTGAATGTGCTTTTAGCGCAAGTATCGTGTTCTCGGCTCCGCTGCTGTCGAACCTTCAGGTGAGTGTGATGTTGCCTCGTTCTGACTCTTCCTCTGATCGTGGATTGATCGCTGTCGTTGGTGTGTCGTGCCGGTTGCCCAAAGCGGACCGTCCTGATGCGTTTTGGAACCTGCTGAGCAGAGGAATGAGCGGGGTCGGCTTGCTTCCCGAGTCTCGACGGGAGATGGTCGGTTCTTTCGGCGACGACCTGTTCGCGTCGGAGCCTCTGCATGCGCGGTGGGGCGGATTCGTCGATGACCTCGAGTGGTTCGATGCAGGCTTCTTCGGTATCTCACCCCGCGAAGCGGCGGAGATGGATCCGCAGCAGCGCCTGGTTCTGGAACTGGGCTGGGAGGCTCTCGAAGATGCTGGCATCATTCCTGCCAACCTGCGCGGTGAGCGGGCTGGGGTGTTCGTGGGCTCGATGGGGAACGACTATGCCGCGCTGACCTTCGCGCAGGGCGGCTCGAGCATCGGGCATCACAGTGCCGCCGGCATCAGTCGTGGCATGATCGCCAACCGTCTATCCTACTTCCTGAGGGCGACCGGTCCGAGCTTGACTATCGATACTGGGCAGTCGTCATCCCTGGTGGCCGTGCACATGGCTGCGGAGAGTTTGCGTGCCGGCGACTGCGGACTTGCGCTGGTGGGCGGCGTGAATCTGAACCTGATTCCCCAAAGCACACTGGCGCTGGCCCGGATGGGTGGCCTGTCGCCGGACGGGCAGTGCTACACATTCGACGCACGGGCCAACGGTTTCGTCCGCGGCGAGGGGGGTGCTTTCGTCGTATTGAAGCCGCTGATTCAGGCTATGGCAGACGGCAATCGAGTGTACTGCGTGATCCGGGGCAGCGCAGTGAACAACGACGGCGGCGGCGACAGTCTGCTGACCCCGAGCCTGGATGCTCAGCGGGAGGTCTTGCGAGAGGCTTACCGCAGGGCCGGAGTCGACCCGTGCGAGGTTGACTACGTGGAACTGCATGGAACCGGAACGGGGGTGGGAGATCCGATCGAGGCAGGCGCGCTGGGTGCGGTCCTGGGCGCTCGGCGCGATCCGCGCCGCCCCTTGCTTGTCGGTTCGGTGAAAACCAACATCGGTCACCTGGAGGGCGCGGCGGGTGTCGCCGGGCTGGTGAAGACAGCGCTGGCCCTAAGCCACCGCACCGTTCCACCGAGCCTGAACTTTCGGCAGCCGAACCCCGGTATCGACTTCGGCGGATGGCATCTTCGCGTTGCGGATCGGCTCCAAGCCTGGCCGTACCGCGAGAACGGCAGCACCGGCGAACTACTGGCGGGAGTGTCGTCCTTCGGCATGGGCGGTACGAACTGCCACGTTGTGGTATCCAGTCGGCCGCAGGCAGAGGTTGTGGAGCCGGGAATTGCGCCGACGGCAAACCTCGGCCGCTCTGTAAGCGGCCGAGTCTCTGCGTGGGTGATCTCGGCGCGGTCGAAAGCCGGGTTGCGAGGACAGGCAGCGTCTTTGGCTGAACACGTGACACGGCATTCAGCGGTGGATCCCGTCGACGTCGGTTTGGCACTTGTCACCAGGCGTTCGACACTCGAGCACCGGGCGGTTGTGGTAGGCCGCGATCGTGCCGATCTGTTGTCGGGATTGTCGGCTTTGGCCGAGGGTAAGGCCGACACGCGGGTTGCTTCCGGGGTTACCTATGACGCGGGCGCTGTCGCGTTCGTCTTCGCGGGGCAGGGTTCACAGCGGATCGGGATGGGCCGCCAGCTGCACGCCAGGTTCCCGGTCTTTGCCGAGTCCTTCGACAGCGTCTGCCGTCTGGTCGACGAAGCGCTGCCGCGACCGCTCGGCGAGCTGATGTTCGGCGATGCGGCTTACGCTCCCACCCTGGGTCGTACCGAGTTCGCGCAACCTGCGCTGTTCGCGTTTGAAGTGGCGATTTTCCGCTTGCTGCAGTCATGGGGCGTGTCGCCGGACTTTGTGGCCGGGCATTCGATCGGTGAGATCTCGGCAGCGTATGTCGCGGGGGTGCTTTCGCTTCCGGATGCGTGCCGGCTGGTGGTTTCCCGGGGTCGGTTGATGCAGAAGTTGCCGACCGGAGGGGTGATGCTTGCGGTTCGGGCCGATGAACGGGCTGTGGCAGACCTGGTGGCCGAGCGGGCGGATCAAGTGTCCGTCGCAGCGGTCAACGCCCCCAGCGCGGTCGTGCTGTCTGGCGCGCAAACCGCGGTCGATGAGCTCGAAGCGCATTTTACTGCTCGTGGATTCGAGACTCGCAGGCTGAGGGTCTCTCACGCTTTCCACTCGCCGTTGATGGAACCGATGCTCCAGGAATTCGGCGACGTTGTATCACAGCTGTCGTTCCAAACTCCCGCTCTGCCGATCATTTCGACGGTGACCGGACGGCGTGCGGACCTGTCGGATCCGGGCTACTGGGTCGGGCAGGTCAGGGCCACAGTGCGGTTCGCCGACAGCATCCGCGCTCTGGCCGGTGAGGGCGTCACTCGGTTCGTGCATCTGGGTCCGGATGCCACGCTGTCGGCGCTGACCACCGAGACGATCGAGCAGAGTGGCATCGATGGTGCTTTGGTCGTTCCGGTCGCGCGCAAAGATCGCGACGACGCGGTGACGGTGCTCAGCGCTCTGGCTGAGCTGCACGTGCACGGTGCGAGTGTGGACTGGACCGCTGTGTTGACGGCGCCCGAGGTGTCCGGACGTGAACCGTGGGTGGACTTACCGACTTATGCCTTTCAGCGTGAACGGTATTGGTCGGACAAGCCTCTAACAAATCGCGACTTTTCTCCCACCGCCGTCAGCGTACCGGATTCGCGTCAGAGTGATTCGCACGACGATCCCCTGCCGGAGACCGACGGCCTGAAGGCGCGGCTGACCGGGATGAGCCGAAAAGCACAAGAAGCGCTTCTGGTCGATCTGCTCCGTGAGGAAGCAGCTGTCATCTTGGGATTCACGAGCGCGAGACTCGTCGAGATGAAGACCGCGTTCAAAGAGCTGGGCTTCGACTCGGTCATGACCGTCGAGCTGAGCGGGCGCATCAACGCGGCGACCGGGTTGAAATTGCCGGCAACTGTGGTCTTCGAAAATCCGACCATAGCTTCCCTGGCCGGCCGTGTTCTCAGCGAGCTTGCGGGGCCGAACGGCGGTGATGAAGCCCCGCGCGCACCGGGAGACGCCCTTGCTGTGGCGGAAGACGACCCCCTGGCGATCGTGGGCATGGCCTGTCGGCTTCCCGGTGGGGTCTCGTCCCCAGAGGAACTGTGGCAGCTGGTAGCCGCAGGAGGCGAGGGGATCGGCGAATTTCCAGCGGATCGGGGCTGGGACTTGGACTCGGTGTACGACCTGGCCGGCGCGACCGCTCCTGCGCGGCGGGGCGGGTTTCTCTACGACGCGACTACCTTCGATGCGGAATTCTTCAACATCGCGCCGCGCGAGGCACTGGCGATGGATCCGCAGCAGCGCTTGCTTCTTGAAGCCACGTGGGAGGCGTTGGAACGGGCGGGAGTCAAGCCTGAATCGCTTCGTGGAACCTCGACGGGTGTCTATATCGGAGCTAGCCCGCAGGAATACGGACCGAGACTCGAGACTGCGGGGAGTTCTCAAGGTTTTGTCCTGACCGGTATCTCACCTAGTGTCTTGTCGGGCCGGGTGGCCTACGTCTTCGGTTTTGAGGGTCCTGCTGTGACGGTGGATACGGCGTGTTCGTCGTCGTTGGTGGCGTTGCACCAGGCGGGTCAGGCGTTGCGCTCGGGTGACTGTGATCTGGCGGTGGTGGGCGGGGTCGCGGTCATGTCCACGCCGGGCATGTTCGTCGAGTTCGACCGGCAAGGCGGGCTGTCTGCCGACGGCCGGTGCAAGTCATTCGCGGAGGAGGCGGATGGCACCGCGTGGTCGGAGGGCGTGGAGGTGCTCGTAGTCGAGCGACTGTCCGATGCTCGACGGCGTGGCCATCGGGTTCGGGCAGTGGTCCGGGGCTCGGCGGTCAACCAGGATGGAGCGTCGAACGGGCTGACGGCGCCTAACGGGCTTTCACAGCAACGCTTGATTCGGACGGCCCTCTCCGCCTCGGGTATTTCCGCGGCTGAGGTCGACGTAGTCGAAGCCCACGGCACGGGCACTCGATTGGGTGATCCGATTGAGGCTCAGGCGTTGCTGGCGACGTATGGGCAGGATCGGCCGGCTGATCGTCCTCTCCTTCTGGGCTCCGTGAAGTCGAACATCGGGCACACCCAGGCCGCGGCCGGTCTGGCAGGTGTGATCAAGATGGTGATGGCCATGGAGCAGGGCTTGGTCCCCCGAACCTTGCACGTCGACACGCCAACGTCGCAGGTCGACTGGACCGCTGGCAACGTCCGGCTGCTGACTGAAACGGTGCCTTGGCCCAGCACCGACCACCCGCGTCGTGCCGGCGTTTCTTCGTTCGGTATCAGCGGGACAAACGCCCACGTGATCATCGAACAACCACCGGCTCTCGCGGCTGTACGGCCGGAAGGCCACAGCAGGACCGGCCAGCGCTTCGACGCCGACCGAAGCACGGATGTCGCGGTGCCATGGGTGGTGTCGGCTCGGTCGCCGGCAGGGTTGAGAGCTCAGGCAGCGCACCTCGTCGAACATGTCGTGGAGCACGACAGCCTCGGCTTGGCGGATCTCGGGCGTGCGTTGGTGACAGAGCGCTCTGCGTTCGAACATCGTGCGGTGGTCCTGGCTCATGATCGGGATGGCCTGGTGGAAGGGATGTCCGCTCTGTCCGAGGGTGTGCCTGACGCGCGAGTGGTGTCAGGAATTGCCCGTGAGATGAGCGGGGTGGTGTTCGTATTCGCGGGGCAAGGTTCGCAATGGGCTGGTATGGCCGAAGATCTTTGTGAGTCCTCGTCGGTGTTCCGCATGGCGCTGGAGGCCTGCGAGCGTGCACTCAGCCCGTGGGTGTCGTGGTCGTTGCGTGAGGTGCTGGCTGATCCGGTAGCACTGCAGCAGGTGGACGTGGTGCAACCCGCGCTGTGGGCGATGATGGTGAGCCTGGCCGAGTTATGGCAGTCGGCCGGGCTTCGTCCTGATGCAGTGATGGGACATTCACAGGGTGAGATTGCAGCGGCGTGTGTGGCAGGCGTTTTGAGCCTTGAGGAAGCAGCACGAATCGTGGCGCTGCGCTCGCAGGCGTTGACTGTCTTGAGCGGGCGCGGGGCGATGGCTTCGTTGCGGCTCAGTCGCGAAGAAACAGTGGAGCTGCTGGCGAAATGGCGAGGACGGGTAGCCGTCGCGGCGCTCAACGGCCCCGACTCCACGGTGGTGTCCGGCGACGCTCCGTCGGTCGAAGAGCTGGTCGAGTACTTGAACGAACGAGGAGTTGAAGCGCGTAAGATCGCGGTGGATTACGCCTCACACGGAACAGAGGTGGACGCCATCCGCGAGGAGCTACTCGTGGCGTTGGGATCGGTGTCACTGGGGAGTTCTCGAACCGCGCTGTGCTCGACGGTCACGGGCGCGCCGATCGAGCCCGCCGAGATGGGCGCACACTACTGGTACGCCAATTTGCGGGAGCCGGTTCTTTTACACCAGGCGGCTCGGACTCTGCTGGAATCCGGGCACCAGGTGTTCGTCGAGGTCAGCCCGCACCCGGTCTTGACCTCGGCGCTGGAAGAGACCATCGAAGAGGCCGGCGCGGTCGCGAGTGTCGTCGGAACGTTGCGGCGCGGGCGCGGCGGGCTGGATCGTTTGCTGCAGTCGGCCGCCGAGCTGCACGTGCTGGGCACCGACATTGATTGGCCGGCGCTGTTCGGCGAGCTGGACCCCGTCGCGGGCGCCGAGTGGGTCGACTTGCCGACGTACCCGTTTCAGCGCGAGCGGTTCTGGCCTGAGACCGACCGAGGCGCCGGTGACGTGACTGCCGCCGGTCAGACGGCGATGGACCACCCGCTTCTCGACGCCGCAGTCGAACTGCCGGGCCGGCACGAGATCGTCTTCACTGCCCGGTTGTCGCTCGCGACTCATCCGTGGTTGGCCGATCATGTGGTGGCCGGTGTGGTCGTGCTACCCGGCGCAGGGGTTCTCGAGCTGGTCACCAGGGCTGGTGACCAGCTCGGCTGCGCGGGCATC
This sequence comes from Amycolatopsis sp. NPDC004368, assembly GCF_053602515.1. Taxonomy (NCBI): domain Bacteria; kingdom Bacillati; phylum Actinomycetota; class Actinomycetes; order Pseudonocardiales; family Pseudonocardiaceae; genus Amycolatopsis; species Amycolatopsis sp. NPDC004368. Next base: position 3,302 of record NZ_JBSGDT010000034.1, on the reverse strand, counting down.
GAAGAACTGACGATCCAGGCGCCGCTGATCATTCCGCATCAGGGCGGCCTGTCTCTGCGAATCGTGCTCGAAAGTCCGGATGAGCGGGGTCGGCAGGTTATGCGTCTACATTCCCGACCGGACACCGACGGGTCGACCTCGGAGTGGATCGAGCACGCCACAGGTGTGCTCGCGCAGGAACTGCCGGCGGTGGACGCAACGCGTTTCGGACCGCAGGAAGGGCCTTGGCCGCCGGTCGGTGCGGAAGCCGTTCCACTCGATACTTGCTATCAGGATCTCGCCGCTGTCGGGCTTACTTACGGCCCGGTTTTCCAAAGCCTGCGGCGAGTTTGGCGCGCCGATTCCGACGTGTTCGCCGAAGTGCGACTTCCTGAGACAGAGCAAGACAGTGCCTCGCGGTACGGCTTGCATCCAGTTCTGCTCGACGGGGCGTTCCAGGTACATTTGCTCACCGGGACAGCTGATGAGGCTCGGCACCTGCCGTTCTCCTTCAATGGAGTCCGGCTGTACGCCCAAGGCGCCACTGCTCTGCGTGTGCACTTGAGCACTGACGGGACCGGGTCGGTCGCGGTGCGAATGACCGACGCTGATGGCCGCCTCGTGGCGTCGATCGATTCACTGGTTACCCGAGAATTCGAGGCTCGCCGAATTCTGGCGGCCGCACAGTACAGTCAGGATCAGCTCTTCCATTTGCAGTGGATCCGATTCCGTGGTGACGGCGCATCTCGCTCCGCGTGGGGTGCAAACCGGCGAGCGCCGTGGGTCGTCGTCGACGCTCGGCTTCCCGGCCGCGCCGTCGCGGTCGCTGGGGCGCGGACCGTGGCGAGTCTCAGCGAGCTGGAGGCGGTGCTCGGCACGGACGGAGAGCCGCCAGAAGTGGTGCTCATTCCGGTCGAGGGCGGAGGTGACCGAGGAATCTCCGAGGCAGTGCGGAATGCCACTACGCGTGTGTTGGCCCACCTCCGGACTTGGCTGGCTGACGAGCGGTTCAGCGGCTCGCGCCTTGCCTTTCTCACGCAAGGCGCGATCGGCGGGGATGAGGGCTGCTCGTCGGCCCGTATCGCGGCCCGAGCGGTTTGGGGCCTGGTTCGCGCCGCTCAAGCCGAGCATCCGGGTCGTTTCACGCTGATCGACACCGAACCCGAATCGGCAGCCCAGTCATTGCGACGGGACGTTCTGGCCGAAGCCATGGCCTCTGGTGAGCCGCAATTGACCGTCCGAGGTGGGGAAGTCCGTGTTGGCCGATTGGCGAGGTTACCTCGGCCGAGGCCAGACTCTCGTTCTTGGAACTCTGCGGGCACGGTGCTGATCACCGGTGGCACCGGTGGGCTGGGCCGGGTCATCGCGCGGCATTTGGTCGATCACCACGGGTCCCGTCACGTTGTGTTGGCCAGCCGCCGCGGTGACACGGCAGAAGGTGCCGCCGACTTCGTAGCCGAGCTGAGAGGCGCAGGGGCCGAGGTCTCAGTGATTGCCTGTGATCTGGCAGAACGACGCGAGGTAGAGAGGCTGTTGTCCACGATCGCGGTTGAGCATCCACTGACTGCGGTGATTCACGCCGCCGGTGTGCTCGACGACGGCGTGGTCGCGTCGATGAGCGATGAGCGCCTGGATACTGTGCTACGTCCCAAAGTCGATGCGGCCTGGCATCTACACGAGTTGACAGCGGATCTGGATCTGGCCGCTTTCGTCATGTTTTCTTCAGTTGCCGGCACTTTGGGAACTCCGGGCCAAACGAACTACGCAGCTGCCAACGCGGGCTTGGACGCGATTGCCGAGTACCGGCGCGGGCTCGGCTTGCCCTCACTCGCGATCGCTTGGGGACTCTGGGTACAGCCGACGGGGATGACGGCCTCATTGAATGACCGCGACGTTCAGCGGTCAGTCCGATCGGGTATGTCGCCGTTGGACGACGAGCGAGGACTCGCCTTGTTCGACTCCGCGCTGCAGTCGGAAACTGCCACCGTAGTCGCGATGGAGCTCGATTCGGCGGTGTTGCGTGCCGGAGGGGAGCACGCTCCGCTCGTTCTGCGCGGCCTCTTGCCATCGGGCTCACTGCGTCGGCCGACGGCTACCGGAACAGGTGGCGGTGTGTTGATGGAGAAACTCACCGAGCTGTCAGAACCGGAACGTCGCCACGCTCTGCTCGAGCTGATCGCCGACCAAACGAGAGTCGTGCTGGGTCACACCGGCGACAGCGTGATCGATCATGGACGGTCTTTTCACGACATGGGTTTTGATTCCCTAACCTCAGTAGAACTTAGGAACCGGCTCGCTGCCGAGACCGGTCTGAAACTACCGGCGACGCTCCTTTTCGACGAGCCCAACCCGGCGGCCCTGGCTCGGTATCTACTGATCGAATCCACCGCCGGAACCGGCGCTGTAGGGCCGCGGCAGGTGACCGCGGACGTCGGGCTGGCTTCAGTGGAAACCGCCGTCACGTCCGGAAAACTTGCCCCCGAGGAACGGCCCGCAGTGATCCGCAGGCTGACGTCGTTGCTTGCTGCGCTTGAGGGAGACGCGGCAGCCCCTGGGCCGGCGGTCGCCGACAGGCTGGCGGGGGCTTCCGACGACGAGATGTACGACTTCCTTGGGAAAGAACTTGGCATTTCCTGAGTTTATGAGCACTGCTGTCGCCTCCAGGTCGAGGCGCGAGGTTATCGAATGAGGCGACAATGAATGACGACGACAAGCTGCGGCACTTTCTGAAGCAGACTGCTGCCGAGCTCTACGAGGCTAGGCGGAAGCTGAAGTCTGTGGAATACCGGCAGAAAGAACCTGTCGCAATAGTAGGGATCGCTTGCCGCTTTCCGGGTGGTGTCGAGTCGCCGGAGCAGCTCTGGGATCTGGTCGCCGACGGCCGCGATGCGGTCGGACCCTTGCCTGAGAATCGAGGCTGGGACCTCGCGGAATTGCGGAGCCGTGAGTCGGATTCCTTGTCAACCGATCAAGGTGGGTTCCTTTCGGGAGCGGATCTTTTCGATGCTGGGTTCTTTGGTATCTCGCCGCATGAGGCGCTGGCAATGGATCCGCAGCAGCGCCTGGTACTTGAGGTGGCCTGGGAGTCTTTGGAACGCGGCCGAATCGATCCATTATCACTTTCCGGAAGTAGGACCGGTGTTTTTATCGGCGCAATGAACTCGGAATACCGCCCGATTTTGCCACACGACGGCAGTGAGCCTGGCACTAGCCCTCTGGTTGGAAAGTTGTCGAGTGTGTTGTCGGGTCGGGTGGCGTATTCGTTTGGTTTTGAGGGTCCTGCTGTGACGGTGGATACGGCGTGTTCGTCGTCGTTGGTGGCG